>NVVG01000198.1 GCA_002402125.1 Moraxellaceae bacterium
TCGAATTCTAAAAGAAGCAGAAGCTCAGGCGAGCGCAAATAAGGTATTGGCTCGCTCAGTGACCAGAGAGTTGATTGATTACAATAGTGTGCGGCGTTGGAATGGTAGTTACCCACAGACATTATTATCGGGTGAATCAGGTGGTTTAATTTTATCGTTACCTAATGCAGCCCAATAAACTTAAATAAACTTGTGGATCAATCGTCCGCTTAAGTAGAAATGAAAAAGCCCCTTGATAGGGGCTTTTTTGTAGCAAAAGTATTTGAAGATGTTATTGGTACATCTTATCGATGTCAGTTTGATGATGTTTGATAACCATATTGCGTTTAACTTTCAGGGTTGCAGTCAGTAGGTCGTTATCGAGAGTCCAGGGCTCCAACGTTAACGTAACCCGTCGAATTTTGGCATAAGCGGGGAATTGGTATAACAGCTGTCTTAAACGCTGAATCATTTCACTGTGCAATTTCTTATTAGTCAGGCTATTGGCATCAAAAGCATCTAATTTATGTTGTTTTGCCAAAGTGAACCAATGTTCGGAGTTAAGCACTAATAGGGCTGATAAATAAGATTCACCTTCACCAACTATCAAGGCTTGTTCAAAAATATCGTCCATTAATATGGCTGCTTCAACATCACTAGGTGGTATTTTTTCACCATTACTGAGAACCAGAATATCTTTGATTCGACCAGTGATATAGATATGACCACTATCGCCAATTTTTGCTTGATCACCGGTATGTAACCAACCTTGAGCATCGATCGTTTGTGCGGTGGCTTTATGRTTRTTCCAGTAGCCCAACATATTGCCAGGACCTTGCACTAGCAACTCGTCRTTATCWCCAATCTTTACCGCAATGCCAGGAAGAGGGCGGCCWACACTGGCAGGGTAGTTATTATYAGGTTCATTGACACTGATYACYGGACTRGTTTCAGTTAAACCGTACCCTTGAATCAAGKTTTGACCTAAACCTAAAAATAATTTGGCAACCTGTTGTGGCAATGCWGCACCGCCGGTGACAATCAAACGCATATTRCCGCCTAAGCGTTGTTGAACTTTGTCTGCTACCAGTTTGYTCAATAASGGCCAYAACATAAAGCCGGGATGCCACCAKGCTCGTTKTTGTTGATATTGGAATCGTGCCCAACCGATGGCCACCGTTAGTYTAAATAGTGCTTTAGCAATAATTGATTTAKCAGCRAGTTGAYYCTGTAAACGAGCATAAATACGTTCAAATACCCGAGGTACCGCAACCATGATGCTCGGCTTAACATTTTGCATGTCTTCACCCAGTTGCGGTATGCCACGAGAGTAGGCCACTGTTGCGCCAGCCATTATCGGCAGGTAATAACCTGCCGTGCGCTCTAAGGTATGAGACAACGGCAAAAATGATAAAAAGACATCATTAGGAAAAACATCAAAATACTGTAAGGCGCCAGATGCTACCGACAGCATATTGTGATGACTGAGCATCACGCCTTTAGGTCGGCCCGTAGTGCCGGAGGTATAGATGATCGAGGCTAGTTGTTCAGCTTGTGCTTCACTATTATGTAAAACACTCGCGTTTTGAGGCAACCAGTCATCAGCATACACCGCTGGAGAATCTAATTGCTCATCATCTTTATTGTTTATCACGACACGTTTGAGGTGATGTTCGTCAGTAATTGATGGTGCCAAACGTTTCCATTGATTGGTATTCTGCAGTAATAGCAGTTTTACATCAGCATCATGCAGGATATAGGCAACATTATCGGGTCGGTCATCAGGGTACAACGGTACAACTATTAACCCTAAACCCATCGCCGCTTGGTCAAAAAACACCCATTCTTTGCAGTTACGTAAATTAAGTGCAACCCGATCACCTGGCTCGAGATTTTCGGCTAAGAATGCAGCTTGCCAACGAGCAACCTGTTCAGCTACTTGTTGCCAAGTTGTGTCATACCAAGATTTAGAATCGTTGTTATAACTACGATAGGCAACATGTTGTGGACTACGTTTTAATCGCTGTTGAAACAAACCATATAAAGTTTGTGCTTCATCAGTGCTGATTACATCTAGAGTATTTAACGACATTAGAATAACTTAACGTTATATCAATAACCAACGAACTTGAACGCCGAGCAAATCAACGCTGGTTTCATACTTACCTTTGAGGGTATAGCCATTGCTATCGGTTTCATCAATTTTTGGATCACTGATAAATAGGTGAGTGTAGCCTGCATCTATAGTGATATTATCGCGCATTTTATAACTTGCCCCAACGGATATCCATTTACGATCGTTTCCGGGAATGCGGGCAGTACGATAGTCATCAGAAATAGGCGTTTCATCATAGGCAATACCACTTCGGAATGTCCATTTGTCATTATGTTTGTAATCAACACCTATGCCATAACGCATAGAATTTTCCCAGTTTTCTTCTTTACTGGTATCCAAACGGTTGATAGCAGAGTTGATGGTCAAATCTTCAAATCGCTCCCATCTCGTCCATGTGGCATCGCCCATAATGGCCCACTTGCTATTTATCTGATGATGAATAGCAAAGGAGGCTGATTCTGGCAGGGCAATATCACCAGAAATGTCACCGTCTATAAATCCTAGTGCTGATTGGAATGGTTGTGCATTAGTCGGTATTGACCATTTTCCATCACCGGTTAAATGATGTGAAACTTTAGAACGATAGCTTATGGCGAGACGAGTAGCTTCTGTAGCCTGATAGATTAAGCCCAGATTATAGCCCCAACTCCAATCATCAGCGGTTAACTTTGCTTTGCCATCATTCGCGGCTGGAGCACCACAGGCAGCAGCCACTGCGCCACCCGCAACGGTACAAACAGTGCCGACATCAACAGCTTGAGTAAGTTCAAGATCAATATATTGCAGATTCACTCCAAAACCTAATGACAGTTTTTCCGTAGCTTTAAAGGCAAAAGCAGGATTGATATTTATCGTTTTTAAATCTGACTTAATTGCATGGTAACGGCCAACCCAATTATCGCTATATTCAGTTGCTAGGCCAAAGGGAACATTAATACCTATACCAGCAAAAGCTTTATCATTAATTTTATGGGCATAGTATATGTTGGGAACTAGCGCTTCTACGCCAGCATCTTTTCCATCGTTGCCTGCTAAAGAGCCGAACGGGAAAGTGGAACCTGAATCCTGAAAGTCACTTCTGGGTTTAATGAAATTTAAACCGACAGCTAGTTCAGAACTTTCCAAATATGTTAGACCCGCAGGGTTAAAAAAGATGGTGCTGGCATCTTCTGCTACCGCTGCACTACCTGCAAAAGCTCGTCCTAATCCTGTGACACTTTGTTCTTGAATGGCAAATCCGGCGCCATAGCTTAATGTGCTGAAGGTTGATGCAACCAAAAGCACACCTAATTTAAACTGTTTGTATCGCGCCATAACTACTTGTAATCCTGTAAAAAATGCAACAAGGGCAAGGTATCACTAAGCAAGACTGTAGTGCAAGCATTGTGAAGACTTATCGGCGTTTGAAAAGTAGGTCCCAGACACCATGACCTAGACGATGGCCACGTTGTTCAAATTTGGTGAGTGGTCGGTAATCTGGACGAGGAATAAACCCTGATTCATCACCACAGTTAATAAAGTCTTCACTATTAGATAGGTCATCTAACATATGTTCTGCATAGTGCTCCCAATCTGTTGCCATATGTAAATGACCACCAGATTCAATCTTGCTGGCTAACACTGCAACAAAATCGGCTTGAATGATACGACGCTTATGATGACGTTTTTTATGCCAAGGATCCGGGAAATAGAGTTGCACCCGATCAAGACTATTATCTGCAAGTCGATGCTTGAGTAACTCAACCGCATCGGTACAGGCAACACGTAAGTTTGTCAGGCCAAGTTCAGCGATTAAGTTAAGCAACTGACCGACACCAGGGCGATGAACTTCTACACCAATAAAATCTTGTTCGGGTTGCGCCGCGGCCATTTCTGCCAGAGTACTGCCATTACCAAAACCAATTTCTAACACTTTAGGCGCATCACGATTAAATAAAGCATTAAGATCCAGTGGCTCACTGCTGTCTTCAATGCCAAATTGTGGCCACAATTCATCAAGGGCTCGTTGCTGACCTGGTGTTAATCTGCCTTCACGACGTACAAAGCTGCGTACCGTGCGTAGAGGTTTACCTTCTATCATTACTTTATTGCCTTTGGAAAATGAATTTTCAATCAAGTGGTGAGGTCGTACAATAGTACGTCCAAGTTATTTAGCCTTAGATCATACCTTAAGATTAAGAGGAGTTTGCATGTCATCGTGTTGTGAAATGCCTGAGCCTCCTAAAGAAACGTCTTGCTGCGATAGTGAACCGGGAAAAAAATCGAGACCAGATTTATTATTATGGTCGACATTAAGTTTAGTGACCATCGGCTACCTGCTAGATTTGTTTTTTACCGCAGAACTTGGATCGAGTCTTCCTGCACTTGGCCAAATGACAGAAGCCATCCATTTTTTGATGAATAGCATGTGGATAGGTTTAGCATTAGGCATGTTTTTTGTGGGTTTATTGGGGCGAGTTCCACGTGAATTTGTCGGTTCTTTATTAGGTAAGGGTGATAGTTTTATCGGCATATTGCGTGCAACCGTTGCCGGTGTGTTTCTAGATTTGTGTAGCCATGGAATATTACTRGTAGCCATGCGTTTATATCAGCGAGGCGCAAGTTTRGGKCARGTCATGGCCTTTTTRATWGCMAGTCCATGGAACTCTTTATCATTAACCGTCATTCTAATCGCGTTGATTGGSTGGTATTGGACYTTGTTATTTATCRTATGTTCTATGGTGATCGGCATTATCAGTGGGCTGATATTTGAKCGCTTAGTMAGAACAAAAKCTTTGCCTGCYAACCCTAATACCRTYGAATTAAATGGATTTAAACCGTGGCCAGAAGCAAAAAAACGTCTACGAGCGACYAATTTCGAYATGARTTGGTGGACGTCGATGTTATGGGAAGGCTTAAGAGATTCACGCATGTTAGTRCGTTGGTTATTGCTTGGGGTRTTRCTGGCAKCGGCGATACGWACTTTTGTRCCGATTGACAGTTTTCAGACTTATTTTGGTGCTACCTTGGCCGGTTTAGGCATGACCTTAGTCATCGCCACGATTTTGGAAATTTGTTCTGAAGGTTCGACACCCATTGCCGCTGATTTGGTCACTCGTGCACAAGCGCCGGGCAATGGTTTTGCATTTTTAATGACAGGTGTATCAACAGATTACACCGAGATTATATCGTTAAGAGAAACTACTAAATCGTGGAAAATAGCCTTGTTTTTGCCATTGGTAACCGTGCCCCAAGTAGTTTTATTGTCATGGATAATGAACCTTTATGGTGCATGAAACCATCTCTCAGATGGCGGGAATCGCCTAATTAAGGTATGCTACTCGGTCCGCTTGAAGATTTATTAGCGGTCTAAATTACTTTAGGCTTGCGTCGTTTTGTACTTGCACAAACAATAATAATAATAAAGCAATTAGAGAGAAGAATTTATGGTTCATCCAGTACTAGAAGCAGTAACCAACGATATTATAGAAAGAAGCCGCGAAAGCCGAACTAAATATCTGGCACGAATTGATGCTGCTGTCCAAAATGGACCTCATCGCGCTCAATTAGCCTGTGGTAATTTGGTTCATGGTTTTGCTGCATGTGCTCCTGGAGAAAAAGCCGATTTATCGGCATCAGTCAAAGCCAATATCGGTATTATTTCAGCCTACAACGACATGCTGTCTGCTCATCAACCCTATAAAGATTATCCTGATCTCATTAAACAAGCAGCTATCGATGCCGGTGGTATTGCACAATTTGCAGGTGGTGTACCTGCGATGTGTGATGGTGTGACGCAAGGTCAACCGGGCATGGAACTATCCTTGTTCAGCCGTGATGTTATTGCAATGTCAGCGGCTATTGGCTTAAGTCACAACATGTTTGATGGTGCTTTATTCCTCGGTATTTGCGACAAGATCGTACCAGGCTTATTAATTGCAGCATTAAGCTTTGGTCATTTGCCCGCGGTATTCGTGCCGGGCGGTCCAATGCCAAGTGGTTTGCCTAATAAAGAAAAAGTACGTATCCGCCAGCTTTACGCTGAAGGAAAAGTGGGTCGTGATGAGTTATTAAAAGCAGAGTCTGCTTCATACCACAGTGCGGGTACATGTACATTCTACGGTACAGCAAACAGTAATCAGATGATGGTAGAAATGATGGGGCTGCATTTACCTGGCAGTTCATTCATTAACCCTAATACACCATTACGTGATGCTTTAACAAAGAGTGCTACAGAACAAGTATTGAAATACACCGCTATGGGTGATGATTTCCGTCCTATTGGTCATATGATTGATGAAAAAGCGATCGTGAATGCGATTGTAGGTTTGATGGCTACGGGTGGTTCAACTAATCACACGATGCATCTAGTGGCGATTGCCAAAGCAGCTGGCATTATCATCAACTGGGATGATTTCGATAAAATCACTAATATTATTCCATTACTTACCCGAATTTATCCAAATGGTGATGCTGATATTAATCACTTCCAAGCTGCCGGTGGTATGGGTGTCTTGATTGGTGAGTTACTTGAAAGTGGCTTAATGCACGAAGATATTGTCTCAGTCGCGCCAACGCGAGGAATGAGCTCCTATACTCAAGAACCAAAACTGGTTGATGGCAACTTAATTTGGGAAGAAGGTCCTGGGAAATCTTTAGATGAAAAAGTGATTGGCACAGTTAAAGAACCGTTCTCAGAAACAGGTGGCTTACACCTGATTCACGGTAATTTAGGTCGTGGCATGTCGAAAATTTCGGCAGTCGCTGAAGAGCATCAAATTGTAGAAGCACCCGCAATGGTCTTTGATGATCAAGATGATGTGGTTGCAGCGTTTAAACGTGGCGAGATGGAACAAGACGTCATTGTGGTCTTACGCTTCCAAGGTCCTAAAGCCAACGGTATGCCAGAGCTTCATAAATTGACGCCACTTTTAGGTTCATTACAAGATAAAGGTTTCCATGTTGCTATCGTCACTGACGGTCGTATGTCAGGGGCCTCAGGTAAAATACCTTCGGCTATTCATATGTGCCCAGAATGTGAAGTTGGTGGCCCATTAACACGTGTGAAAACCGGCGATGTATTACATTTGAATACAAAAACAGGCGAGCTTAATATCTTGGTTGATGACGAAGTATTTGCAAATCGTATACCGTGCATCAAGGGTGATACTGAGCATCACTATGGCATGGGTAGAGAGTTATTTGATAGCTTCCGTAAAGGTGTCTCATCAGCTGAGACAGGTGCTATCAACATGTTTAACACAGAATAATCACTGTATTACATAAATTATATTTATTTGGAAATAACAAACTAATGAGCAAAACAATAAAAGAAATCATGGATATTTCACCGTTGATGCCAGTAATGGTTATCAATAATGCCGATCATGCAGTGCCATTAGCAAAAGCATTGGTGAAAGGTGGTTTAACAGTATTGGAAATCACTTTACGTACAGATGCAGCGTTGGAATCTATTCGTCGCATTAAGGCTGAGGTTCCTGATGCGATTGTTGGTGCAGGTACTATCATTAATGAAGAAACATTAAACGCTGCGATTGAAGCGGGTGCTGAGTTTATTGTAAGCCCGGGTACAACGTCTGCATTAGCGGATGCTGCTTTAAAAACAGGTGTACCTTTCCTTCCAGGTGTTTCTACACCAGGTGAAGCACTAGCCTTGTTTGAGAAAGGCATTACCGAAATGAAATTCTTCCCTGCAGAAGCTGCGGGTGGTGTTCCGATGTTAAAATCAATTGGCGCTCCAATTCCACAAATCACATTCTGCCCAACAGGTGGTGTAAACCAAAAGAATGTAAACACATATTACAGCTTGCCTAACGTAGCTGTTGTCGGTGGTTCATGGATGTGTGCAGCCAACTTAGTTGATGCAGAAAACTGGGATGAGATTACTCGTCTATCAGCTGAAGCGATTCAATTAGCAACTGCTTAAATCGAATAGTAAACAGTCCCAAAGTTTTTGGACTTGCAGCTCAGCTGAWAGTGTCAAGACTGAGGGTAAAAAAAGGCCGAGTTTCTACTCGGCTTTTTTATGCGTGAACTAAAATTCCGCGTTGCAGCCAATCATTGAGCAATGCAGTAGCACCTTCAATCACCACTTGAGCATTAGGGTGTTGTAACTCTTGAGCAATAAGCTCGGCAGCAAGTTGGCCGGTTTTGCCTTCATTTAACAAATCAATCAATCGTGCACTGACTGGGTTTAACTCCATAAAGGTCACGCGATCATCATTGCTGCGATAAACCAAAAGGAAGACAGGCGTATCGCTCGTTTCCTGAGGTTGAAAATCTGGACCAATTTGATGCACGGGATAGTGATAGACCAAGGGCCATGCGAGCGCTGAGGTATTAAACTTCTCCTTAAGCGGGTCTTGAATTTTCTCAAGCTTAAGTTCATCGACATCTGCATCCGAGACACTTAAGGCCAGTTCCACCCATTCATAATGCGCCAGCTCTTTGATGAAAACCGGATCATTGATTAAATCACGTTCATCTTCTAGATAAGCTAAAAACTCACGGGCAATTTCGTGAAATAACGGTGATTTGCAATGATGTTTGATCATAAAGTCTCGGATCATGGCATGCCATGTTTCATCCGCCGTCAGTTTTCTTAATATGGGGAAGGCATTGGTGACAAAACCTTCAATATTGTTATAAAACAATTCACGATAGA
>NVVG01000199.1 GCA_002402125.1 Moraxellaceae bacterium
TTGTTTATCCACTTGTTATGTGTAATATGAAGTGGTCGAAAAAAGAGCAATTTTCATATCAACGGAATTACGATAAAGATCAAAATGAGGTTGTCCTGCTATGAAAACATGTCAACAATTGTAATTTATGATAGTAATCAATCGAGTATGAATCCAAACGAAAATTAACACTCTGAATTCCACCTTCTTTAAAGTAAATTAGTATCTTGAAGTGCTATAAAGCACAACCAATTATTTGCAACTTATGAAAGTTCTTCTTCTCGTACTGCCTGTCATTTTATTCTTGTTTTTTTCCTGTGGAGATGCTGATACCGTAGCTGATAAAATTATGGACTCACCGGATGAGACTAAAGATATGATTGAAGATACGCTTGAAGAAGTTAATGAAGCAGATAAAATTTTTGGAGTCGCATCAGGAAAAATAACATTCGAGTATTCTGGAAAATGGACAGGCTCAGAAACGGTTTGGTTTGATCAATACGGGAAGCGTGTTGTTATTGAGCAGGACATACATCATTCTGCCAAGAACCATAATAAGGTTAAGATGATCTGGACTGGTGATAAGGAAACATCCTATAATTGCAAGTATATCTCAATGGGGGAGGAAAAGAATTCAAGTGATAATGCATTTCTACGTCCTAAAGACACTGAGCTATCTCTTTTTTCTCATGGTGATGTAGCGCAATTAAGTTATTCATATGATCAATTGGGTGATAAAATGATTGTTAACAAGCAAGCGAGCGGTTGGAAGAGCAAATCACATAATATTGAAGGATGGATATGGAAAGGTATCGACCTTGAATACAACAATATGGGAGTGATAAAAAAGGCGACAAGCTTCGAAAATTTGAAATCAATTCCCAACGATCAACTTGATCCAAATAAGGGGTTTTAAATCCGACATTATTGAATAATTGAGTATCGTGTATTTGAAGACCTATTAGAAGAAAATGATGCCGATATTTTTGATTTAAGTAGAGACTTAACGATATAACAACACACATAACACTGTATATGAAATCATAGTACCCTTCGGGATACTACGCTTCAGATACTAATCGTTAGGTGCAATTAACCATGACTTGCTAAACAACTATTCTCGTAACCCATAATTTGATTCCCAAAGTGCGTAATAATTGAGGTTTAATAATTACCTTTTGTCAATAGTTAACAATTCGTGCTCCATCACTTGCCCCCTTGAACTTAGCTTAAATAGCATGAAAACAACATTAGTATTACTCGTCTTATCTCTTTGCAGTTATAGTCAAGCTCAAAACAAGAACTGCGATTGCAGTAATCTTGAGAGACTTGGTGAAATTTATCAAGATACAATCTCAAATTTTTCACTCGAAAATGATGGAGATACTACTAGGTGGATGGCACTATTGTTTATTCGGAAAAGTTATTTTTCGACTTGTTTAAAGGGGAAAAGAAAAAGATATGTTAGGAATATTTTTGGTCCTGAAGATCTAATCATGAGGAAAGAATCTTTAAGTCGTGATGATTGTCGCTCCGAATTTATTTATTATAATTCCAACGATGATCTTGGATACACTTCAATATCGTTTGACAAACGACGACGAGTGAAGTACATGCAAACAATTTCATATTAAGGAGTAGTGTTCCACAAAAAAATGACAAATGAAATTTCATAAGTTACTAGGAGAATTCAGCTCGGATTGGCAAGATAATTTGCGAGTCTTATAACCGATAAGCACTAGAGTTCTTGAAATTCAGATATTTCCAATCGAAATAATAAAGCACCTAACAAAGGCTTAAAAGGCATACGGGGCTTATGCTTCGTTATATCACTTAAGTTTAGAAAATCATTCCTATCTTCGGAAAACAAGTCTTAGTTAGAAGTCCGTACGACTTTCTAGCCTCAGCCGTTGGCTACAATCAAAGAAAATGAAACAATTTATTATTATATTATTTTGTTTAAGTCACAGTTTATTTGGCCAAACGTCTCATTCATTAGAATTTAATAAGGAACTTTCCGATTCAATAATTAGAATGGGGAAACTTGACCAAACTGCTTCAGGACTTCCTATAAATGAAATGACCTGGGATGAATTTACCATATATAAGGATAGTATTTTTCACTTGAATTACTCTCGAATCAAGACAATATTTAATTCTCACGGTTATTTAGGATATAAAGAAATTGGGCAATCTGCGGAAACTTATTATTGGGTAATCATTCAACATTGTGATTTTAACACAACTTTTCAGTCAAACGTACTAGTTTCTATGAAAACTCAAGTTGATAAAAATAATGCAAACTCTAGACATTATGGATTATTATATGACCGAGTAATGATTAATTCTGGGGGAAAACAGCTTTATGGAACCCAAGTTCAATACTACACAGAAACAGGACAGGCTTACCCTAAAACACTAGAAGACATTTTAAATGTCAATTTAATCCGTAAAGAATTAGGTTTTGAATCTTTAGAGAAATACTTGAATCAAATGACAATTAGCCATTTTAATATGAATAAAGAATCTTTGAAATCGAGAGGTATATTAACACCCTTATTATATGAAATAATTGAATAGTAGCTAACAACATGTATAAAACATCGCTATTAAATGCCAAACTGAAAGGGCTGTGCTATTTTGGGATTATCGCCCCATGTTTAATTTGGTGTTTAAAATAAAAAAGTTAAAAACAAAATATAATAATGTGGCTCTGTGCTAAACGGAAGCTTGTACATTTAAAACCGAAACACCTCACATACATATGGTTAGCAAAAATCAAGAAACGTTTGAAAATATTTGGAACGTTTAATATGGACATAAAATCATGAAGAAAATTTATATAACAACGCTGTACATTTTGGCCAATCTTACTCTTTTTGGACAAGTAGATACTACCCAGATTAAATTTGAAGAAAAAAAATTCAATCTGCCCATGACAAATGAAGTAGCTCGAAAAACGTTTGACTTAGACAAATACCATCAGAATGGACACATTAATAATTGTAAATTTTTAGCGCATTTAAAGAATGACAGTACTGTCATCGGAATAACTTTTTATAAAAGGATTTACAAAGAGAATTTAGAGAAATCATTGGAAGTATCTGAATATTCTCGAGAAAAATATATAGCTGACCTTGAGAAAAAATATGATTCAACGTTTAAGCTGTTAGACATCGAAAATGTAGCTTTTATAAACCCTCAATTTGTGTATCTGGAGCTTGAGGATGGCAGTGTCATTGTTGTAGGGTCATTGTACTATAATCTCATGTATAATACTTATACTACAGTATCCTTTTTTCATGACATTACAATAAAAGAGCTTCGCAGTTATCTGAGGAATTATTATTAATCAACATTTGCTAACACGGTATATAGCGCATTAAAACGCGCCATACACTAACCGTTACCCGCAATGTAAAAAGACAAGAAAATCAATATTAAACGTTACATCACAAAAACAAGTGCGATCTTAGCATTATAATCATTGGCAACAAAAAAATGATAGCAAAGCATTTGACCACCCATAATCATCTAAAAACACTTTTAATGACAGACCAATTTCCAACCAAAAAACTTCTTGCTCAACTGCTGTTTATCTTTTTGATATCAGGTGGTTTTTCAACTTATTCTTTTTCTCAGTCAGCGGGCACTTTAGATAACACTTTTGGCGTAGGCGGTAAAGTAATTACACCTAACGGAACTGGCAATTCTGTAGCTATTCAAAGTGATGGGAAAATTTTATTAGGAGGGTCTAATTTAGTTCGATACAATAGTGATGGGACATTGGATAACACTTTTGGCATAGGCGGTAAAGTAATTACAGCTTACGGAGCTGGCAATTCTATAGCTATTCAAAGTGATGGGAAAATTTTATTAGGAGGGTCTATTTTAGCTCGATACAATAGTGATGGGACATTGGATAACACTTTTGGCATAGGGGGCATGGTATTTCCTGGTGATGCCCCAGGTTATTATAACAATGTCCGGAATTCAGTTGTAATTCAGAGTGATGGAAAAATTCTGCTAGGAGGATATGGTCAGCATAACACTAATGATAACTCTTATTTTATCATACTTCGATATAATACAGATGGAACCTTAGATAACACTTTCGACACAAACGGAGTTGTAACTGGAGGCTTGGGACGAGGTAATTCAATGAGTATATTGAGTGATGGGAAAATTTTGCTAGGAGGTTCATACTACGAGCCATGGAGCAATACGGGATTTACTATAGAGCGATATAATACTAATGGAACTTTGGATACCACCTTCGGTATAGGCGGAAAAGTAACAACACTTATTTCACCTTATGGTAAAAGTTATTCAATGGATATTCAGAGCGATGGGAAAATTGTACTGGGAGGATACAGTCGAAGTAGTGGTAGTAGTGAAAATGATTTTACATTGGCAAGATATAATAGCAATGGAAGTTTAGATAATACCTTTGGTATAGGCGGAATAATTACCACGCCTGTTGGAGATGGAACTCAGGGCTCAGATAATTCGGTGGTAATTCAGAGCGATGGAAAAATTATATTGGCTGGAACGTCTAAAGATGGTTCCAACCAAAATCATTTGACATTGGTAGGCTATAATAGCGATGGTACTTTGGATACTAACTTTGGTATAGGCGGGAAAACAATTACTCCTATCGGAATTTCTTTTAAAAGCTTCGGTAAATCATTGGGCATTGATAGCAACGGTAAAATTCTACTAGGGGGCTATGGCTATGCTTTGAACGACTCCACCATTAGCATGGTATTAGTACGGTATAATAGTAATGTAAGTGTTGGAATAGGTTCATTTAAAGAGATAGATAATAAAATATATCCTAATCCATTTAATTCTTCTACAACAATTCAATTTAGCACGCCAGTATATAAAGCAGAACTAAAGATCTACAATACTTATGGGCAATTGATAAAACAAATAGAAAATATTTCAGGACAGGAAATACAGCTATCACGTAACAACTTACCAAGTGGGGTATATTTCTTTAAGCTAATGGAAAACAATAAAATCATTGTGGCGGATAAATTGATAATTAGTGACGAGTAATTTCTCTCTTTTTGACGTGTTCACATAGACACTTTCTCTCATTATAGACATATACTTGAATTTAAAGAATAAAAAGCGGGTAACACTGTATCTGAAATCATAACACCCTCTGTGGTGCTACGTTTCATATACTAACCGTTATGTAGAATGATAACCAAATCTGACTTCATGAAAATCACTATTGTCCTCACTACCCTTTTGTTATTTGCATGCGCAATGCAAACGAATGGAGAAAATCTAAATGCTATAACTAGCCAACAAACACTTACTAGAAAAGCTATTGAAGAAAAATATGATCTGGTCAAACCAATTAAAGAAGATCAGATGATAGGCAAATGGAAACTTATAGCATCATTTATGACTGTAGAGATGTCAGATGGAAGTCGAGGGAATACTATTTTAATGGACGACGAGTTGTTATATGATTTCCGAACGAATGGTGTTTACCATATCGACAATGAAATAGATCATGATTGGAAATGGGAACTAACTAAAAACAACACAACCTTCTTTGATTGGGGCTATGAAATTGATCCTGAAAATGAAATCGAAGATTATGATCAATGGAAAATTAGAATAGGAAATGATACTATGGAGTGGATACTAAAAGTTGATGAAGAGTATGCATATCAAGTTTTAGTAAAACAATAATTAATCTACATAACATAGAACTGAGCTAATACTCGCTCCTCGCCCCACCCTTATCAAGCACAATATAGCTAAGAATTCAACTATCATTCTACCTTGGGATAATTCACCACATTATTCGATCAAGGATGTGTTGCCCAAATGCAATGAATTCATAAAAAGAGGGGGGCTTGCTATTTTATCCATTTCTGTACTTGTTTTGCTTCCTTCAAATTAACGGAATAAAGACAGCTTACAAAGGGAATATGCTTTATCTAATTAAACTTTTTACCGCAAATTCGATAAAATGTTCGTGATAAATTGCAATATCCACTGAAAACATTGCGCACTTATACCTATTTTAACCTTTCTGTTGTAATTCTCGCAAATTTTATTTCCATATTTCAGAACTGAATTCAACAAAAATGTGATTATCTAACAATTTGATTTTACCATTCACTGCTAAAAAATTATGAGACATCTAATTTAAACTGGTGAAAAGCATCTATTCGCGGAAATAATTTCCACTAATATATTCTATTAATTAATTTTTAAACTAAACTAAAAATGGCATTACCACTATCACTTCCAGCGTATGTACTAAACGCCACAGCATCAGTAAACACAACAATCGTATCCAATTACACCACTGCACTAGTAGAATTTAAAAATTCGCGTACTTTAATTTATAGCTTAACACTTGTTAAAACCGCTCCAATAGCTGAACTTCCTGCTAATTTAAAACTTGGAACGTTTACTCTTATTTCTGGGACACTAATCATGCAATTACCAAGTGCTATTCAAAACGGTACTATCACGTTGAAAGGTTCTTACACGGATACAAATGCCCCTGATCCAACAGAAATCAATGCAGTAGTGGCAACTTGGTCTATAAATCAATAAGCAATTTGATTCACTTTTGGTTCTCGATAATGCTCGTTGAAATATTCGGTTTCGATTTTTGTATTTCCGTTCTTACAGTCCTTCAATAAACAATTTCACCCCGCCCTCCTGATAGCTATCAGAATTTCACGATCCAAACCTACCCCGCTCAATTCTCACGATCCAAACTCCGATACTGTATCGCCTCAGCGATATGATCGCTTGAACATCAGCCATCTTCTCTAAATCCGCTATCGTCCTGGCCACTTTCAATATCCGATCATAAGTCCGAGCTGAAAACCCCAAACTATTCATTGCTTTTTTTAGCAACTCAGCGCTTCTTCGGTCCAACTTGCAAAACTTTCTTATATCTCGACTCGACATCTCAGAATTGGAATGTGGTACCGACAAGTCACTTGTTACATCCCTTGCTTCTTCAAGACGTTTTACCTGAATCTTACGAGCGGCCACTACCCTATTTCGAATCTCGACACTTCCTTCTTGAGGCATTTCACTTGATAGGTCGTCGTAGTCCACTGGAGTAACTTCTACATGGAGGTCGATGCGATCTAATAATGGCCCTGAAACTTTGTTTAAGTAGCACTGAACAACTTGAGAATCACAACTACATTCTCTATCCGGGTAATTACTTCGAATCGTTCAATTGTGTGTTAACAAATCTATTATTAACTTCGAGAAAACAACCTCAGTACCCATCCGCACAGTACGTAGCTGCAACCATTATAATCCATAGAGTACAATGAATAAATGGAATGAAACCAGAAAAGACTTTCCTATTTTTGAAAAACAAATATATCTTCAAACTCAAGGAGGAGGGCCAATATCTTATTCGCTGATAGAGGAAACCAAAAGGCGGCTCACAGAACAAAGTCTTCATGGCAGTGAAATATACGCAGAATGGGATATTGAAGTGGAAAAGATTAGGGAGCACTTTTCGAAACTTATAAACGGTAAGAGTTCTAATTTCTCCTTTGTACCAAGTACTTCATTTGCCATGAATACACTGGCTTACAGCTTGAATAATGACTGCCGAGTTCTTACATTCAAAGATGATTTCCCCAATAGCTCGCTACCATGGCTTAACAAAGGATACAAGGTAGACTTTGTCGAATCTGACATAAATGGAGAAATTTACTTTGAAGATATTCTAAACGCAATTCATAGTGATACTAAAATCATTATAACCAGTCATGTTATGTACAGAACTGGATTTCGTCAGAATCTAAAACAAATTGGTGAATTATGTCGAGAAAAAGATATTCTTTTCATTGTAGACGCCACTCAATCTTTCGGGGTATTTGAAATTGATGTCAAAGATTTACATATTGATGCTATGACTTTTCACGCCTATAAATGGATGAACTCTGGAACAGGTATCGGCGGAATGTATCTAAGCGATAATATTACCAAAGGATATAAAAAGCCATTCTTAGGATTTACGAGTGTTGATTATCTTTCCAAACCTCATGATACATCTAACTATAAAGTAATAAATGAGGCCTCAGCTTATGAGTTGGGAAAAACACCCTATTTGAATATTTTGATTTTAGGTTTTATGGCAAAACAAATAGAATCGTTAAGTATCAATGATATTCAAAAAAGAGTACTTAACCTGGTTGAATATTGTTTGGAGAAATGCGAAGAAAACAACATCAAAATCATATCAAATTTTAAACGGGAAAATCTTTCTGGAATTGTAAATATCAAAGCCTATGGCATCAGTAAGAGCAACTTAAAAGGTGAATCGATTATTGCAAGATCTGATAGTGATATTATAACTTTAGGTATTCATTACTATAACAACGAAGAAGATATTGATAAGTTGATTAAAGTAATAACTAAGAAAAAAAACGAATTATAACAAAACCTAAATTGCATTAACACTTCGACATGCTCAGTGTAAAAACGCAGTTTAGCTAAACCGTTGGCAAATACTTCAACTGCTTTAGAAAAAAGAAAACCCCAAGGGCCATCAAATGTATTTTCAAGCTTTAAAG
>NVVG01000004.1 GCA_002402125.1 Moraxellaceae bacterium
ACAGCTGGTTTGGTTCTATGGCAGACCCTCTTGCAGATAAGATGTTGTTGATCGCATCTTATGTAGTATTAGGTTTACTAGGGCATATCCCCCTGGAGTTGACCTACTTAGTGGTAGGGCGTGATGTGTTAATCTTTGCTGGCGCATTGTGGATTTGGGTGTATGTGAGGCATTTTGAAGCCACGCCAACACTTTTGGGCAAGCTTTGTACCTTTCTGATGATCGTACAAGCTCTGTTGGTATTAACCAGCCTGGCTTTGTTCGAGCTGCCAGCTGGACTATTAACAACAGGTAATATATTGGTGGCATTGTCTTGTATTGTAAGTGGCGCCCAATATATCTTCTTGGGTGTTAGTGAAGCAAAAACGGTTAAAGTAACCCCGCGATGAGTCGGTCCTTTTATTTGGCTATCTATGATTGAGCAAAATACACAGAAAGCATGGCAACAGTTAACGTTAAGTCTGGGTCTAAAACCCAAACGAGATTTTGACGGCTTTATGGTGGGTGGGAATTCCCAGCTTGTTGCCGGGCTTGTGGGTTTGCCCGCAGCTAAAGAGCGCCATTTTTACTTTATTTGGGGTGAACAAGGCTGTGGCAAAAGCCATTTGTTACAGGCACAGTGCCAATTGGTGACACAGGCTCAATGGCAGTGTATTTATTTGGAAGCCGAGCAGCTGATGGAATTTGGCCCAGAGGTATTGGACGGCATGGAGCACTTCGATCTTGTGTGTATTGATGATATTGATCAACTGTTAGGGCAAAGCAATTGGGAAGAGGGTTTTTTTCATCTATACAATAAGCTATTTGACGCTGACAATTCCTTGGTGGTCAGTGCGCGCTCTGCTCCTCGTCAGTTGGAGGTAAAGCTGCCTGACCTTCGGTCGCGTTTATGCTCTGGAGAGGTGTATCAAGTTTGCGGCTTATCAGATGAAGATAAGCTAGAGCTTATGGTTTCAGGTGCGCACAAGCGTGGCTTTCAACTCTCATTAGATGTCGCCCGCTATATTGTGCAACGTTCTCCACGAGATATCTCGTCGTTGCAAGCAGTGCTAGATCAGCTGGACACACTGTCTTTAAGTGAGCAGCGGCTCATTACACTACCTTTTGTTAAAAAGGCGTTGGGTTGGTAACTAGCACACTGAATTGAACTAATAATGAGGCGGCGGCTCATCGGTTACTTGCTCTTTTAGTGACTCTTTCATTTGCCCCAATTGGTTCAAGCTGAGGTGAAGTTGGCGCTTAAGCTCTTCAATTTGAATTTGTTGGTGGGTGACAGTTTGGTCTAATTTATCTACGATATCATCAAGAAATGCGACCCGCATTTCTAAATCTTGGAATCGTTCTTCGCTCATCTGCGCTCTGCTGTTTAAAAGGTTGCTGTTTAAATGGTTATTTTGAAATTGTGTATTCTAGCGGCTATATTTACTAACACCTAGCAAAACCCACCTAGTTGGCTTTGCTAGCGAGAATATTATTGTCGTAGTTTGCATGAGTTGTTATTAAATGGTGAGTAATGAGTGAGCTAAGGAAGTCTCAGCGAACGATGCTGAAGTGCCGCATGCGGGTGACCCATACTGAAATAGGTCAAATTGAGGTAAAAAGCCGGGATATTTCTGATGGCGGAATATTTTTGATGACCGATGAGTTTGAATTACCACCGATTGGCAGCATACTTGAAGGGCAGGTACAGGGCATGATGGACGATGCCCCCATTATAAAAATGGAAATCGTGAGGGTGGAAGCTGATGGTGTTGGTTTGCGGTTTATTTTAGATGACAAAGACTCAGATTAGTTGTTCTAACCCGCAAGCTCAGCTGGCACTGATTACTCAGCAAAAGGCCCAGCTGGAGCGTCTAAGTATTTTGTTGGATGAAGCCTTTGTAATCCCGCTTTTAGGTGTTCGCATTGGCTGGGATGCCATCATCGGGTTGCTTCCCGTAGTAGGAGATGGTGCAGGGGCTATTCTATCCAGTTATTTTGTCTATAAAGCGGTTCGTTTTCGCTTACCTATGCGTACGATTATGAGGATGATATTTAACATTGGATTTGAGCTCATTATTGGCCTGTTGCCGTTAGTGGGTGATGTTCTGGATGTTGCATGGAAGGCGAATAGACGAAATTATCGGTTAATCGAAAGGCATTTCCAGGGCCAAGAACGTGAGTTGAGAGCAACACTGCAGCAAGAAGGTCTATTAGATGGTGCGCTGGGCGCTAACGCCAACATAGAAAAGTTAGGCACTAACCATCAGACGTTAGATGCTGGTCTCGCGATAATGATTATTGCTTTATTGTCACTGTGTTCCTTGCTTGCCTATTGGCTGATGGGATACTTGGATCTTGAGTTTATTCATTGAACAGCGGGTCGATTTTTCTGTCTAACTCCGTATACCCCAATGTAATGGGTTGAATGTAGGCCCTTTTTCGTCGCTTTTTAATCACTATTTAATCACTATTTAATCACTACAGTTCGTCACTTCTGTGAGAGAGATCTATACTTAATCTAATAAAGAGCGACAGGACTGCCGGATAGCAGTGATGTCGAGGTTCGCAGCTAGGGGTAAACCGATTATATGCACAAAGGAAATATGCTAGATGAGTTATGACTTTGTAAGTATTGGGAGTGCTACTGTCGATCAGTTTGCGGACACTGACTCAGAGCTTATCAAAATCCAAACCCGAACTACTTCAGAGGAGCTGATAGCCTACCCCTTGGGCAGTAAATTGCTGGTTAAAGAACTCAATATAACCACGGGAGGTGGTGGCACCAATAGTGCGGTGGCGTTGGCTCGCTTGGGATTACACACTGCGTTTTTGGGTAAATTAGGTGCGGATGCAAATGGTGTGTTTGTTTTGCAGGCCCTGTCTGAAGAAGGCATCGATTTTATTGGTGGTTGTGAAGGGCAGACGGGGGTGTCTATTATTTTAAATAGCATTGCCGATGACCGGAGTATTCTCGCATTTAAGGGGGCAAATAATCACCTGTTCGCTAAAGATATTGTCCCATTTGAATCTCAGTGGTTGTATATATCTAGCATGCTGGAGGATAGCTTTGACACCATCGTGTCACTGCTGAAATCTCACCAGGGTAAGGTCGCGTTTAATCCCAGTAATTATCAAACCGAATTGGGATATGACTCTTTAGCGGATCTCATTGAACAAGTTGATGTACTTATTTTAAACAAAGAAGAAGCTGCGACGTTTTTGGGGCAGCGTTATAAGGACGACCCAGAACCCGAAGTGCTAATGAAGGCGTTGGAAGTTCTATCACCGTCGATGTTCGTGATTACCGATGGCTCTGCAGGTGTCTATGTTTATGATAGGAAAAACCTCTATCATGGGCAGCCTCTAGAGGGGATCAACATTAAGGAAACGACGGGGGCTGGTGATGCATTTGGTGCCACCTTTACCGCTGCACAATATTTTGGCTTATCACAAGAACAAGCAATAGATATGGCCATGACCAATGCAGAATCGGTGATTCAATATAAGGGAGCCAAAGAGAAATTATTAAGTCGACAAGCATTAGAGAAAAAAATGAAAAAATGCGAACGAAAAATCAGCAAAAAGACTTTAGCATAATTCAACGGATATTCTGGTCATGATATTTTTTGTTTGGCAAGTATATTACGTCATAAAAGATTAGGAGAATTTAAATGGTAAGTTCACAGAAAGTAACGTTAAATATTGGTAATGTTATTCCTAATGCTGGAGATAACGAGTCTAGTTGGATTGTTAGCGCATGGGAAGGCGCGGATAAACACATAAAAAACATCTTATTCAAAGTAGAAGACCCCTATCAGGCCAAGTTAGTAGAATATAGTATTACACTTGATGCCTCTGATCTAATTGCAACACTGAAACACGCACAAGAAACGTCGGGTGGTTTTGCTAACTATTTGCAAACGTGTAAACAACAGAAAGGCTCGACCCGCGGTAAATTAGTTGTAACTTTGGAAACAGAAAATGGTGGTTTAGAAGCCTATAGCTTATATCACAGCGTCACAGTATGGGTGCAGCAGCTAGTGTTGGCGATGAATATAGCACTGCCGGGTTCATGCCAGATTTTAGATGCGTCTTACGAAGGAGAGGGTGCAGAGTCATTCGAACCACCACAAATCGCATCGAATATATTTACCAATGGATGGTTAAGTGCGTTTGATGCCGAATGGCCCATTTTGAAACCACTAAAATTCTCTGATGTGTGGAAATGGCTGGATTCACAAAGAACCAGTGAAACGGATACCGCCTTATCGATGGTGAATAAGGTCATGTTTTGTTTGTTAGAATTAGCCCATCAAAGTACGTCCTATTCCGCCAGTAATGTTTTGCTGGTGAGTAATATGCTTGAGCTTTTTGGAAAAATGGAAAACGATGTTAATCATAATTTGTTGCGTGAACGAATCAGTATTATATTAGGTAATCCAAGCGATAAAGCGGATTCGTTTAATGAGCTCTATCGTATGAAGCAGTCCTTGATTCGCAGTGAACAACCGATTCGACGTCCTGCATTGGTTTATCATGATTCTGACGATGAAATTCTACAGCAATTGGAAATGCATAATTCTCCCGTAGAGCAAGCACTCGCTATAGTCTTGGCATTGTTGCAAGACCTTGTGATTAATAATTGTAATTCCTATCAATTCAGTGAGCAGGTTGCTCGAGACTAAATTGAGTACGGCGCACCCTCGCGTAGGGGTGGGGGTGCGTGAAAAACTTGGGTGCCTGACACCTGCCTGCTTATACTTAACTGGTATATTTCTTATTGCAGATTAAGCCCCTCGACCTCGCCTGGTAATGCCTATTACGCTACATCGCAAGTTCCATGCCCCTTTTCAATGCCCTATCTTTCGGTTCAGATTACCTCGTTATATGGAAAGGGTGTGATAGATAAAAATGTCTTAAAAAAGCAATGCTCTGTTCTACTTAGTAGTCAATACTTAATATTGTCTATCGTATGGCAATTCGCCTAAAAGATAACCAGGGCATGGCAATATGAAACAAATAGCGTCATTTATTGTAATTTTGTCGGTTGTGATCGTTGTCTATCTCTACCTGGGCAACGCAGACAAATCAGCGATGTATGTAGTGAAAATCTGGGGTGAAAAGGGGACGGMTGGAGGGCAGTTTCAATATATAGAAGACTTTGCCTTTGATAGCAAAGGCAACCTRCTGGTTACCGATGCTCTTAACTCTACGGTGTCTGTTTTTTCAGCTGCAGGTGATTTTATTACAACGTTTGCAGGTAAGGGTGAGGGTGATGAGCACATGCAGAAACCTGAAGGTATTGCTGTTACTGATGATGGTTGGATTTTTGTTGCAGACTATTTATCTGGTTTTGTGAAGAAATATGATATGAACTACAAACATGTTTTAACGTTTTCAGGGCTCGGTGAACAACCCGGTGAAACGTCTGAATCTGAATTTATGGATTTTTGCCCTGATGGGTATTTATATATGGCAGAAGCGGGCAACCATCGAGTCAGTGTATTTGACGTAAATGGCAAGTTTATACGCTGGTTTGGAGGTCTGGGAAGCTCGGATGGAAAACTCAACCGGCCAGAGGCTGCCAAGTGTGATAGAGAGGGTAATGTTTATGTGGCGGATCTTGCTAATCATCGAATTCAAGTATTTTCTCCTTCGGGTAAGTTTATTAGAGGGTGGGGAGTAGAAGGATCTGAACATGGAGAGTTTAGAAAACCTGCCGGTATCGCATTTGATGCGAACGATGACTTGTATGTCACCGAAATTGGCAATAATCGTATACAAAAATTTGATAAGTACGGGAAGTTTATTTTTGCATTTGGTGAGGAGGGAAGGCTACCTGGAGAGTTTGGCAATCTACATGGAATTATAGCCGATAAGCTCGGTAATATTTATGTGGCTGATACTGCTAATAATCGAATACAGAAATTAAAAATGAAATGAATATTCAGCAATTTTTTGTAGGAAAATGGCCATAGTGTGGTGAAAACTCCAAAGAGTCGATCTGTTGTTAACAGACTTAATGATAGTATTGGTATCAACCTCTTGATATTAGTGTTTTTAACGACTTTTATTGTTGTTTTTTCTCTATATGTACAATCTCACCGGAACGTTCTTGATAGCTATGTTGTGGAAAAGCAAACGTTACAGCATTTGGAATCGCTCGTTGCAGACACCGGTGAGAGCATTCTTAGATCGATAGTGACGGAACAGCTAGGTAACGAGGTTAGCATTGTTGCCAATAGCAAGGGGTTTCAGGCTGCTTTTGATTTGTATCATGCGGCTACTGCAAAACGTTATGGAATAAGTGAACAATCATTGGCTAGAGAAATTTCCCCTGTGATTACAGCACTAAGAGAAGGTATGGTTAAGACGGTTTCACTGTATAAAGAAGGTGATTTTGGGGCCGCAAAGAAATTTTATACTAACCGGTTGCTAATTAGGGTGAAACAAGTCAAGAGGTTTACCGCGGATGCAGCCTATTCTATTGATATTTTAATTGATGATAAAAAACAAGAATTGGAGATAATTCAGCGATATACGTTTATCTTCGTGGTTATTTTTTCTTTTTCTGTCGGTGTTATTTCATTTGCGATTAATAGAAAAATAATTAGGTCGATAACTATGCCGTTAGGTAATCTTTCTTCGATTATGTCTGCGCTGTCTACCGGTGACTATACACAAAGGGCAAGCGTATTATCTGACGATGAATTTGGCGTATTGGCTAGGTCTCTCAATAATATGTCTGCAGAGATTCAAACCTCTAGGGTATCTTTGGAACGGGCAAATCGAACACTGGAGGAAAAAGTAGAAACACGCACACTTGCGTTGAAAAAAGCCAAGGATGCCGCCGAAGTTGCTAATATAGCGAAGAGTGATTTTTTAGCCAATATGAGTCATGAAATTCGCACACCCATGAATGCAGTTTTGGGGATGCTTACTCTTCTGGCGAAATCGGAATTAACTGAATCACAAATGAAAAAAATCAATGTGGCGAAAAGCAGTGCTGATTCCTTACTTATCATCATTAACGATATTCTTGATTTCTCAAAAAATGAGGCGGGAAAATTAACGGTAGAATCTGTCGACTTTGATCTATGTAAATTACTGGGTGACTTTGCAGAAATGATGGCATTGAAAGCCCAAGACAAAGGTTTAGCGATTATCCTTGATGTGATTGGTGTTGAGCCTGCTATGGTTAGCGGTGATCCTAATCGTATCCTTCAGATTTTGACGAACCTAGTAGGAAATGCGATTAAATTCACTTCAACAGGGGAAGTTGTCATATGTGCAAGTTTAGACGTTGTCGATGGACAGCCTCTTGTTCTACATTGTTCGGTGCAGGATACGGGGATTGGTATCCCTAGTGATAAACAGGAAGGTTTGTTTGACATGTTTAGTCAAGTCGATGGATCCGTTACACGCCAATACGGTGGTACAGGTTTGGGTCTAACGATAGCTAAACAACTTTGTGAGTTAATGGGCGGTAGTATTAAGGTTAGTAGTGTTCCCGGTAGCGGCAGTTGTTTTGATTTCTCGATTAGTTTGAAACAGAGCAGCCTATTAGTGAATCAGATGCCGAAGGTTGATAGTCATGGTGAGGCGCTGGCATTAAACCAACCAACAAATAATTGGCCTACCAATGCCCGCCTGTTGGTAGTGGAAGACGATGAGGCAAACCAAGACGTGATGTCACTTTTGCTAGAGGATATAGGTTTACCTGCTGATGTTGTTGCCAACGGAAAAGAGGCCGTTAGAAGGTTGATTATGGCGGTGGAGGATGCCCCTTATACGCTGGTACTAATGGATTGCCAAATGCCAGTGATGGATGGGTATACGGCTACTCAACATATCCGCAATGGTTCGGCGACTGATTATTATAGAACTATACCTATTATCGCTTTGACAGCGCACGCTATGAATGGAGACAAAGATAAGTGTTTGGATGCTGGTATGAGCGATTATTTGGCTAAACCCATACAATTTGATGTGCTGGAATCAATGTTGAGAAAATGGATTCCTGGCAAAAACATCCCTTGAAATCAATCTGCTTGATGAGTTTGCCCATTTTATTCACCTGCTTTATCCATCACGATACTATTGATTTCTATCGAGATCGTTAGCTTTCAATTATCTGTGACGCTGTTCTATCTCTCTTTGATTACCTGTTATGGGTAAAATGTGATAAAAAGAACTATCCAAATTCTCAAGGAACAACAATATGTTAAAGACCCCAAGAATAGGTCTTGTCGAAGAACCCAAGTTAAAAGGGTTAATAAGTAAATTTAACCGTGAGACTCTGTCTCTGAAAATCGCGTTTCTTGCGACTAAAAACCGGAAAAGTTCTGGATCTGCGGCTAATATTGTAAAAACCCTATTTAACCATCCCGATCTGGCAACACGGTGGTTTTTGTTTGCGCGACACATCTTGGCAAAAAACACCTTAATCCCACGAGATAGGGAAATACTCATTTTGAGGGTGGGATGGCTTTGCAAGGCGGAATATGAATGGGCGCACCATACAAAAATCGCAATGCATGAGGGCCTCCTGACCAGCGATGAGATTGAACACATTAAAGTGGGTGCAGAGGCACCGGGTTGGAGCGACTACGAAGCCAATTTACTGCGGGCTGTTGATCAACTGCTTCAAGATTCAATGATTGGTGATTCCACGTGGGAAGCGCTGAGTAATAAACTGAATACCAAACAAATGATGGACCTGGTGTTCACCGTTGGCCAATACAATATGGTGTCTATGGCATTGAACTCCTTTGGTGTACAGTTGGAAGATGGGTTTTCTGGTTTTTGATGGGCAATATAATTAAATGAGCTATTCGCACTATATGGGTAAAATATGGGCAAAATGAGAAAACGGAGCCGATGAACGATCAGATTGATGTATCTACCGCCATTATCTTGCCCATTGCGAAACTCTGTATGTCGCTGGGTGTTGGTGGTGAGTTGTTGCAACCCTATATAGAAGGACTAAATCTTTCTGATGTGGATGGATCTGGCATTCCGGCGGGAGAGGTTGGTTCATTGATCGAGATGTTGTACGCAGAAACCGGCCGTGAAGACCTGGGCTTTTTGCTGGGTGACTTATTTGAGTTTGAATACACGCCAGAATTCACTACTTATTATCAAAGTGCTGGCAATATCGGCGAATTGATGGAGTCTGCAAATTGGTTAGGACAGTTTTTTAGTGCTAATTTACAGCTCACTTTCGAAAATAAAGATGATGAAGTAGCGTTATATCTGCCACCGATGGATGTTTTTTCGGCCGATGAATCACCGAGGCTACGCAGGATGTTAGTTGAAGGTGTGTTTACGTATATTCTGAAACGATGGAGAGGCCTGCTTGGGGAGGATTTACCCATCACCATAACAATGTCTCACGCTGACCCTGGTATCGAGGACGCATATAATACATATTTCTGTGTGCCCTGTGAGTTCAACTCGAACCGCGATGCAATCGTAGCCCCCTCATCAATATTGGATATGCCTTTGCAAGGCGCTATTCCGGCCTTAAATGAAAAAGCGCGAGAAAGCTTACAAAAAAAATTGGATAAGATCCAGTCCACTCGTTTAACATCAACGTTAGTGCTAAATATCTTACGCGATAATTCTGAACTATTGGCATGCAACATAGACACAATGGCTGAATATCTCCATCTAGGAGAGCGTACATTACAGCGTCGATTACAAAAAGAAGGCACCAATTTTTTTCAATTACAAGACCAAGCAAAGCAACAGCTCGCGATCGAATTGCTTAAGAGCAATCGATATTCGATTGAGCAGATATCGGATCAACTTGGGTTTTCTGATAGAAGAAGTTTTAGTCGGGCGTTTCAGCGTTGGCAGGGTTGCTCGCCAAGGCAATTTAAAACACAGGCGAAATAATCTCAAAAGGTTCTTTATGCTTCTGTTTGCTACCATTCCTTACTAAAGAGTATGTGAACTACGGCATTGAGGGGTTTAGGAAAGTAGTTGATCAAGGCTGTGTTTTTAACACTGATGCGTTTTCTTAATAAACCAAGCACGCCAATGATTGCAATCATAGGCGTGTGTTTTGTCATGGTGCCATTATCTCTGGGATTTTGGAATACAGAAAAATGGAATAGTTTCTCAATCACTTACGATTTGACCTTGTAACGAACCGACAACACCAATAACAGTCTCGACATCTTCATCGGTAACACCCGCTTCTCCTAGGGCTCCCGCCAGTAACTCAGCTACCCCAGAAAAATGGGGTTGAGTAATATTAAAGCGAGCATGTACTTTCTTTAGATCACGACCTTCATATTTATCCGGCCCACCTAATGCTTTAGCAATAAAATTGGTTTGGTGGCTCATTAATCGTTCCATATCTACTCCCTCAAAATAGGGAGCTAATTCATTGGAGTCCATGATTTTTTTGTAAAAGTTGGACACAACAGCGCTGAAGGTGGGGAATCCACCGTATTTATCAAATAGAGTTTCGGCCATGAGATTATCCGTCAAATAACGATTGGTTCAGTAATAAACCTACCTTAAGGTAACAGACTAGCGTAGGTAATGGAGGAGGGCAGTATATAGATTGCTGCCTTGCAACCTAAGTGTAGTTAGGTTGGTGGGTTGTACCAGGAGGGGTTGAAAAAAACGTGGTAAGCACCTAATAAATGTTGTTATGGATTGTCACCTTGCGTTGCTATGCACAAAGGTATGCACCTTAGAATCATTAACCCTTCACTGGAAAGTGTATTTTCTGATTTCCCCCATGTTTTTTATACCCTGCTGAAATATCAAAGGCTAGCTGGTTGTTGCTTGTTCCTACTAAGAAGACTGATTGCCTCATAAAATCAGGAAGTTAACGTCTCTCATAAATTATTTTTCTAAAAAAACTGGCGGCGTCACCTAACTAAATAACAAAGGGGCTAAATTGCTCTTCTTCGATCTATGGCTACACTTCGGTGAAGTAGTAACCATTCTTTTAAATGAGTAAAATTTATGACTAAGATACTTGTTGTGGACGACAGTATGGTGTCACGCCTAATGATAAAGCAGATTGTAAATGATAGTTTCCCTGACTGGCTTGTCATCGATGCAGCTAATGGAGATGATGCACTAGCAGCTACGGAAGAAAACCAAGACATAGATATAGCATTACTAGATTACAATATGCCAGGAATGAATGGCTTAGAGCTTGCTGAAAAAATCCAATCGACTCATCCTATTCCAAGAATGGCACTGTTGACGGCCAATATCCAGGATCATGTTAAAGCACAAGCTGAGTCATTAGGCCTGTCGTTTATTAATAAACCGATACAAGAAGATGTTGTGGTGCCATTTTTACAAGCGCAGTAAATGGTAGGTTAATATGAAATTAGAATTCACTGAATTAGAGTCCGATGCGCTGTCAGAGGTATTTAATCTCGGTATAGGCCGTGCCGCTCAAGCGTTAAACCGAATGGTGTCTGATACCATAGGTTTGACTATACCTAAGGTTCTTATTATACCTCAGAAGGAAGCTGCGGCGTTGCTTTCTACTGAAATTGATGGTGTTGTCAATGCGGTGACTCAGCGTTTTTCTGGTGACTTTAGCGGTAATGCGGTGTTGATGTTTCCCAGGGAGCAGAGTCTTAATTTGGTTCGTACTTTGTTGCAAGATGATGTGCCATTAGAAACGCTGACTGAGCTTGAGCAGGAGGCCTTGATTGAAGTGGGTAACGTGATACTCAATGCTTGTTTTGGTACCGTGACCAATGTTCTAAAATTTGATTGTGAAATATCTACACCTTTGTTTGTACAGGGTACCGCTAGTGAAATTCATACCTCAGGAAGTGATTCTGCAGATTGGACCATGTATATCCAAGTTGAGTTTTCGCTAGAGCATAATAATATCCACGGCTTTGTTACCTTTATGATGGATATTGATTCCGCCACAAGGTTTCGGGATGGTATTCGGGAATTTATCGGTGATATTGCACCAGACAAGAGGCTGCAAGCATGATCGAGACTGCGGTAGATGGTGTCGAATTAAATAATATTGAATTAAATAATATTGAATTAAATACTGTTGAGTTGGATATGTTGTGTGAGGCCTTTAATATTGGCGCACATAAGTCAGCCAAAGCCCTTAGCGACCTGACATCTCATCCAGTGACATTGGCCATACCAAAGGTAAAGGAAATAGATGTTACTTCATTATATTCCGCTTTAACATTAAATGTGGCAGAGGATATTGTTTGTGTTCGCTTGCCTATGTCCGATTCTATTGAGGGGCACGCTGAATTAGTGCTTATACAGCATCATGCGGACAAGCTCGCAAGTTTGTGTATACCTAGCAATATTCCAGAAGAAATGTTGCAGGAAGCAAGGCAAGGAATGTTAGCAGAGATTGGGAACATTTTATTGAATGCATGTTTTGGTACTGTAGCCAATATGTTGAATTTTGAAGTCGATTTATCGGTCCCAACCTTACATTATTTTAAGAAAAATTCGATGGATTGTGGTTGTGGGCCTGAAACTAGAGCATTAGCAATTAATACCTGTATGACGATAGAGGGGGCTGATGTTGAAGGTTATATCGTTATATATGTTGGCAATGAATCTATTGTTCGGATTAAACATTATTTACAAGAATTTATGGTTAACGCTGGTATTAATGTGTCAGCAACTTAGGTTAAACCTTAAATTGAGAAAGTAATTTATTATGGCAGAGAATATCGATTTCCAAGAAATAGTCGATCACCTTGAATACGGGGTTGTTACCCTGGATGAAAATCTACGTGTTCTATATTTTAATCGATGGATGTATAAGGTTTCTGGCAAACAGTCCGACGAGGTGATTAATGTTCCGCTGGATAAAATATTCCCTCAAGTCTCCGATAGCCGATTTATTGATGCATGCAGAGATGCCATCGAATTGAAATTGCCTACTCGATTGTCTAACTCATTTAATCCGTCACCTTTGCCGCTGTATCAAGCACAAGAAATAGGAGATGAGTTATATCGGTTGCAGCAAGCGACGGTCATCAAGCCCGGGGTTGGTGTGGATGGTACAACGGTCTGCGAAATTTATATTCAAGACGTGACGCCTATGGTTAGTAAGGAGTCTTTGTTAAAACATATGGCTTTAGATCATGAAAAGCTGGCCAAACGACATGAAGATGAAAGGGATCATTTGTCACGAATTATCAATAATACGGCGGATGCGATTATTACCTTCGAACGAGGTAGTAATATTCAAATGTGTAATCAAACGGGTATGCAATTATTTGGATATAGTCAAGAAGAGCTGAGTCAACTGAATTTTGAGAATCTACTACAATCCCCTAAAAATGTATCCCCCCTACACACCGAAAAACTCAAGTCCTTGTTAGATAATGCTATTGGTAATGCGGTTACTTCTAGGCATTCGATAGCAACCTACGCTTATAAAAAAGACGGGGCGGAACTACCGATCCAAATTCGATTTAGCAAAACCTCAATGGGTGACCAGATTTTGATAGTCGCTATTGTGCGTGATATATCAGAGCAGACTGGGCGGGACAAAATTCTTAAAGAAAGTGAAGCGAGATTTCGCAACCTGGCTAAGATTGCGCCAGTCGGTATATTTCAAACTGACGAACTTGGTGTGTTACTGTATACAAACCAGACGTGGAATATTATTACGGGTCAACCACGGAATGTTATTAACGAAACTCCATGGTTTCAGCATATTTCTGATGAAAATAGGAATGAAATTGAAGAGAAATGGCAGATTGAATCCGCTAATAATGAACAGTTTGTTGTGGAATATAGTTTTGATAATAATGCGAGCTTAAAGTGGGTGTTGTGCCAGTTAATGGAAGAGCTGGATGAATACGGTAAAGTGCTAGGATATGTGGGTTCTATTACGGATATTACCGATCAAAGAAAGACACGTGAAAAAATAGAGCACTTGGCTTTCTATGATCCCCTAACATCTTTGGCCAATAGACGTCTATTTAAAGACCGCTTGTCGAGAAGTATTTCCGCACTGAAACGTGGCAATAAGCGGATGGCGTTGTTGAATTTAGATTTAGATGAATTTAAACGGGTCAACGATTCTCTAGGGCATGATGCGGGGGATCAGTTATTAACGGTTATTGCTGAGCGACTCACTAATTCCGTTAGAGAGAACGACACGGTAGCTCGTCTAGGTGGCGATGAGTTCAGTATTATTTTAAACGATATAGAAAGTAGCTCAGATGCGGGGATAGTTGCCAAGAAGATAATTGATGCGGTCATCCAACCTATTGTTTTAGGGCAACAATCAGTGACAATGACGGTGAGCATAGGAATTACTATTGCTCCCAATGATGGATGTGAACCCGAGAAATTAGTAAAAAATGCAGATATTGCCATGTATTCAGTGAAGGAGATGAATAAGAACAGCTTTAATTTCTTTAATACCTCAATGAATAAGAAAACGATGGATCGACTTTCTTTAGAAAATGATATTCGATGCGCGGTTGAAAACAAGGAGTTCCATGTTGTATTTCAACCCCAGCTAGATATTGATTCTGGTAAAATTATCGGTGCGGAAGCATTGGCTCGTTGGGATCATAAACAAAGAGGGGTAGTTTCTCCTTGTGAGTTTATACCTGTAGCGGAATCGAGCAACTTAATCCTTCCCTTAGGGGAGTTGATGTTGTTTGATGCCTGTAAAGAAGCTGGACGATTAATTAAACAATTGGGTAACCCTGAGGGTTTTACGTTAGCGGTAAACCTTTCGACGAAACAGTTAATGGACCATAAGTTGGTTGCCACGATTAAAAAGGCGATAGAGGTATCGGGTATAAAGGCATCGCAGCTTGAGCTGGAAATTACAGAAAGTGCTTTGATGCAGAATATTGGGGAAGCGGTAAAAATACTAAATTGCCTTAAAGGGTTTGGAGTGAAAATTGCTATTGATGATTTTGGAACTGGCTATTCTTCGTTAAGTTATCTAAAAACGTTACCCGTTGATCGTCTGAAAATAGACCAATCCTTTATTTTCGATTTGATGAATAACCAACGAGATAAAGATTTGGTGACGGCTATTGTGGTGATGGCCCATAGTCTGAAAATGAAGGTTGTGGCTGAAGGCATCGAGACCTACGAGCAGTGGCAATTCCTGAAAACCTTACACTGTGATATTGGTCAGGGGTATTATATTAGTCGACCTACCGATATCGATGAAATAGTGAAGTCTTGTGATGGTCAATTCTGGAATTCGGCAGTGAAAGATCATCCAAAGCGAAATTCAAGGCTAAAGCAAGTTAAGTCCTAAAATCACCCCTTGCTAGTGAGTACCTTTGGCGACGGTGACATCCTATGAATGAGGTGAAATCAGCGAGATACTGGCCGTTTTTGCAGTTTCCTTTGTAGGGTGCGTCGATGCATTCCTAATGCCTTTGCGGTGGCGCTGATATTGCCGTTATGCGTGCTTAATACTCGTTGAATATGTTCCCATTCTAATCGACTAACAGAGGGCGGTGATGTTGCTATAGGTATGCCTGGGTTTGTTTTTTGTTCCTCCAAAGCGCAGATAATTTCGTCGGTGTTAACCGGTTTACAAAGATAATCAGTAGCGCCTAGCTTAACGGCTTCTACTGCAGTGCTGATACTGGAATAACCGGTTAAAATAAGAGCCACCACTCCAGGAACACGCTTAACTAGCGTTGTTAGCAGTTGCAAACCGCTTTCCTGGTCAATCTTTAGGTCTATAACGGCGTAATCGGGGGTGTATGAATCTAACAGCGCCAATGTCTGCTCAATGTTGTTGGCGGCATAAGCTTGGTAGCCACGTTTGTTAAATGATTTCATGAGAATGTCAGCAAAAACCTCATCGTCATCGGTAATAAAAACAGTTTTACTCATGTTGGTTTTCTCAAATCGTTTGTTGCAATGGAAGTTCAATGTGAGTGATGGTTCCACCGCCAGTAGCATTGGTTAAACGTAGACTTCCACCAAATCGATTGATTGTCGAATGAGACAAAAATAATCCTAATCCCATGCCATCAGCTTTGGTGCTTGTTGTTGGTTGTGAAATGGCCCCTTCAAGATGTTCTGGGATGCCAGGACCAAAATCTCTTATGGTGATATGTAGTGAGTTATTTTCAATATAGGCGTTAAATAATATCTCAGTGGGGTATGAGTCAGCTGAATTGTTGAGTACATTTAGGATTGATAGACGAAGAGGGGCGTCTGCGATTAGCGAAGCTTCTTCTAGTGAATCTTGAAGGTCTTCCGATATTGTTGCTTCAGGTCTTAATAGTCTGAATTCATCAATTAGATTCTTTATAAATAGGCTGGTGGAAATGGAGGTCAATGGATTATTTTTTGCGTCAGCATGATGGCGCAATCCAGCGAGAACCGTTTTGCAATTATCTAACTGAGCGGAGAGTGTCAATATATCATCTTTGATGTGTTTGTTGGCGGGGCTGGATAATAAGTCATTAACTATGACTGCCATTGTCGATAGCGGCGTGCTCATGTGATGTGCCGCCGTGGCGGCTTCGGTGGCTATGCCAATAAGCTGTTCGTCCTTTAGTGCAGTTTCTCTTTGTTCATTGATTTTGAATTGTTGTTTCTTTATTTGGTTTCTCATCATTACTATAAAGAAACTAATGAACAGGCCACTTAAGGTGAAATTCACCCACATGCCGGCCATGTGTAATGAGAAAGCAGAATGTTCCAGTGACGGTGATTTAGTTGCCGCGTGGTGGATCGATGAGGTAATGTGATGTGGCGTGTAGTGCTCTGCGTTGGGTAAAAGAAATAAACTGGCATAACAGGTGATAGTGAGTAACATCATTACCCAGGTATATCGCCAGGGTAATATAGCTGCACTCACGGTTAATGGAAATAGAAGGAACGACACAAATGGATTGGCGGGGCCTCCGGTTAATCCAAACAATGAGGTGGTGAATACAACATCCAATGTGAGTTGGCCTATTGTTTCGAGAGATGTTACGGGTTTAGTTGCTTGTAAGCGAAAAAATGTCAGTGCCGTTACAATTGTGAATGCACCTAATACCATTTGAGTGAACTCGCTGTTAAAAGAAAAATGTAGCCATTGCTGATTTATGAGGATGCCTACCTCTGCAAGAATGATTACAATGCATCTAACTAAGCCAATCAAAAAAAGGTTGTGATGGGCAACGGTATAGCGGTGGTTTGTGTCAACAATGAAGGGTGAGAACATAGTGTGAATATCTGATTTATGGAGGGCAAACTTACCATTTTACGAGTAAGTGAGGAAGCGTAAATGTCTAGAATGGCATGTAATAAGCTTAGGTTGGATTGGTTTTAGGTGTTTCTATGAATTATATTTGAAGCCAACGGACAATGAACTTTTTACTTAATAACCCGCTATGTCCCTTGCGTTGTCCCGTTGCAGCATACATATAGCTTCTAGGTAACTCTCCCYGCCAARTGTTATCAATATGGAARCGATTTATACTGGCRCTTCCAGAGGGGAAATAGAAGTTCTCTAATTGCATTAAACSATAGTGWTCGAGCAGCTGGTCTCGTTCCTGACTAATGTCGCCATAGTCATCGGTATTAATTAGTAGAATGGCTAGATTTTTGTTTGTTTTGMTCAGATCGGAAATGACGGATAGTTCCTGGTGGCATGGCGGGCAATCTAGAGACCACAATACCATTATCCATCGATGACCTGAATGTTGCTCGATGCGTTGCTGGAGTGATTTTTTTGAGAAGGGTTCTTGACCCGCTTGTATCTGAGMAATACCAGGCAACGTAAGAAAAAGTAATACGGTTAAGGTGGCTTTTAGTGGATGTRTTTTTMTATTGCTCATTTTTAGGACTCATTTTGATAACGTTWATATTGTGGTTATTGAGCTAAAGGTAGCGGGATTATCTTATGCTGGTGTTTTGGAATATGCCAAGAAACAAAATGGTGTTTTTTGTTTTTTATCAAGAAAGGTCTGTCCACACTTTCTACRGACGAGCTTAAGGTTTYTGGCGGAGAGAAATCTTTACCAGCATTAATAGAACGTTGATGTTTAAGGTAGTGCCTAGGATTATTCTGAGCGCSGTMAAATTCTAACCACACGATATCAACGATATTTTCTGTGGCTAAGATATGTGGGTGAGCGGGTTGTGCTGTTATGTCTGCAATTATTATTGGTTTACTGAAACTCTTACCTTGGTTGTCTGTGTAGCGGTAAAATATCCCCTTGCCCTTACTACCGTTATTGAACCAGGTCATATGATATCGATTGTTATTGGCGATGCTTAATCCTCCGCCTTGATGCGGACATCCATCGATAGACCATTGATCATCGCTTACTTTTAGGGGCTGCCTCTTCTTATTAATGTTCATCAACGCAAAATCTCGAATGTTATTTTTATAGATGTGTCTCCACATAGTTACCAATTGGTCTTGTTTATTGAATGCTAAAGCAATTCTGCAACAGACACAGCTGCCATCGACAATCTTTTCATTGGGGAATGTTATGTGGTTGCTGGTCATGTCACTTTGGGCTAAAAATAGCGCTGAACCACGATAAGGCAACTCCTGTTGTTTGGCGTCCATCGCTGCTCGTCCATCTAGCCAAGCGATGGAGATGTTGCCTTCATCATTGACTAACATTTCGTTAAAACTATGGCCGGTAATCCAGTCGTCATCATTGACGGTTTGGGCGGGAGAAAAATGTTGTCCGTTGTTGGTTGAAAAACTAAAACGTATTTTTGAGGTGAAACGCTTCTCTAAGGGCATTACCCATGACAAATATACCCCTTGTTTCTGATCAAATGCTATTTTTGGTCTGTTTTCACCCCGAGAAGAAATGCGTTCGGGAGCGATGTTAACACGGATAGCCGGAGAGTAATTTATGCCATTATTCTCTGATGTTTGGAAATGCAGGTGATTGTTTTGCGTCCACAGGCGCCATAACTTTCCGTCGGGAGAAAATTGACTCGTGACTGTAGTGGCGCAGCGAACGTCAATCTCGTCGCAAACTTCAGCGTTTGAAGTTGTGACTTTAGATGTTGCGGTGGATGGTGATAATACCGCTAAAACAAGTATTAAAAGTCGAGACAGCTGCAGTATGTCCAAAAGTAGGGGGCTCATTTTAATTTTTCTCAGTCAGCTTAGAATGTGTAGTCAACGCCTAAAAATATTGTGCGGCCAATACCTGGAGAAAATTCAGAAACCCCTGGGTTGCCAAACGCCGGGGTTTTATAACTCGCAGCGGTGGCATATCGCTCATCGGTAATGTTTGTGACTTTTCCATGGATATATAGGGTTGATCTGATGGGCATGTTGATGCGATAATTATACAGGTTGTGTCCCTTGTAGCGTTCACTGTTCTCTGCATCCATCCAGTATCTTCCAAGCCTAATCCATTCTACTTCCATGTTGCCGCCCTTTAGAAAGGAGGGGCGATAGTTAAACCAGTTGGTGGTTGCTACACGTGGTGCACTTTCCATTTCGTTGCCACTATAATCAGTCGCGCTATCGGGCTGCCACTCTTCATAGTAATGCTCCGAATAGGAGTATGCAGAGTGAAAGGCAAGTTGGCCGTTGATGTCCCAATTAAAAGCTATTTCAGCCCCTGTGTGTTGGGTTTCTCCAGCATTGAGAGTTTCCCTTTCACCCGTTGGTCCTTTAAAGGTGAGGATGTCATCCTTTTTTGTCATGTGATACAGGGAGATTTCATAATCTGCATCATCGACAATTTCACCACGAACCCCTACTTCATAGCTATCTACCTTTACCGGGTCAAGGTCAACGGTATTGGCTGCTTTTCCTTGTCTAAATAGCTGGCTTTCAGAAGGCGCGCGGAATGCGTGCCGGTAGGATAGGTAAGTCGATATTTTCGAATTTATTGTATAGGTCAAGCCGATTTTTGGACTTAGATGGCGGAAGCTTTTATTAGTGTCGGCAGGGCGTCGATGTTTCGAATCGACCTGATCGGTACTTAAGTTGTTGTCATATTTGTAATCCATTAGATCGTAACGTATTCCAGCGGTAAGTGCGAGGTCGCTAGAAAATAGGTGTTGAAGATGGATATAAGGCGAGACACCGATAAAGGTTACGTCATAATCGTAGATTAGGTCCCCTGTAATGTAGTCGGTATATATTGAGCCTGTTTTGGTCGTAGTCAGTTTGTTTTCTTCTCGACTGCCTGGGCTATAGTCTAGGTCTACCCCAACGATGATTTGCGTATTCTCTTTTATGTYCTTCCGATATCTCARTAGTAATCCCARTGAATCATTTTTYGTGGTGTAAACAACAGGRTCATAACTCAGTGACCAGTTTGGCAGYATTTYCATTWYATTGTGACGWRSATAGGGTGTRATRCTGATCAAAGAATTGGGTARTTCAAATTCRTATGCGCTAGAGAGTCTAAATGCAATGACATCGCGGAAAGAAATGGGTGTGTAGTTAGTTTCAGGGTTGTTGTTATAGTCCTCTTCAGAAAGGCGCGATGAACCGGCTGTCTGTTGATCGATTTTAGAGTAGCTAGCAACCGTTTTGGTAACCGCGCCACTATCAAAAAAGCGATCCCATCGAATGGTGCTACTTTGCCGGTTGTATTCAGTAGCGTCCCGCCATCCTTCGTCGTCAGTTACGTTTAGATCAAACCGAATAGCGTCTTGATCCCAGCTATTGCCGGTAGATACCAAAAAGCGTCGGTAATCCTGGTTGTTTCCATCCATTGATAGTTTGGTTTCGGCTTCTTCGGGTGGTGTTTTTGTAAACACATTCACCACCCCGCCAATTGCATCACTGCCGTATAGCGCTGTACCAGGGCCTTTGACGATTTCCATGCCGCCTGATTGAGGTAGATTTACTTCATATAGAGCATTGTGGTTGAAAAAACCCGTTGAGCGGGTTGGGATTCCATCTTCTAGGTATAAATAGACCGGTTTGGTTGATATAGGCTGGCGAATTGCAGTCATATGCCCTTCACCTCCGGTGACGTTAACATGCACCCCTGGCACTCGGCCAGCTAGCTCTGATGGGTGGGTGGGGCGGATTTCTGCAATTTCCTTTGCTGTAATAACACCGATGGATGCTGGAGTTTGTTTAACTGAGACTTTTTCTTTTGTGCCGGTTACCGTGAAGCTTCCAAGAGAGGTGGTTTCTGCCGCTATATAAGTGGAGTGCGTCGCGAAAAGAAACAGTAGAATCGCGTGGCTATATTTCATGGTTAGATCTCTTATTTTAAATTGAAACTGATGGTGTAAGAAAGATTGATAGGGTTAGGTATTGTTTTTGGTGGCGGTGAAAAGGGGGATGCTTGTTTTAACGCGTTTTTGACTGCGTTGGTTAGCAATCGATGGCCGCCGGTTAACGCCAGGTTACGTACTTCGCCGTTACTAGATAACCTAAATGTTACCTGTATATCGCCCTCAATCCCCCTGCGCCTTGCAGCGGCAGGAAAGAATTTATATTCTTCAATGGTTGCTATTATCATTGCTAAGTATTCGTCAAATACGGAATCAGCCTTACCTGATTCGTTGAGTGTGCCTATGGAAGCTGTAGATTGATGGCTGGTAATTGATGTGGGTGTAGGTATGTTCTCATTAGGGCTCTGACGTATGGCTTCAGCCATTGCCTTTAGAGATTTTGTGTGTGATGTCTGATGCGCGGGTTGTGAGTTGACAGTTGCTTTTTCTACCTTAATGACGCCACTTATTGCTTTTGTTTCTATTGCTGTAGTCTCTATCGGTGTAGTTTCTATTTGTTTAGTATGTGGGGCTGTCGTGGTGTTTGCCAGGTTGTTTATATTGATATTTGAATCGTCGGGTATTACTGCTGTGGTGGCGATTAACGTTATATGTTGTGTGCCCTTGGTAGTAAGGTTACTCGTCTGTGTAGCTATTTCACTGGTTACGGGGAAAAGGTAACATCCTATCAAAATAAAGATGTGGCCTAGAGCTGATAGAAAAATTGCAAAATGAATTTTATTGTCCATGCTCTTTTTAACGATAAAAGTAATAGTCAAGCCTGTTGTTATAGGGAGCTAAAAGGGTTGCGGGGAATATATAGAAAAAACAGTCAAATTGACATGTGACATATCGTCGCACCGATAGCAGCCATGGATAGGGAGTAAGCTAGCTGGCGGTAGGGTCTTGTCCTTTATTCTGCATGGTGATACTGTCGAATTGCGGGTGTACGCCGATGTGCGGTGTGCTCTGACGTATTGGGAGTGGTTTTGTGGCAGTAGCTGGATCGATTTTTAATAGAAAACTAGTGTTTTTGGTTGGAATATTAGTGGTGCTATTTAATCTCTGTTTGGGCTTGGTGGTTGTGTTTGTACTTAAGAACTACTTTATTACCATCGATCTAGACAATCGCTTAAAAATTACCATTGATGATTTGCAAATTAGTACACAAATTAACGAAAAGATTGATGTTCTTATAGATAGCACAATAACCATTCCGATCAATACCAATTTTGAGGTGCCTATTACGGCAGATTTTCTTATTGATGAAGTCTTTGATATTGAGACTAATGTCCCAATATCTATTGTGCTTACAGAAAACGAGTTGCAGATGGGGGATATAGAAATCCCCATCGAAACAGATTTTCCAATTGATGAGATTGTGGTGGTGAATACCACTATCCCAATTGATACTACTATTAAAACCTATGCYGGWGTGCCGATTAAGGTAAGAGGTAACCTTCCGATTAATATAGAAATCCCAATTAGACAAAACATTCACGTTAAAAAGAACTTGGTGGTTAATCTAAGTAAGTTTCGTTTAGTTCTTGATATGACGCTGCCGATCAAGACCAAAGTCGCAGTAAAACAACTCGTTGGTATTGAGAACACTGTACCGATTAACATTGCCGAAAAGGTTAGTGTGGAGATTAAAGCTGTTGTGCCCATCAGTGTTATCGAGCCATTCCAAACGCAAATAGGCATTGAAGGCTCTTTGTCGGTGAGTTCGGGCAGTTTGATATTGGATTACGACGCGATCGACGTTGATAAGAAACAATAGAAATGGATGCATGGACGCATTGAGTATTTTTTCATTTCAATTCCCAACATTTGCAGTTGAATTACCTCCCCTCTTAACAAAAAACCAACATAAAAACCCTTTTTTTTATCAAAAAAGGTGCTAAAAGCCAAAATATAGGACTGCTACACTTTAGCTRTGAGGCCCTGTTGTTGCCTWGTGCCTGTAGTTTCAATGCCAGTTTCAATGCCAGTTTCAATGTCAGTTCTTAGGTGAGTATAAAAATAGCTATGGAAAATAACAGATTACATATCAGTTTTGCTATACAGATAGGCTTAATCTCAATATGCCTGGTTTCTTTGACGGCAGSTTTTTTTGGCTAYCAAAGTTACCAGTCTGAGGCCGAACAAAAACAACAGGCTTTAGCTAATGAACTGATTTCAATAGTAAAAACCACTGCTATTCAATTAAATGTCAGCGCCCACAAGGAGATATCGTTCACCAATGTAGCGGGGGTCAGGGGCCAAGCGGGGTTTGATCAAATACGTGCGGTTTTGGCTGAAATTGGAGAGACAAACAATCTCAGCATTAGCCAAGGTAGCTCGCTATTTACCTTGCGTAAGACGGATGATTTTGGTACGTCTAATGAAGTTGAATTGATTGTAATGAATAATCTAAGTGAAAGTGGTAGTTCTTACTCTGGGGAAAGAATGCCGGCTGAAGATTTACACCTACAAGCTTTTTCAGGTGAGGCAGCGGTTACAGGGGTATATCGAAACCCAGAAGGCGTGTGGATTTCTGCGGTTGCACCGTTGCTGGATAAAGGTGAAGTAGTCGGACTCGTTCAGGCGGTTAGAGCAGTAGAATTTTATGATGAAGAGCTATCCGCATTAGAGAATCAATACTTTGTAATCGGCATGATTTGTGTGTCAGTAGGGGTTTTTATTACCTGGATATTTAGTTTTTATGTAACGCAACCATTGAATGTACTGCGTCGCGCCACTTATGTTTTTGGTGATGGTAATTATGATTTTCAGATCACGCAACAACGTCTTGATGGATTCGATTTGTTGTACGATAACTTCAATGACATGGCGAACAAAATCCGTGTTAGTCATGAAGATATAGTACGCAAGAATGAAGAGATTTCCGAATTATATCTTGAATTAGATAATAACTATGATGAAACAAAAATATCATTAGCGGCTAAAAATGATTTCTATGCGAACATGGAGCAGGAAATTCGTACGCCACTGAATGCAATTGTTAGCTTTTCGAAGGATCTATTACATATTAATTTACCACCGGAAGCGAAGAAGTTGTTACATCAAGTTGATGGGGCAGCTGAAACTCTTATGGCGACTACGAATAAAATTCTGGATTTGTCAAAAGTAGGCTTAGGGAAATTAGAGCTAGTTAATGAAGACTATGATCTGTACCAAGATCTCGAAAACATGACATTAATGAATGACGAGAAAGCTTCAGAGCGAAAGATCAATTTAGTGCTACGGATTCCTCGTTCACTACCGCGTGTGTTGAGCGGTGATAGTGCCCGCACAAATCAGATACTCTCAATTCTTATCGATAATGCGATTAAGTTTACAGAGAAAGGCTACGTTTCTATTACAGCGCAATGGCATCTATTGGAAGAAAGAAATATTGAGTTAACCTTTACCATAGCAGATACGGGTATTGGTATGACTGAAAAGGCCTGCGAAAATATATTTAGTCCGTTTAACCAAGCTGATTCATCAATTGCCAAGACCTATGGTGGTACGGGTGTGGGATTAAGTATTGCTAGAGGCATAGCACGCCGAATGAATGGAGACATCGAAGTCGAGAGCGCGGTAGGTATTGGGTCGACTTTTACCGTCACACTCACCCAATCTCTTGGAGAAAGTGTTAGTTTGTCTGAGGTAGAAAATATCGATGAGTCGCAGAAAACCATCGATGCCAATCCGGACAAACGTTATTATTTAGTCATAGATGATTGCGCACTAGTAGGCCAGCAGCTAGCGAGTTGGCTTGGGTACGAAAATGTAAGTTATGCGGATAATATTAAGTTAGTGGGAGCCCTTTATGACCAAGCGATAGCATCAGGTCGTCCGTTTGATGCTATTATTTTGGATCATTTTTTGGATGGAAAAGAAATAGGTCAATCTCAATGGTCTTTGCGGCAATATGGTATTACCGATGTGCCGGTTTTTATTATGATGCCTAATGGTGTGAAATTGGATGCAGAAGCAGAGGCTCTTGTCCTAGATAAGCCACTACTCTATGCCAATGTTGTTGATACCCTCAATCACCCGGAGGACGCCACTACAGAACACAGTAGAGCGGTGTTAGCCGTCGACTCAGATACCATCGCTGCAATTCAGTCTGCTGAGCCAATATATAATCCTATGGTAGAAAATAAAAAAATTCTTTTGGCTGAAGATGACCTAAACAACCAGGCACTGGATTCGTTTTTATTGGATGAGTACGGCGTTCGCTTTGAGGTGGTATCGAATGGTTTGGAAGCAATTCAAAAATTGCAAGAGGATCAGTTTGATTTGGTCTTGATGGATGTGCAAATGCCAAAAATGGATGGGATTACCGCTACCAAATTGATAAGAGACAACCATAAGACCCGGGATATTCCTGTGGTGGCGATGATAGCAAATACCACTCCCATCGATAAAGATAGATGCTTTAGTGCCGGAATGAATGACTTTCTCCCTAAACCGGTAGACGCTGATCACCTTTCTCGAGTGCTAGAYAAATACCTTTTGGGTGAAAAAATAGACATTTTCTCAGAGTCAAATRTTACYCGYCTTGACGTGGCAAGAAAAGATGTTGCTAGTACGATTAACGCTATCGCTGCAAATGATGCCAATAGTGTTCCCCGTGATGAGGTAGAAGAAACCTCGGRCCTCGCTTAYCTGTTACARCAGCTGTCGAAAAAATTACAGAATCATGAGTCTGTTGATCTGGAAGAGATATCAGCAATAACTGGGATGATGAGCAATGATAATGATGTTGTAATGAGCCGGCTAGTACAGCAAATAAGAGACCTAAATAACGATGCCGCGATGCTGACACTTTGTCAGCTCGCAGATTCACAACACATTTCCCTGAAAGCTAGTTGATTTCAGGCGTGTAATCATGTGTTAGTGATTGTTATCGGTTATGTCATGTTCTCCCTTGATTACTTTTGGGTGTCCACATATAGCGCGTGACGTGATTAATCCTGCTTGTACCGCTCCCTCTACACAGCCGGCATTCATACCATTTTTGATCCAATCGCCGGTAATGTAGAGATTGGTAAAACCGGTCTCGTCGGTTTTTAACCGGTATTTACTACTATTTACCACAGACATAACATAGCGTTCCGATGGGTCAACATTGGCTCGCCAATATTGCGCGTCGAAACGTTTAACACCTTGATCGGAATCTGGTGCAATGAGCCAATCCCAATTGAAGCCGTTGTTGCGAACACTGTTGGGCCATAGGTCACGTATATGTTTGTCTAATAAAGTGATTGCGTTTTTCTTGGCTTCATCTTTAACTTTTTCAGGGAAGCTATGATCGGTAAAAGGAGGGTATTCTGATACCGGAAATGCCCCACAAAAATAGCTACAATTCTGCGGTTTTTTTTCTGAGTCTAACCACACTTCGCGTCGCAGCAGTTGATCCATCGATGCCCAAGTGTCGAACGGCTCGATAAATGAAGTAAGTACAGGTTCCTCTTTGGATTCAGGGATAGGTGTCCATCCAGTTTCTTTAAGTGATGGCGTTTGCCAAACTTGGAATGCTTGAGTGGCAACGGTTTTTACGTTATCCACACAGGCCTGTAGTTTAGGGCTTAGTGGTAATAGCTTGGGACATACTATGGGTACAGATCCTAGAGAGAGGCCGAAAATGATTTTGTCAAAATCTTCTCCTGCTTTAAGTGATATTTGAGGTAGTGGTTCACTATAAGCTTTCTCGTATATTTCTGCCCAATTGTTCCAGTTGGATTCTAAGTTGACGGTGTTTTCTTGGAGCAATTTAGCTTGCTTCTCAACAATTTGATCAAAAATGGGGTCGCTTGGCCAGCAGGCTAATCCTTTTACATTTACGAGAGGGTGATAGTGATTCGGGCCGCTATTGAGCTGTACCTGTTGAGTGATCTTTATTTCACTAATGGTTGTTGGGTCATCTACATCCGGCACTAATTCTTCAACTTTATGGAAATATTTGAAGGTGACACCTCGGTCCTTCAATACCTGATACAGGGGTGTGAAAACCACATCACCCATGCCGGCTTGCATTTTCCACATGATGCCGCCTTCATAACAAAATAGCATTCTGAGTGAGCCGCGTAGGCATGTTCCTGCCTCAAAACTCGGATTGTTAATGTCACCGTCTACATACGCAAAAACTAAATCATAGAGACCTCTTACGGGAGCTGATTGTACGGTGAATTCTTCGTTGGCCCCATGTTTGCGTATCCAGTCTCGAAAATCCATATGATTAATGGAATCAAATCCTTTTTCGAAGACTCTATCTTCATACATGCCTTTTAACACGGTTATTCCCATATCTATAAGAATGTATAAGCGGCGTATATCATCATTTTCGTCAAGAATRTCCTCAAGTATGTCGTCAATCCAGTCCTTGATGTGAGATAGCGATTCAACTCCCAATGCGAGTTTGTTGGTATCAAACTCTGYCCCTGGAACGTCGACAAAATCAGTTAATGCATGCAGTAGTTTTAACCCGTCGTTTACTAGATGATCCAGCGGATTTTTAAAAGTATCAATGAATTTTTGTAGAAATACCCCAAACCCTGATCGTCTTGGTTTGGCATCGTTATTAATGTCGAGACCGGTAATTTCTTCAATGAGGTCTTCAATGGCTTTTTTGATCCAGGCATAAATAGTTTGGGCTATTTGACCAATACTAAGCATTTCGTTGTGGTCGCCGGGTAGACCCGCTTTCATTGGGAATTCAATCGGCCAGGTTTTCCATTCATCCTTGATGTTTTCTTCAAAGGCGACAAAACTATGGGGTTTGAAAGCATCAAGCCATGTGGCTAGAGGGGCTTCCTTGGGGCGGTCTAGTTCCGCGTAAGCATCCCGCATGACCTGAAATCCATTTTCATAAAAACCGAACCAAATATGAAGGCCATGTTCTTCTATTCGTTCATGATCTTTTGCATTACGTCCACTAGCGCCTTTGCCACCAAGCCTCCAGCCCATTTGATACACCGTTAACTCATACTTACTTTGCCAGTCTGGTTGTGAGGTGATTGCGAATGCTGCCGTCATGGCGCTGACACCGCCGCCTAACACAGCAATTTTTTCCTTCTTGGCGACAGAATTATTTACCAATTCTTCTGGAGGTTCGATGGAAAAATCCATGTTGATCCAGAACGCCAGTGGTGCTGACTGGGTGCCGATCTCTAGGCCTAAATCCTCAGCAATAGGTTCGCTGGCAAACTCTTGTAAGGTAAACTCGTAGTCGCCTGCTAAAAGCCCAGCCCCATGGAAACCATTGATATTTGCAGGGGAGGTGGTAAGTGCCTGATAAACTGCATTTTTACCCGAACCATCAGGAAACTGCTTTAAAAACAACTGAGGTAAATTGGGTTTAAGCATGCCTTCTAAAAGCTGTAAAATGAGATTGGAGTCAGGGTGGACGATGTCATCTAATTTTGATAACCCAGATAATAGTCCCTTTGCAAAACCTATAAAGTCGTCAAAATCCTCTGCTAATTCATCGATGGCGTTATTGCATGGCTGGCGTTTTATATCAAAAAGTCGATGTACCGCTGCTTCTTCATCTTTTGAATAGGTCTGAAATGCGTTGACATCAATCGTAAATAGGTCCGCATTTTTTCGACACGTTGGCATGCTGAATTCGGCCATGTATTTTGGATACCCAAAAATCTCTCTGCCATTGACTACCGTCATGGGTTGGTCCACCCAAATATAAGGCACTATCCAGTGCACCCGATCCAGAATTTCCTTGCCGTCTTTTTCTATATATTGACCTACCGGTACCCAAATGGACGTGTCGATTTCTTTTCCCCAGCCTTTATCGATATCTTCAGGGGCAGTAGAATAGTCCTTTCCTATATGGGTGAAAGTGACCATCACATAATTTGATAGTGGTTTAAAATGGTATTTCCCCTGCGCCACAGCATTAAGTTGTTGGTCACACATGGCTTGCAGTTTGTGGATATCACCTTTTACAAAGAAACCGAACATCAGTGAGTCTTGCTGCTGAAAAGGGGCATGCATCATCATGCCTCCACCACGATAGATAAAAGGAGGGCGAGTTGTCGAGACCATAAGAGCTACTTCCTTAAGAATGAAAAATGCGTCCGCTAATAACTATAGGCAGGGGGGAGACAGGTATTTGGGAGATATGTAATTTTTTGTAAAAAATCGATCATCCAGATCTAATGAATAAGGTATCGACACCACAAGCTTTCTTTAGAAAWTTKCAGATACTTGAATGGATGGATTAACGCAGTCGATGAGAGTYGGCGAAACGCCRRTTGCTATARCCGTCCTTTCCTTTTAATGTCCATATATCGATTCACCAGTGCAACTGGGAGCAGGCTGGGTTGGCTGTTTACCGTAATCACTCCGCGTTGATTCAGTGTATTTTCAATGACCTTGCGTTGGTCCAAATAATCGATGGTTCCGGTATAGGTGAGCGCTTGCTTAAAAGTGCTGATAGGTTGCTGAATGACTGTCTGTAACTCAGGCTCTTCCAAATTAGCGATCATGACTAAGTGTTTCTTTTGCAGCACGCGAATGGCTGGTTCTAGGTCGTCGGTATTTTCATCACGGATGTTAGAAACAACAATGATCAAAGAGCGCTTTCTTTGTCGCGTTAACAGCGATTTTGCAACAGCGGAATAATCGCTGGCAGAGGGTGTTGTGTGTAGATCATAGACATGATTGAGTAGTTTGGGCATGTTGGCAACGCCTTTGACCGGTTTTAACCAGCGAGATTGTCCCGCAAAACTCATTAAGCCTACAGAATCACCCTGCTTAAGTGCCACATAAGACATTAATAAGATGGCGTTAAGAGCGTGGTCAAAATGACTGAGTTCGCCATCTTTGTTTCTCATTTTTCGCCCGCAATCTAATAGGAATACTATTTGTTGATCTTTTTCTTCTTGGTATTCTTTTGATATTATTTTTCGTTTCCGCGCACTGGCATTCCAATCGATTTGTCGCAGGCTGTCGCCTTGACGAAATTCTCGTAACTGGTGAAATTCCATGCCTTCGCCACGGCGTTGTTGTTTACGTATGCCCATTTGTGCTGTTTGTTGCTCCATTGCTAACGATGCAAATTGAGACACGGCGGCAAAGTTAGGGAAGACCTTAGTGGTGGTAGCGAGCTGTTGCCAATGACGTAGTTGCCATAAACCTAGTGTCGAGGGAGTTAATACCTCAATGCTGCCGAATGTTAGGTCGCCGCGTTTGGTGGGTTTAATTCGATAGGTTAGCTTTGAGATTTTTTGAGGCAGCAAGGTGACATGTTGCCGTGGAAAGTCAGCCTCCATGTCGGCAGGGTGGTGGTCGAAAAATGTAATTTCAGTGGGTTTGATAAACCCATGTTGAATAGTGATTGATACATCAGTCCAGATACCTAGGGACATAGTGTCACCCAATTCTCGCTTGATGGAGAGAGGGCTGGATTTTATTTGACTGAATCCGTCAAGTAGGGCAATCAATAGTAATACGGCACCACTTATTTGCCAGGCAAGGGTGAAAGCCGAGACAAAATCAGGATTAGTGATACTGTTGGGCAGCCAGTGATTTAGCGCTGAGGCTAAACCGGTAATGGCCCATAGTAATGTATAAACTAGCAGTCGATTTGATGGTTTCATTTTGTAAGCTGGTTTTTAATAGTCAGTGTTGTTAGTAAATGTTTATAAGCTTATAGCCTCGGGGCTTCAATTTCATCGAGCAATTGCAATAATGCCTGGTCAATTTGCATACCCTCAATTTCCATTTCGGCGGTGAGTGAGACTCGGTGTCTTAATACCGGTAGTGCCATGCTTTTTACATCGTCTGGGGTGACGAATCGATTTCCCTTCAGCAATGCGTGAGCTCGCCCGGCTCTAATGAGTGCAATGCTGGCGCGAGGTCCTGCTCCCTGCGCAAAAGTTCTCCACTCACGTGTGGCTCGGGCAATGGTTACCGCATATTCAAAGACGCTATCGTCAACATCTAAGGTGGCTGTTAATGCTTGAAGCTCTATTACTTGATTGGCTCTAATTACCGGATCGATGTGATCGACATTCAAGTTGTCTTGAACTTGCCCGGTAGTGACCTGTTTAACCAATAATATTTCTTCATCTTCTTTGGGGAAGTCAATGAGTACTTTAAGCATAAAGCGATCGAGTTCAGCCTCAGGAAGTGGGTAGGTACCTTCTTGTTCGATAGGGTTTTGAGTTGCAAGCACCATAAAAGGGGCTTGTGCTTTCAGTGCTTTGCCTTCAATGGTGATCTGTTTTTCTTGCATGACCTCAAGCAGTGCTGCTTGCGTTTTTGCCGGAGCCCGGTTAATTTCATCTGCAAGTAATAGATTTGTGAATACTGGCCCCTTGCGGATTTTGAACTGTTCCGTTTTCATGTCATACATGGCATGRCCTGTGACATCACTGGGCATTAAATCTGGAGTAAATTGAATACGAGAGAATTCACCGGAAAAACACTTTGCCAGCGCTTTTACTAATAGTGTCTTGCCGAGTCCTGGTACGCCTTCAATTAGCACGTGGCCGGATGCAAATAGCGCTACGAGCACATGGTCTATCACGTCTGTCTGCCCAACCAATACTTGGCTAATCTGTTCCCGAATGGTAGAGACCATCATGTTGGCTTTATCAAATTGTTCTTCGCTGACCTGAATGTTGTCAGGTGTGGAGCTATACGTATTCATAATTGATTCCTTAGCTGTTGTAGCAATTTGACGCGCTGTACGAGTGCATGTTCTTTGTATTCAAAGTTGGGTTTAAAAGCAGCCCGCACATCTTTCTCTTGAATCTGGGTAATATGTGAAATCTTTTCGATGAGGGYTTTGTTTGTGTGCACGCTCTCCAGCTCGATAAGATCAATGTTGTGGGAGAACAGTAGGCGTTTTCGTATGTCATTAAGYAGTACTGTCATATTTGGTTCGAATTGTTTGTGGTTCCATGAGAATCGAGCACTGGCTTCAATATGTTCAATAAGTTGGCGRCGATTGGTAGAGTCATCGGGTGTTATTGGTCCAAAACGCCGCCCTCGCTGCCACAATAGCAAGGCAAGACAGATGCCTAGGCTGATGATAAGGTGGCTGGCAGCATTCCATAAAAGACTAAGCAGGTTGGGAGAGTTTGTATCAAATACAAACCAGGCCGTTTCGCTATCGCTGACCAGCATCCATAGTAAATAACTGTGATTATACCAACTGATCTTTCGGTTTTTCCAAAAGCGTAAATCTGACATTACAGTGAGCATGCCTTCACCGACAGGGTATTGTAAAATATGATTAGCGCTGTCTTTGTTTTTTAGCTGTTCTGCATGTAGTGCATTGTTTGATGTGTCTTCTAGATGATATCGGCTACGAAAATTAATGCTAATCACATCATCGGCTTTATTGTAGGTGATGAGTGAAGGCGTATTTTTATCGCTGGCACATGCCAGGGTTTCATCTATATTCGTTTCATTGTTGTTACCGCTATCTTGCCCGTTATTATTGATGTTGCTAGTGTTGTTGTCGCTTACATCAGGGTCACTGTTTACTCTGTCACTCTTTCCTTCGAGATTGTTTCCTTCGCGACTATTTTCATCGTGATTATCTTCATCGGTATATTGTACGATAACATCGTCGGAGTAGTTTTCTATGATGTCAGTTATTTCAGCACTTGTTTCTTCATTTAATGCAGAATTTTCTGTATCCCATTCATGGAATCGAATGCCAAAAGAGTCTAGGAATTCATCCTTGCTGGATTCAGTTTCGGTATTCCATAACGATGATGGCGATAGAATTAGGTGGCCACCATTGGCAAGCCAGGCCATGATTTTTTTAGCTTGTACCGGGTGGAATTTGCGTTTGTTTAGCAGTATAACGGTGTCATCATTGGATACGGTGTCCAATATGATTTCAATATCTACGGCGCGTTTGGTGCGTATTCCTATTTCATCTAGAAATGTTTGGGCCGCTAGATAAGGGTTGAGTAAAGTTTCTTTTTTGTACCCAAGATTTTCGACGGTTTGAATCCACACCATTTGAGACTTTAGCCAAAAAAAACCGCCAGTTAAAAGTACAATTAGGAGGCATGTGGTGCCAATGGTCATTGTTTGTTGCTTGGATATCCGTGAGAAGTAACGGCTGAGATTGAATGTTGACTTCATGGGGCGAGATCTCCACTCTCTTCCGTCACGCAGATTGGGAAATGCGAGGGCCATTCATTGCATAACGCATCGAATTGTTTGTGACTGACCCGTTGGTGGCCATATGCAAGCATGACCCATTGTTCAGTCAGCGTCTGGAAGAATTGGCTTTTGGGGTTGTGATCATTTTGTTTGCTGAATAATCTGACGCATTCTCCTTCGGTGTGGCTGTGATGTAGATTCAGTGCCTCGACATGAACCAGGTCAGACAGCGCTGCTCGGTAAAGTAAGCTATATGCTTGTCGAGGGCTTTTTCGCCAGAAGCCCCTTGCAGATTCAATTATATTGTCAGGTAGTGAGTCTTGGTCAAGTGCTAGGCCGAATAGTGAGGATGGGGGAGGTGCATTTGAAAACTTTCGGGCTTCCAGAAATGGTATCTCAATGCCTCGCAATCGTAACAGAATAAATAATACACAGACGATGGCAAGGCACCATAGTAGAACCTCTGCACTTGCGGCGATGATATTGAATAGTTGTTCAGCCCACTCGGGTAATGTGGTTTTTTCATCATCGTCGTCTAATTCAGTTTTGTTTTTAAACTGCCATCGTTCCCTTGAACGAATGTCATTAAAGGCCTCAGACTCTACGATGAGAATCATCCGTTGCTGAGCCTCATGTGGCGATAGCTCGGTAACCAATTCACCAAGGGGCTGGTCTGCAGAGGATATGGATGGTGAGATGACGATTATTACCATGATAATCGCTAAAAAGGTGCTAGCTATTGATGATTTTAATACTGGCTGTTTTCCTTTTGCTTGCGCTCGGGTGGCCATATCCTTAAATGTTAGCTCTATGTCCCAGGCTTCTAATGTTGTTCGACGGTTTATATAGAGCGAGAACCCCGCGGTGACGTAAAATGGGGCCACTATGCCCATCGCTAGATACCAGCACCAAGACAATATTCGGTGAACCTCTGGATGTGTGATTAAATCAAAAAACTCAATGTAGATATCCAGTTGTGGTGGTACTAGCATCCAAACTAAACCACAAATGGCAAAAACGATGATGTTCTCGATCGTCATGCCGACAAGGGTGAGCCATATTGCCGCTGAACTCGTGGTGCGTTGTAGTACGTTTAACCGTTTGTTGCGTTGGGTACCGTGTAAGCTTTCCAAGTCGCCCACGGGCATGTCAAATGACCGAGTTAAACTTAACCGTCGAATACTAAGCTTAACGATGGCGTCATGCCATAATCTGCGTGGAGCCTGCATAAGGATTTTTCTAAAGGACACCGTGTTGGAAAATAACTTCTCTGATACGTAGAGTAATTGTAATGAGTCAAACAACGGTTTTAGCCACCAAATCACCATGGCAGAGATATAAGGTGACTGATGAAATGTCACCTGCAATGCTACAAATAGCGGCAAGGAGATGCAAAACCATAAGGCATAAAGTGGTGATAACCAGTTGCGAGCCATAACAAAACCTAGGTCGATGGCTTCATAATGGTTACGTGGTCGGATTTTGGCATTTATCTGGGATAAATCCATTTACCGGGACCTCGGGGGGAGGGAGGCTCGACGACCGCCCCAATAGAAATACACAAAAACCAAGATCCAAAGGCTCGTTCCAACGGCAAACTTTATTGAAGCAGTGAGGGTGCTACTTGACGACCAAAAAGCTTCCACAAAAGCGGCGATCAATAAGAAAAAAATGACCCCGTATACGAGCGCAATGCTATCTTTTCCTGCGTCGAGTAAGGCTTGCTTACGAGATTTTTGTCCGGGCGCGAGCAGAGAGAACCCCAGTTTCATTCCTGCGGCACCAGAGATGGTAATTGCCGTTAATTCAAAGGCTCCATGGCTGATAACAAAGGAGTAAAAGGGCGTGTTGTATTCTAGCGAGCTCAAAAATCCTGCAGCAGCACCTAATGCAAGCCCATTAAAAACTAAGAAAAATATGCTGCCAAGTCCAAATAGAATGCCACTGGCAAAAGTTTGGAAACCTATGCCCATATTGTGTTGTATATAATAACCGAACATCAGCAAATCTTCTTCTGATCCTCTGGCTTCTGCTGATACAGCGTTGTTAGTGGGGTTGTACATGGACACCAGGTCGGCTACTTGTCCTGGCGATTGAAAGCTGAACATTAGTGAGGGGTTAGAATATATAAGCAAGCCAAAGATGAATGCGGGACCATAGAAAAGAGCCGATGCAAAGCCGATCAGTTTGGCATGTTTACGAAACTGCTGGGGAAAACCAATCAGTATAAATTGCACAACATTGTACACAACGCTAGACCGGTGTTGGTACAATTGTTGGTGGCCGCGTAAGGCAATATCATTTAAGTGGTCAATGAGGTCGGGGCTATAACGACGCTCCTGCGCCAGGGCGAGGTAATAACATATTTTTCGATAATGTTTGGCAAACCCTTTGAGACTGGCTGTTGATGGTTTTTGGGTTTCTAGCTGTTCAACTTGTGATTCAAATTCTTGCCATTCGGTAGCATATAGTGATTCAAACTGTTGCTGCTTCATTTGCCACCTCTAAGCCAGTTTGCTACTCGTACAATCCATACGATGTTTTCGTCGTCCTGTTTTTGGGTGATGGTGGATAAATGATTGGCAAGTTCCCGTTGACGCTCTGGCGATAGATTGTGTAGTCGTTCCGCATAGCTAAGTACTGCTCGCTGGTCATCTAGGGTGAGAGAGATAGATGGATGTAGAGGTTGATCTATTGGGATTGATTGAACCGTATGTTTTTTACTTGAATAAACCACCAAGGTGCCGGCGGTGAAATCACCTAGGCGTTTGAAATGACGGTTACTGCACATTGAAATTAACCCAAAAATATAGCCAGCCGGCAGGAAATCAACAAACCGTAAAAGGTTGCGAATAACGGAACTCGACCAGCCGATGGGGGTACCGTCGTCATGGATTACCCTAATCCCCATCTTTTTCTTACCGGGTGTTTGTCCTTGTTTATATACTTCAAATAGTACCGGGTAAAATCATTCAATTGAGAATATCAGGAGGAACCAAATAGCCGTTCCAATTTGATCTAATGTGGACAAGCCAATAGCGGCTATGACCTGAATGATGGCGCGAATACCAAAATCTATAGCAAATGCCAATATGCGGACTACCGGCCCTGCTAAATGTAGCTCAAGGTCAATGCTTTCTGGTGTTTCTAATGTTTGATAGGTATCTAACATGAGGTCGCAGTCATTGCTGAAGTTAACTATCGTCCTTGTTTTTGCTACGGTTGGATACGCCGTCGTTGGCGATTAATCCATACCATTTAGTGGCATACATTGCCGCCGTGAAAAGAATAGCGATAGTAATAGATTCAATGACCCCAAGATAGCCTAAAGCGTGAGGAATCGCAAAAGCGGAAATGACGCTGTCGCAGAAATACAACATTAAGATAAAACAAAACCATGCGTAGGCTCTTGCGCTGTTGAAATATATCCCTAGCGTAAATAGTAATAAGGGGATGACGTAAAGACATAAACTGCCCCATTGAGGGCTGTTAACCTTTGTGTTTGCGTTTGGCGCAACCCAGATAAACTGAATGATGTAACAAACGATTAATATTACAAGGCAAGCTAAGGTGGCTTTTTTGCAACGTAAGGCTTTAGGGTGAAGCAATTCTAAGGGGTGATTCATAGTTGGATAACCATTAGTGTTCTAGTTTAAGAGCGATTTGAGCGACACGTTTGCCCAATGCTTTACAAAGTTGAGATTCATCTTCGGCAATAGGCCGTTGATTTCCTGCCCCAGCCCAGTGGCTAGCACCATATGGCGTACCGCCACTTTGGGTGTCCATCAGTTCTTTATTGTTGTATGGCAAACCTACCCACACCATGCCGTGGTGTAAAAGAGGCAGCATCGTCGAAAGAAGGGTCGATTCTTGTCCGCCATGTAGGCTACCAGTGGAAGTAAATGCGGCGGCTGGTTTGTCTATTAACGCGCCTTCCATCCAGATACCACTGGTTTGATCGATAAAGTATTTTAATGGGGCGGCCATATTACCAAATCGAGTCGGTGTGCCAATAATCAAGCCGCTGCATTCTCTAAGGTCATCTAATGTTGCGTAGGGTGCACCTTCAGCGGGTATAGCGGGGGCGGTACTTTCGCTGACGGGAGAAACCTCGGGCACTGTGCGAACTTTTGCTTCTACTCCAGCGACATCTTCGACACCACGAGCGACTATATTAGCCATCTCTTGAGTTTTTCCATGGCGGCTGTAAAAGAGAATTAAAATGTTAGACATGAAGAGGTGGACCTTGGGTTGTCAAAGAATATCGAGCACGTTTTCAGGAGGGCGGCCAATGGCTGCCTTGGTGCCGTTTACCACAATGGGTCGTTCAATTAATTTGGGTGTGTTAACCATGGCATCAAGCAGGTCGCTGTCGGATAGCGCTTCGTTGCTCAAATTTTGTTCTTTATATTCGGTTTCTTTGGTTCGCATCATGCCTCTGGCATCTACGCCAAGGCTTTTTTTGATTTTCGCTAAGGTAGCTTTGGAAGGCGTGTTCTCTAGATAAAGTACAATGTCTGGAGTTACACCGTTTTCTTCCAGTAATTGTAAGGTTTGCCTAGACTTTGAACAACGTGGGTTGTGATAGATTGTAACCACAATCTTCCTCCTAAAAATGGGATATAAGAATCGAATGAGCTATTTTATAGACATTTAACATCATGCACGAGAGGTATCCGCTAATTTAGCGTATGCTGTGAAAATTTATACAATTACACAGGGATGGCGAGTCACTTATGCCGAATACAGAATTATYCAATGATGTCCCTCCAAGCGTTGAGTCATCAGGCTCAATGCTAGATAAGGTGCGACAAAAGCTTACCTATTTCATGCAATTCATGATGTATTTGTTACGAAGTTATATCGCTCACGACGGGCCTAAGACTGCAGCATATTTAACATTTACGGCATTGTTTGCGGTGGTACCTGTAATGACAGTCACCTTTTCGATCTTGGCATTAATCCCTGATTTGAAAGGCGCTGAAGGTCAGTTAGAAAATTACCTGTTTCAACATTTTATGCCTGCAACTGGGGAGAACTTACAGAACTACCTAGTGGCGTTCTCCAAGCAGGCATCTAATTTGACCAGTATCGGTGTGGTTATGCTGTTTGTTACCTCCATTACTATGCTACGTAAAATCGAAGGTTCTTTTAATGAAATCTGGCATGTGAAAGAATCTCGCAAAGGAGTAAGTGGGTTTTTGTTGTATTGGGCATTGCTGAGTATCGGGCCGATATTAATGGGGGCCACTATTGCRATTTCTTCATATCTATCTTCGATGAAAATCCTTGAACAATACGAGTCTGTGCAAGCGACCCAAAAGTTTATATTCAGCTTTTTACCCATTATGTTGAGCGCATTGGCTTTTTCTTTAGCGTATGTTGCAATCCCAAATACCAAGGTACCCCTCAAACACGCGATTGCTGGTGGATTGGTGGCAGCTATTTTGTTTGATGTGGCTCGGCAATTAATGACGTTACTGGTGACGTTTTTCCCTACCTAYCAATTGGTGTATGGTGCCTTTGCYGCAGTGCCTATTTTCTTAATTTGGATATCTATATCGTGGTCGATTCTATTGATGGGGGCTGAGTTGGTGCAGGGGTTGACCAGCTATAAAGTATCAAAGTATAAAACGGCATCGTCTTTAGGGGATATATTACAAATATTAAAATTGYTGTATGACAATCAACAGTGYGGTGTCAGTGTTTCGGAAGAGTCGYTKGGTAAAAAATTACCCTGGTTAACGCCAGTAGAATGGGAGCACCATTATGGCGTATTACTACGGGCGAAATTGGTCACGTTACAATCCGAGGGTAGGGTACTGCTGTCTCGTGATCTTCATCATTATACTTTTGCAGAGCTCTATGATGCCTGTTTTTCACAAGCGTTTGTGTTAGGCCTTAGTGGCAGTGAGCTTTGGGAACAGGGCGTGAACGAGTTGTTTGGGCGGGGTGTGGACGTCATGCAGGAAATGTGGAACGTGCCTCTTGCAACAATGTTTCAATCGCAACGCATGGATTAATTGACGACATGTAGATATTTTAATTGTAGCTATCAGTAGGGGGCGGCGATCAGTAAGCCCCTGTGGTTAGATTGCACCTTGCAGTTTAAAAAGGTCTATGCATTCCGTTTGTTTTACCGGTGACATTGATGTCGTGGAGTGCCAATTCTGGGTGTTAATTAGATTAACAAGAATGGCTTTTCCGGGGGCTAATAATCCAGAGCTCGCTAAAAGTTGGGTGTTGGTGTCGCCATGTTTATCAATATCGCGAAATAGTAAGGCGGGATAGGTGTTATCAGGGTTGTTTTGCTCTGCAACAAAGGCAGGTTGTGGTGCGGAAAATAGCTTTTTTACACCGCATACCAATTGTCGAGGGCCGCGTTTAGCAGACCATTGGATGATTCCCAAGGTTAATTGCTTTTGATTGTTTATTTTTCGTATTAAACCGACCACTTGGCCATTGCTGGGAGCATCGTTTTCTGGGGTTTTTAAGGTGATGCAAATGCCATCGGTACTTTCGTTTTGTGATAGTCCTATTGAACTATGTTCTACGCTAGTGGGACGTTGCATCATTGTTGCTTGATGGCGAGCGCTTGGATCTAGTATTTTGTGAATGTCCTTTACACCCCAAATAAAACCGATAGATTCTTTTGTCAGTTCGCGTTTTTCGTTACGCAATGGTTTTTCTGCCCACTGGTGATGTAATAATTGTAGAAAACGAATTTTATCTTCGTCACGGGCAGTGCTAGAAAGGCCTGGGATATTCTGAGATTGTCCAGTTTTTATCATTTCGAGCTGGCGATTTATGATGGTTGCCGCACCCTGAGGCAAGAGTATTCTCAAACTTGTATGAGGGATTTGGGGTAGTGCCCTTACCGCGATCGGGGGTTTACTACTGTCCAAACGGATGGCAAACCCATAGTTGAATGCGGGTAATGCTTCCGGTTTTTGAATTTCTGCATGCTGTGCAATTCGCCCCGAATAATCAAAAACAGCCCAATGTTTGCCTTGGGTCATCTTGTAAGGGTCAGCAAGTGCGGTCAGTAGGAGTTGCTTGTATAGACCATCAATACTTTTTGGGCGGGGCGTTGGCGCATTGCTTGGGATGTCCTGGCCAAGAAAACCTTGCTCTTCAGCGTAAGCATAGAGAAAGTGAATTTCTTGCCATAGCCTAGAGTTTTGCCATTGATTTTGTTCATAGGACTGCAGCATCGATTGCCCAATGTAATACAGCGCGTTGTAGAGGCTGACCGCTAGACCTTTCTGTTTTTTCTTGGACGCTAAATATCCTAATACAATATGTTTGTAGCTGAAGGCCATTTCATCGGTAAAGAGCGCCATTTCCATTAAATCATTATCGGTAGGGGGCCGTGTGTAGCGTGATAATGAGTGAAAAGATCGGAAGTAATCGATAAAACGTTGGAAGGCAAAATGAAACGGGTCGGTAACGCTGTCGCGTTTCGTTACGGCTAACCCTAATCGATTCAACAGCTTAAGCTTATTTTTGGCAAGTGTTAAGGCACAGTGGATGTCTGCGTAGGGCAAATCTATGAGTTCTTGCGCAATGTTTTTTTGTGAGGTGTCAAATAGTATGTGCCGTGTATTTTCGACACGGGGAACTGCCAAGCGCTGACTGGGGAATTGAGTAATATTGTCTACGGTGGTGCTATTTGTCATTACCTTCTTCCGATCCGGTTTGGCTGCAAAAAAAACAGTAATTGAGGCAAAACTGCAGCAAGATGTTCTGATTATAGATAAACCTTGAAGGCGTGTCTCCTTATTAATTGTCCGTTTTTTAGTCTATTTGAGTTGAGTTATATAACTTCGACACATAACAGCGTCCTTTTATGTGCAAATACGGTCAAATACGGGGGCTTTTAATAAGCGCACAGAGTCACAGGCTAATTTTGTTAGTCTGCTCGGCTAACTTTCTTGGCGGGGGGCGGTGGTGTACAATCTGCATCAGATTGGGTGAACCCTAGCGTATTTAAAAACATTGAGAGGCTTTAATGGCTGTTATCCGCGAACAAGACTTTATTCAAAGTATTGCTGATGGTCTGCAATACATATCTTATTACCACCCTAAAGATTTCATCGATGCGATTACCGCAGCCTATGAAAAAGAAGAGTCCAAAGCCGCAAAGGATGCCATGGCACAGATTCTTATTAATTCGCGTATGTGTGCAGAGGGTAAACGCCCGCTGTGCCAAGATACCGGTATCGTGACGGTATTCTTAAAAATAGGGATGAATATCCAATGGGATACGGATAAGAGTGTTGCTGATCTTGTTAATGAAGGAGTGCGCCAGGCCTATTTACACCCTGATAATGTACTAAGAGCCTCCATTTTAGAAGACCCTGCCGGAGCGCGTAGAAATACCAAAGACAATACCCCTGCGACTATTCACTTTGATGTCGTGCCAGGTGATACGGTAGAAATCACCTTGGCGGCAAAAGGCGGCGGTTCGGAAAATAAGAGTAAATTGGTGATGCTCAACCCTAGCGATAGCATTGTTGATTGGGTTCTCAAGACGGTGCCTACAATGGGCGCTGGCTGGTGCCCGCCGGGTATGCTTGGCATAGGTATAGGCGGCACTGCGGAAAAGGCCATGTTATTGGCAAAAGAGTCTTTAATGGACCCCGTCAATATCCAGGAACTTATTGAGCGTGGACCCTCCAATCGAGTAGAAGAGTTGCGTTTGGAATTATACGAGAAGGTCAATGGTTTAGGTATTGGTGCTCAAGGACTTGGCGGATTAACAACAGTCTTGGATATCAAAATAAAGGACTACCCCACACACGCAGCTTCGTTGCCTGTTGCCATGATCCCAAACTGTGCCGCGACACGCCATGTTCATTTTACTTTGGACGGATCTGGTCCAGTGGAGCTTACTCCCCCTAAACTTGAAGATTGGCCAGAAATTGCCTTGGATGGCGGTGAAGGTTCGCGCCGTGTCAACCTTGATACATTAACGCCAGAAGATGTTAAGGATTGGAAAATAGGGGAAACCTTATTGTTATCGGGCAAAATGCTCACCGGACGGGATGCTGCCCATAAGCGTATGGTTGAACTGTTCGAGAAGGGAGAGCCCCTACCGGAAAGTGTAGATTTCACCAATAAGTTTATTTATTACGTAGGACCTGTAGACCCGGTGCGAGATGAGGCTGTAGGGCCTGCTGGTCCTACTACATCAACACGTATGGATAAGTTTACCGATGCAATGTTAGAAAACACTGGGTTGATTGGCATGATCGGAAAAGCGGAGCGCGGCCCCGAAGCGTTAGCAGCGATTAAAAAACATCAGTCAGTATACCTGATGGCCGTTGGTGGAGCAGCCTATTTGGTATCTAAAGCCATCAAGAAAGCGCGAGTTGTGGCATTTGAAGATATGGGAATGGAAGCCATTCATGAATTCGTAGTAGAAGATATGCCGGTTACCGTTGCCGCCGATGTGAATGGCGAGTCTATTCATAATATCGCCCCCAAAATCTGGCAGAAAAAGATTGGAATTATTCCTATCAAAGATTAATGCCGCGGCTAAACAATAGCTTGTACTGTACAAAGTAAGACAAAGAACCCCAGCTATCGGCCGGGGTTTTTTGTGGCAGGCTAAAAAATCAGTAAATAGTCAAATTCTATAAAGGGTCGATTTTTGATTATATATGCCAAAAAAACCCTAGAGAACTTATAAAAAACACGGAATATTTGGATACCGGTCTATACTGAAAATTACCAGTTTAGAATTAGTGTTTCAGTAGAATATATAAAGGTAACTTATGTCCATACCATTGCTTATATGTGATGACTCTGCGATGGCCCGAAAGCAAGTGAAACGGGCAATACCAGACGGTTGGGATGTTGATATCACCATGACGGTTAACGGCGTGGAAGGTATTGAAGCAATACGTGCTGGCAAGGGCGAGATGGTATTTTTGGATCTGACGATGCCCGAATTGGATGGTTATGGCGTGTTAGAAAAGGTCAAAGCCGAAGGCCATAAATCCATTATTATAGTGATTTCAGCAGATATTCAACCGGAGGCCAGAGAGCGGGTAATGGCGCTAGGAGCCTTAGATTTTGTTAAAAAGCCCATCGATGGAAAAAAGCTATCGGACGTACTCGCTAAATATGGCTTGTTATGAATGAGGGGGTGGTGCTAACAGAAGATCAAAGAGACTGCCTGCAGGAGATTGTTAATGTTGCAATTGGTCAATCTTGTGATTCTTTAGCGCGACATTTGAAAGTTTTTGTCCACCTTTCAGTACCAAGAATTCGTGTGGTTTCCAAACAATCGTTAAGTGTCGAATTGGCCTCTTTTGTTGGCTGTGTCGGTGCCAAAGTGTCAGGGGTTAGTCAGAGTTTTTTTCAAGTTAACGTTGCTCCGGACATTAGCGGGCAAACGTTTATTATTTTTAACGATTTCTCTCTAAGAGAATTGGCCGGATTACTAGAATATGAAGGTGAACTCACTGATGCAGTAGAAAAAAAGTTGTTGATGGATATTGCTAACCTTCTTATTGAAACCTGTGTGAGTCGAATTGGCCAACAAATCAATACCGGATTGTCATATTCAGACCCAACAGTATTGGGGCAACATATTCTCATTGATGATTTGTTTGATCAGAAGAAACTAGGTTGGGAAGATGCGTTGTTGGTGGAGATTTCCTATACGTTAGAAAATAGTCCATTTAACTGTTCGATGTTTTTGCTGATGCCCTGTGAGTCAATCGTCGTGTTGAAGGGGAAGTTAGATGTGTTGTTGGAAGGGTTATAAACATTCGATGTCAAGTGTTAAGTGTTTAATTTATTCCAACGTAACAATTATTGACAGGGCTCCCATAAGTTCGTGTAATTGAAATTCTTTGCCAGAAATGACCCCTTCACTCTCCCGAATCGATTTAGCTCTGTCAGTATTTTCATATCTATTATGACAGTCTATGCATGTTTTCTCTGTGGCAGTGTCTGCACTGAGATATCTTAAGATGGCCTTTCCGTCCACAATAGTTTCTTCAGCGTATGGCTTCCATTCAATATCTTTATAGGGTATGCCTGAGTTTAACGCGTCGAGTTGTTGTTGCTCGAGGGCATTCCAACCTTCGGTTTCAAAATTATCACTTAACCCGCGTTGCTCATTTAGGTTCCATTTGCTGCGTAGCGAAAAGGAAAAACCTGGTGGCACCTCAGACCGTTGACCATAGAATTTGATGTAATTATCTACATCATGGATGAATTGTGCGGGCAATGGTGTGAACCTCTTATTGTCCACGTTATCAAATAGGGTATCTTCGCTATCGCTCTGTAGCTTGCTAATTATCTGTTTTGTGTACATGGCCCGTATAGCTCTCACCATAAAATCAACGGTCTCTGCGACTTTGTAGGCGGCAGAGCTTGTATCGACAGTTTCGGCGTTAGCGTTCGAACTAACAAGCAACAGGTTCGCTAGCAACAGTATTACGATAGGTAGTTTCATGGATAAAATTCACCTGTAGGCGCTAGAATATAATGCCATTTTTTGGGGGGAGGGCTGGCGTGTTTGCTTGAGTCTATTACTGCCTGGTATGGGTTTAAAACAGGGCTAGTGTAACGATAGTAGAGGGGTGCCTGTTTGTCTTATACCCAAAATTATGCTGCTTATATGCGAACGAAATAATAGGATGCGAACGTAATATTAGACGAAGGCCTGGATACCGGTTTGGGCTCTGCCTAATATTAATGCGTGAATATCGTGTGTTCCTTCGTAAGTATTTACTGTTTCCAAATTAAGCATGTGCCGCATCACACAGTATTCATCACTGATGCCGTTTGCCCCGTGCATATCTCTTGCGGTTCTGGCGATATCTAGTGCTTTGCCGCTGTTGTTCCGTTTTAACATGGAGATTAATTCGGCAGGGCATTGCTGATTATCCATAAGTCGCCCCATCGTAAGGGCGCCGTTAAGACCAAGCGCTATTTCAGTTTGCATGTCGGCGAGTTTTTTTTGAATAAGCTGATTAGCCGCTAACGGTTTACCGAATTGTGATCGATCTAAACAATATTGACGGGCAGATAACCAACAGCTTTCAGCTGCACCCATCGCGCCCCACGAGATACCAAATCTAGCTTTGTTGAGGCAACCAAATGGGCCACTCAAGCCCGAGGCATTGGGTAGTAAATTATCCGCTGGGACCAATACGTCATCCATGACAATCTCACCTGTAATCGAGGCTCTTAGTGACAGTTTACCCAGTATGGTTGGTGTAGACAGGCCGTTAAAGTCCCTTTCGAGAATGAAACCGCGTATTGTTCCTTCTAACTTCGCCCATACAACAAAGGTGTCTGCGATAGGCGCATTGCTGATCCACATTTTTTGTCCGTTTAATCGATATCCATTGTGGTCTTTCTTTGCCGTTGTCTTCATGCCGCCAGGGTCGGAGCCATGGTCTGGTTCGGTTAAACCAAAACAGCCCACATGAACCCCTGATGCTAATGGTGGTAGGTACTTCATTCGTTGTTGCTCAGATCCATATGCATAAATTGGATGCATTACCAATGAAGACTGCACACTCATCACAGAGCGATAGCCGCTATCGACTTTTTCTATTTCCCTGGCGATGAGCCCGTAGGAGGTGTAGTTGATTTCTGATCCGCCATATTGGCTTGGTAGAGTTGATCCAAGTAACCCTAGGTCCCCCATTTCGGTGAAGATGTTGCGATCAAACACTTCGTCTCTAAAGGCCTGTTGTACCCTCGGCGCAAGGGAGTTTTGGGCGTAGTCAGATGCCGTTTTCTGTATGGCCAACTCTTCAGGGCTCAGCATTGATTGGAGGTGGAACGGGTCTTGCCATGAGAATTTGCTGGGCTGCATGATGTTTGTCTCCGTATTACAAAAAAACTACTGGGCAGTATTCTGGACGGTATTTTGGGTAGCCATCAGTTCTTCACAAACCAGTACTTCTTCCATGCATTAAATACGCGTTCAGGGTACCAGTTTTTTCCCGTGCTACCATTGTATCGCGCCAGAGCTCTTCGTTCGTTGCCCCGTTCTCTTTTTAAATAGGCCTTTAAAATGGTACAGCCATAGCGGATATTGGTGGCTATATCGGTTAAATTATCCTTATTGGTGCCAATTTCTTTTCTCCAAAATGGCATGACTTGCATTAACCCTTGGGCGCCAGCGCTGGAGACTGCATATTGATCAAATAAGCTTTCTACATGCATTACCGATAAAACCAGCTCTGGGCGCAAGCCTACTTTACGCGCCTCTTTGTGGGCGATGCGTAATATTTCCAAGCGCTGGCTGGGGTCTTTGATGTAGCGCGATAGTCGAGTAGACATATCTAGCAACCATACCTCCGCATCAAAACGGTCCTCGAAACTCTTGGCCTCGCTAATGGTGTCTAATAAGATTGTTCTCATTACCTTGTCGGGCACTTCTGATGTGGCTGCCATAATGGAGGCAGATTGACAGGAGAACGCAAAGACTAGCAATGCAGCAAGGTAATTCGTCAAAGGGCTTCTCCATTCTCTCCGTTTTGGAATGCAAAGAGACCAAAAGTGAAGGGCGGTAGCGGCGAATTTAACGAGAGTCATTAGCAGAGGTTGTATTTGCCAGTTATGAGCAAATACGTTCCTTCAGAAAGCTGATGATGTCGTTAACCGGGACGTCGATCTTTTCATTGGTGCGGCGGTGCTTGTACTCAAAGGTGTTGGATTCCAATGATTTCTCGCCGATAACGATTCGATGCGGAATACCGATTAACTCGGCGTCTGAGAATTTCACCCCAGGACGCTCCTTTCTATCGTCAAAAAATACATCGTAACCCAGTTCCGTGAGTTCTTTATACAGCTTCTCGCTGGCCTCTTGTACGCGAATGGATTTATGCATATTCATTGGTACTAATGAAATTTGGAATGGCGCCAATGCTTCTGGCCAGATGATGCCGTATTCATCATAGTTTTGTTCTATAGCTGAGGCAACAATACGAGAAACGCCGATGCCGTAACAACCCATGGTCATCACTTTGTTTTTGCCTGATTCATCACAAACGGAGGCGTTAAACGCGGCACTGTATTTTGTGCCAAGCTGGAATATGTGTCCAACTTCAATGCCTCGTTTGATTTCAAGCTGGCCTTCTCCGCAAGGGCTTGGGTCGCCTTCAACCACGTCACGAAGATCAAATTGTTCGGTGAATTGGCAATCTTTTTCCCAGTTAGCACCGGTAAGATGGGCGCCATCTTTATTGGCTCCACAGACAAAGTCCGCCATGTTAATCACACTTAGGTCGGCGATGATAGGCAAAGCCAAACCGACGGGGCCAATGGAACCGGGTAGGCAGCCGATAGCGTTTTTGATTTCTTCATCACTTGCCATGGTGAGTGGTTCCGCAATGAGAGGGTGTTTCTCGGCTTTTATCTCATTGAGAGCCTTGTCACCGCGAATAACGATAGCGACAAGTGGCAGCGTATCTGCGGCATCATCGCCTTTTTTGGTTTTCTTTGCTTTTGTGCCATGCACGATTAAGGTTTTGATGATATTTTCAGCGCTAACATTAAGGAATTCACTGACGTCGGCAATGCTATGTTGGTCAGGCGTTGCAACTTCGGTTAAGTCGGCAGAGGAGGTCGCTCTACTATCACCTATTGCAAAGGCTTCAGCCATCTCGATGTTTGCCGCATAATTGCTGCTGTTACTGAAGGCAATGTCGTCTTCTCCAGAATCAGCCAAGACATGGAATTCGTGAGATGCGTTGCCACCAATACTGCCGGTATCGGCAAGTACAGCCCTAAAATCCAAGCCGAGTCGTGTGAATATCGCGCTATAGGTATCGTGCATGGTTTGATAGGTGTTTTGAAGGCAATCTTCGCTTAAATGAAAGGAATAGGCGTCTTTCATGATGAATTCTCGTGCACGCATGGCACCAAAGCGTGGACGAACTTCATCGCGGAATTTTGTTTGGATTTGGTAAAAATTGCAGGGTAGTTGCTTGTAGCTTTGTATGTTGTTTCTCACCATGTCAGTAATAACTTCTTCATGGGTAGGTCCGAGAACAAAGTCTCTACCGTGACGGTCTTTGATGCGTAATAACTCTAGGCCATATTGTTGAAGGCGTTTGGATTCTTCCCATAGTTCGGCAGGTTGAACAACCGGCATTAGCACTTCTAATGCGCCAGCTTTATCCATTTCTTCTCGTACTACGCGCTCTACGTTACGAAGTACGCGCAATCCGGTGGGTAGCCAGGTATATAAGCCGGATGCGAGCTTTCTGATCATGCCGGCTCTAAGCATAAGTCTGTGGCTGATAACTTCGGCGTCAGAGGGGACTTCTCGTTGAGTAGCTAATAGGTATCGGGTGGCGCGCATATAACTGAATCCTGTGAAAACGGGGGGTAGCCATTCAGCTTACGCCAAAATCCAAGCAGAACTGCGTTTAAAAATGCACATTTATAATAATAAACTAACATTTTTTGCCTTATTCTGCTCGAATTTGGACGCAATTTGAATAGATACGGGGTTCGTTGAATAGTTACAAACTTGGCAACATTAGACGGGATTGTAAAAGGAAGCTGAAGGCATGGCTAGCCTTGATTTGTGTTGGTTTGTGATTACCCAATAAAAAAGGAGCCGAAGCTCCTTTTTTATTGGGTTTGATAACCGAGAGTGTCGGTTATACGACCATATCTTTCAATTTCTTTAAAGCACGTACTTTAACAACATTACGTGCAGGTTTTGCCGCCACGTCCATTAGTTCACCTGGCTTGAATGGGTTAGGCACGTTTTTCTTGGCTTTAGTCGCAGGCTTACGTACAACCTGTACTTTCATCAATCCTGGGATGGTGAAATGGCCAATAGCACGTTTCTTCACGTGACGTTCCATTAGATCGCCTAGGCCGTCAAGAACGCTTTGGCATTCCTTTTTGCTAAGTCCAGTACTTTCAGAAAGCTCTACCATGATTTGGGTTTTGGTCATTGCGTCTTTAACCGCAACGAGTTTCTTGGCAGGAACTTCTACTTTCTTCACAGCGGCTTTCTTTGCTGGAGCTTTCTTGGCAGGTGCTTTCTTTGCTGGAGCTTTTTTCTTAGCAGGCATTTTGATGTCCTATTGTATTGGATATGATTCTATTCTAAAACACGTTGGTGATAGCAATGGGTCTGATATCTTTGCTGTGTTCTGAAAAGATAAGTCGAGCTTGTTTGGTCGCAATAATTATTGATCTAAATCTGTAGTCCCGCAAGTAAATAACCTGAAATAAAGTGAAATAACACTGTGTATATAGGGTTTTTATCCGAATTGTCGAAAAAAAGGCTGTTTTTGGGCGTTTTTTTACCGGATTAGTTTTGGCATTCGATTTTTGGTGTTGATGTTGCTCTGGTTATTTCATTAAATATTTCTACCCAGCGGGCATCAAATTGAGTGCCTTTGCAACTATTCACCTCAATCACGGCGCGAATAAAAGGTCGCTTGAGTCGCGTATTGTGTGCACGTTCATGTGTTCTTGCATCGAAAGTATCGACAATGCTGAGTATTTTCGCGCCATGACAAATGTCGATGCCAGTCAGTCGTTGAGGATAACCGGAACCATCAACCCGTTCGTGATGTTGTTGTACAATTGTCGCCGCCTGTTCCCATTTGTGAGATTGGCTCAATAATTGATAGGCCGTTTCGSKWTGNTSWWRATARTNNGTTTCTTTCTTCTTCATTAAAAGAGCTGGCTTTATGCAGCAATGATAACGGTAGGAATGCCATGCCGATATCATGCAATAGAATTGCTGCGACCAGTTGGGCRGGCTCCACAGGATTTTCTGCGTACTGATTCATATCAAGGGCGAGTGTTAATAAACGAGCTGTCCTGCCTTTCCAATAAAGTGATCGGTTTTCCATTGGGGWGCAGAGGCTGGYGAARAATATAATGTCTTCGTCAATATCGATTTTGTGGTGTTGAAGGATCTCCAGCACACTGGGGGTGTATTGTTTGGCTGGTGTTAAGGGAGCTGTTAAGGGTGCTGTAGTTTTGTTGGATAGTGCGGAAACTGTTTGTTTTGGTATGGCAATATCCAGTGGTTCTGAAGCAAGAGGGGCGTCATCATCGAAGACGTGGGTGCTAGGGTCCAATGCTATGATTGCGCTTCTTATATAGTGTGTCCGTGTTTCCCCATCAACTTCGACGATACTACTGATGTTTTGACAGAGTTCTAATAGCTTATCCTTCGCTATAGGAGGAGGGGTTTTTGCGATCTCTGCTTCTACCATTTGTTTGGTCTTGTCCATGGTAAGTAAAATAACGTCGCTTAATAGGCTGTCATACAGGATTCGTTCTGCGCGGATTGCCTCCAATAGGTCTTCCATACTTTGGATTAATGGCGTGAGAGCTTCTAGCCCAACGTAAACTAAATTGCCTTTTATAGTGTGTATTGAGCGAAATAGGCCCCTTAGAAGTTCGCTGTTGGTGGGGTCGTGCTCTAAATTGATGAGAATGGACTCACAATCCTGATGAGCCTCCTTAAAATCGAAAAAGAAGTCACGCATTAATTCAACTTCTACGGGGTGATTTTCACTGGTTTGCGGAGAATCTTGTTTGTTTGCCATATCTAGCACCATAAATTACCAATTGATTGTCTCAAACGCTATTTAAGTATAGGTTGTGGGCTGCTTTCGTCGCTTGAAATCGCTATAATGTTGCCCTTTTTCTGGTTTGATTGGCTAATAAGCTTTGTTTGTCAGAAAGAACATGTTAATCAGAAGGTTACCGATGATCGAAGGAATCGGTAGTTGAAGACGTTAAACGTTGAACATTAGTCGAGTGAATAAATGCCTATTTATGAGTATGAATGTGGTGGTTGTGGCCACCAAATGGATAAGCTTCAGAAGATCAGTGACGAGCCATTGGTGATCTGCCCTGAGTGTGATGAGGATACCTTAAAGAAAATGATTTCTGCCGCGGGCTTTCGATTAAAAGGGGCTGGCTGGTATGAGACTGACTTTAAAACGGGAAAGAAAAAACATTTAGCAGAAAGTGACTCAAAAAAGACCAAGACTGAAAGTAACACAGCTAAAACACCTGATTAACACTCGTTATCAAATTTATACGAGTTGTACAGTATTACTAACTAAACGAAATACAGGATAACAATATGCGAAGCCATTACTGTGGCCATCTAAACGAAACCCTCATCGATGAAGAAGTAACTCTTTGTGGTTGGGTCCATAATCGCCGCGATCACGGTGGGGTTATTTTTTTAGATCTCCGTGATAGAGAAGGTGTGTCGCAAATTGTAATTGATCCTGATACGGAAGCTGCTTTTGCTCTCGCAGAGCGCGTGCGAGGCGAATTTGTCTTGCAAGTGAAGGGCCGCGTTCGATTTCGTCCAGAAGGCACATTTAATAAGGATATGCCAACGGGTAAGGTAGAAGTGTTAGGTAAGGAATTGGTGATTCTCAACGAATCTGAAACACCGCCGTTCCAAATGGATGACTTCCAGACCGTAGGAGAAGATGTTCGATTAAAATACCGCTACTTGGATATCCGTCGCCCAGAAATGTTAAATAAGTTAGTGTTTCGTTCGAAGGTAACCTCCGCAATTCGAAACTTTATGGATGCAGAGGGTTTCTTGGATGTAGAAACGCCGATTCTTACCCGAGCGACACCCGAAGGTGCGCGGGACTATATTGTACCTAGCCGAACCCATCATGGCAGTTTTTTTGCGCTGCCACAGTCCCCTCAGCTATTTAAGCAGCTATTGATGGTGTCTGGTGTGGATCGTTATTACCAGATTGCTAAATGTTTCCGGGATGAAGATTTACGCGCCGATCGTCAGCCAGAATTCACCCAGATCGATATCGAAACCTCTTTTATGAATGAAGAGCAGATCATGGAAGTGGCGGAACGTATGATCCGTAACTTGTTTAAGGACCTACTTGATGTGGATTTGCCGGCTTTCCCGCGGATGCCGTATTCCGAAGCCATTGCGCGTTTTGGTAGTGATAAGCCAGACTTGCGTATCGCCTTAGAGCTTCAGGATGTTGATGACCTAATGAAAGATGTTGAGTCCAAGATTTTCTCTGGTCCAGCCAATGATCCTAAAGGACGCGTCGCCGCGCTGCGTTTGCCACAAGGCACCAAACTTAGCCGTAAAGATATCGACAATTACACCAAGTTTGTGGGTATCTACGGTGCGAAAGGTTTAGCTTATATTAAAGTGAATGACCGTGCAGCAGGCAAAGAAGGCTTACAGTCACCAATATTGAAGTTTATTCCTGATGATGTGGTTGAGGCCATTATGGTTCGGGTCGGCGCCGAGACCGGTGATTTGGTATTTTTTGGTGCGGATAAAGCTAACGTCGTGAGTGAGTCTTTAGGCGCACTGCGCGTTAAACTGGGTGAAGATCTTGGTTTAATTGAAGGCGCCTGGGCACCGTTATGGGTTGTTGATTTTCCCATGTTTGAAGAAACCGATCATGGTTGGACGTCAATACATCACCCATTTACCCTGCCATCCTGCAGCGCCGAAGAGCTTACTAGTAATCCTGGTGCAGCCTTGTCACGCGCCTATGACATGGTATTGAACGGAACCGAACTCGGTGGCGGATCACTACGTATCTATAAGCCTGAACTGCAAAAAGCGGTATTTAAAGCACTGGATATTGGCGACGAAGAAGCAAACGAGAAGTTTGGTTTCCTATTGGATGCGTTAAAGTATGGTTGTCCTCCCCATGGAGGATTAGCGTTTGGATTGGATCGTATTGTCATGTTAATGACCGATTCCAAGTCTATTCGTGACGTCATCGCATTCCCCAAAACCCAAACAGCGGCATGTGTTATGACGGCAGCGCCTTCTGAGGTAGAACCAAAGCAGTTACGAGAAGTAGGAATTCGAGTGCGCACCCCAGAAGAGAAAAAGTAAAAAGATCAATTAGCGGTGGCAGGTTTTGAAACCGATTTGATATTCCAATATCGATCTCACTAGGCGATATAAATAAAAGCCCCCAATGACATTTGTTCATTGGGGGCTTTTTGGTATGGACTATTTATTATTGCGTAATTATTGAATTTACCAACAAAGTAATCGATACTGTGTAAATAATCAGTAGTTGAATGGTAAGGAAAGGCATGACAATAGTCCTCGGCATTGATCCAGGCTCACGAATAACGGGTTACGGCGTCATTGAAGTTAACGGCAGTAAAAGCCACTATGTCGATAGCGGCTGCATCCGAACGGATACTGACGCGGAATTGCCAGAGCGACTATGCCAAATATTTGAAGGCATTAGTGAGGTTGTTCGCCTGCACTTGCCACAAGAAGTGGGGGTGGAACAGGTGTTTATGGCAAAGAATGCTGATTCTGCGCTAAAACTCGGCCAGGCAAGAGGAGCCGCCATCGTGGCTTGTTCTGCGTTACGGATTCCCATTTTTGAATATTCTGCCCGGCAAATTAAGCAGGCCGTTGTTGGCACGGGTGCCGCACAGAAAGAGCAAGTACAGCTCATGGTATGCAACTTGTTGGGGTTAAATAAAAAACCACAAGCCGATGCAGCAGACGCATTAGGCGTGGCCTTATGCCACAGCCACATGCAGCAAAGCATGATACGCATGGCCGGGGCGCATAAGATTCGTAGGCGACGTTTGCGTTAAAAAATTAAATAGAGGACAGTATGATTGGGCGAATTAATGGTGTATTGATCGAAAAACAACCGCCAGAGATGTTGGTAGACGTAAACGGCGTGGGTTATGAAATCACAGCACCGATGACAACTTTTTATCAATTACCGACGCTCGGCAATCCCGTCACGTTATTTACTCACCTGACTATTAGAGATGATGCCCATTTACTGTATGGTTTTTACGACAAACAGGAACGCTCGCTATTTCGAACCTTGATCAAAGTGAATGGCGTAGGCCCAAAAATGGCCTTAGGTATACTGTCAGGCATCGAAGCAGATGAGTTTGTTCGCTGTGTGGAAAGTAACGATACCGCAACATTAGTCAAAATACCGGGTGTCGGTAAAAAAACTGCCGAACGACTGATTATTGAAATGCGCGATAAACTAAAGCAGCTTGCGATAGCTCCGGCTCTTGCCGCACAAAACCAAGGCGAAGCCTCAGATTCCCAAAGTGGCAGCTTACATTCAGAGCGTAACGTCATCTCTGATGCTGAAAGCGCACTGATTTCTTTAGGTTATAAACCCGCAGAAGCCAGTAAAGCAATTAGTGGGTTGGACGTAAGCGGACTTGCCAGCGAAGAAGTGATTCGTATGGCGCTGAAAGGGATGGTGAAGTCCAAGTGAATACAGTAAGCTTCATGCATTCGTTATTACCACTAATGTAAGCATATTGCCTTGTTATGATAGAGTCTGATCGACTTATTAGTGCTACCGGCCCTAATCGAAATCAAGAAGATCATATTGATCGTGCTATTCGTCCCACCCGATTGTCCGAATATACTGGGCAAACCGTGGTACGAGAACAAATGGATATTTTTATTGCGGCAGCCCGTGGTCGCGACGAAGCACTAGACCATACCTTGATTTTTGGACCCCCCGGCCTTGGGAAAACCACGCTTGCGCATATAATCGCTAACGAAATGGGGGCAGAACTAAAATCTACCTCCGGCCCTGTGCTGGAAAAAGCCGGTGATTTGGCCGCGTTACTCACCAATTTGGAAGAAGGCGACGTGTTATTTGTGGATGAAATACACCGTCTAAGCCCCGTAGTCGAAGAAATTCTTTACCCCGCGATGGAAGATTACCAACTAGATATCATGATTGGTGAGGGGCCCGCAGCACGTTCCATAAAAATTGAATTACCTCCTTTTACCCTAGTGGGTGCAACGACCAGAGCAGGCTTGTTGACCTCGCCGTTAAGAGATCGATTTGGCATCGTGCAGCGTTTAGAGTTTTACTCTGTTGAAGAGCTCACTAAAATAGTCCTGCGCTCGTCTCATATCATGAAAGTCCCAACGGAAGACCAAGGTGCCTTGGAAATAGCCAAGCGCTCCCGTGGCACACCTCGAATTGCCAATCGACTATTAAGACGGGTTCGCGATTACGCCGAAGTTAAAGGTGAGGGGAGGATTACAAAAAGCATAGCGGATAAAGCCTTGGACATGCTCAATGTGGATGCCCAAGGATTTGATTCAATGGACCGACGCATGATGCTTGCGATGTTAGAGAAGTTTGATGGCGGCCCTGTTGGTATTGAAAGTTTGGCGGCGGCCATTAGTGAAGAGTCTGGTACCTTAGAAGATGTGATTGAGCCATATTTGATTCAACAAGGGTTTGTTATGAGAACCTCAAGAGGGCGAGTCGCTACACGATTGGCATATCTCCATTTTGGGATTAATTTACCGAAGGATTCACGCTTTCTGTCTAGTGGCGATGCGTCTGCCGGCGATTTGTTCGATGGTAGCTCTGATTGACTATTTATCGGAGAGCCGATTGATGATGGAATTTTCGATAAAATCGAGGGTCTACCTTGAGGACAGTGATGCACAAGGTATTGTGTATTATGTGAATTATTTGAAATTTATGGAGCGGGCCCGTACTGACTTTTTGCGAGATTTAGGTTTTGATTTTCAATCGTTACAATCTCAAAAAGGGCATTTTGTTGTCCATAGTTTGGATGTTAGATATCTTAAACCCGCAAAGGTGGATGATGAAATTCTAATAACAGCAACAATTACTAAAACCGCTCGAACCTATGTGGTATTTTTACAGGAAATTCGCCTAATAAAACCACCAGGTGAAGAGCCTAATGATCCTAATGCAGACGTGCTTTGTCGCAGCCAGGTTAAGGTTGCTTGTGTTAGCAGTGGATCAGGCAAGCCCATGGTGATCCCGCCACAGATAGCCGACGCGTTCCAGACAAAGACTGTGTCGATCCAAGGTGATCGGTAAAGATAAAAAATTATAGTTTTTTAACCCCTTTATAGTGCTTTGATCGTTAATAAGAGAAAGCACCTAGTATTACCATGAATAGGAGATTTAGATAGTGTCAGAATCCATGTCTATTTGGAGCTTGATAGCGAATGCTACGCTAGTTGTGCAGTTTGTCATGTTGGTATTGGTCGGGTTGTCGTTTTCGTCTTGGTATATCATTTGGCGGCGACAAACCATTTTGGCCGCAGCCAAGCGGGCTATCGCGGAATTCGAAGATCGTTTCTGGTCGGGTATTGACCTAAGCCGGTTATACGTCCAAATAAATTCTGCGGCAAATGTGGATAGTGGGCAAGAAAATATATTCCGAGCCGGATTTAAGGAGTTTGGGCGTTTAAGGAAAAATAAAAATGCCGAGGCTGATTCCGTGATGGCGGGTGCGGAGCGAGCCATGCGTGTTGTGTTGCTGAGAGAGCAGGAAAAATTAGATGAGAACCTGTCATTTCTAGCCACGGTCGGTTCTACCAGTCCCTATATAGGGCTGTTTGGTACAGTGTGGGGGATAATGAATTCATTTTTGGCACTGGCGAACGAAAAGCAATCGTCGTTAGCAGTGGTTGCCCCCGGTATTGCAGAGGCGCTAATCGCGACGGCGATGGGGCTTGTTGCAGCGATACCGGCGGTGATTGCCTACAATCGGTTTTCTTCTGTTGCGGATTCCTTGCTGCATCGATATGAAACCTTTACTGATGAGTTTTCTGGCATATTACACCGTAAAGCACATGCCCCTGAAGCGGAAGATGTCGCGAGTGCTGGGTAAGATAATTGGTGATCAGTAGAGGTTGGTGTTATGACAAAACCTAAAATAACCACAAAAAGAAAGCCGGTTTCTGAAATTAATGTGGTGCCGTACCTGGATGTCATGTTGGTGTTGTTAGTGGTGTTTATGATTACCGCGCCAATGATGGTGCAAGGGGTCAAGGTCGAATTGCCGGATGCAGATGCAAAACCGATTACCCTGGATAATGATCAGGATATGGTGATTGTGTCTATTGATGCCAAAGGTGTTTATTACCTAAATATCGGTGGTGATCCAAAGCAGCCAAAAAGCAAAGAACAAGTTGCCGATATCGTATCAAAGATAGTTAAAGCTAAGCCGAAAACGGTGGTCCTCGTTGAGGGCGATTCGCGCGTACCCTATGGTGTGGTGGTGACCATGATGGCCGCTTTGCAAAAGGCGGGGGTTGCTGATGTGGGCTTGATTACCGAAATCCCTGCGTCGGAGCAATAACGTGACGTTTTGGCAAAAACTGGACAAATCGGCATTTATTAAGGCGCTGGTAATACACGTGGTATTGATTGCGCTAGTGTTCTTTAGCTTTAATACATCGAAAAGTGAGTACAAGCCTAGAATAGTGCCACAACATGTTAGAGCAGTAGTGGTTGAAAGACCTAAACCCAAAATTAAGAAGCCGGTTAAAAAGAAGGTAGTTAAGAAGAAGATAATTAAGAAAAAGACAGTTAAGAAGAAGCCAAAGAAAATCAAACCTAAGCCTAAACCCAAAGTGAAACCTAAGCCCAAGGTAAAACCCAAACCAAAGCCAAAGGTTGACGAGCCAAGTTTTGAAGACCTATTGGCAGTTGAGGCAAAAGAACTCAAAAAATTACCGGTAAAACCTGTCAAACCAATTGTTGATAAGGCTGCGGAACAAAAAGCCAAAGTGCGTGCCAAACATGTAGATTCGGAAGTTGATACTTATTCGGGGCTAATAAAGCAAACGATGACGCGATTTTGGAATCGACCGCCGAGTGCGAGAAATAACATGCAGGTAAAGTTAACCATTCGTTTGCTTCCTGGTGGGGAATTAAATAGTGTTAGTATTAGCAGCAGTAGTGGCAATGCGGCATTTGATCGGTCGGCAATAAATGCAGTTGAGAGGGCAGGTAGTTTTCCAGTCCCTTCTGATGCGGAGATTTTTGACAAACATTTTAGAGAGTTCTCTATATTGTTTAAGCCAGAGGATTTGAAGTACTAATGACAACACGATTACATGATTTATTAGAAATATTTACCCAGTA
>NVVG01000200.1 GCA_002402125.1 Moraxellaceae bacterium
AAAAAACCTTTGGCCTAGGCTCGATCCCAAGGAAAACAAAGCACCTCAGATAACGATTGTTTACCTAACAGCAACATCAATAGCCGATCCAGCCCAATCGCAACACCAGAGGCTGGAGGCATACCTGCCTCCAAAGCCTCGATTAAATGGCTTGGCATTGGCAACTGAGCGACGCCATTTTGCTGCCGCTGCAGCGCATCCCCTTCAAACCGTTGCCGTTGTTCCGTTGCATCCACTAATTCTTGATAGCCATTCGCTAATTCTAGGCCAGCGACATAAAGCTCAAAACGCTTAGCCACCTTGCGCCCTTTATTATCGGAAGCAATTTCTGCCAATGCAGCCTGCCCCACAGGGAAATCTGTTAGCACTAACAACCCCTGCGGCATTTTCGGCTCCACCACATGGCTCATCAGCAAATCCAGCCAGGCGTCGCGAGTTAACGCATCGCCATCGATATTTACATGTTGTTTTGCAACATTTTCAAGCTGCTCTAGGGAGCTTACATGGGGATCTAACCCAACCACCGACTCAAAAAGGTCCGCATAAGAAAGACACTCAACGCTATCAATCCCCCACCCTGCAACGCCAAATACTTGCGCAAGTTCCGCGACTAAATCCAACACTTCTCGCTGTAAATCAGGCAAATGGAAGTTTGGCTGATACCATTCCAACATGGTGAACTCGGGATTATGTCTCGGGCTTTCTTCACCCCGACGAAACGCCTTGCCGATTTGATAAATAGACCCACTTCCCGCCGCAAGTAAACGCTTCATGGGGAACTCTGGGGATGTCTGCAAAAAACGCTCTTTCTTTAGCGAGCTATCGCTTATTGAATAACTCTCAAGATAAGGGTCCATCGCGGTAGAGGTGCAAAGCAATGGTGTTTCAACCTCAAGTACATCACGTTGGAAGAAAAACTGACGGACGGTCTTATATAACGTGGCCCGAGCACGGATTGCATCCAACGATGCTGTAGGTCGCCACATAATCCCCTCCTCCCCTGCAAAACACAAAAAAGCCCAGTTACGCCATTACAAGGAATAACCAGGCTTAACCATTCAGCCATCGAACCCGATTAGGTTCACTACAGGTCGATTAACTCAACTTCTATTCAACTCTCCGACTCAACACTACGCACGGCTAACATACTCACCGCTACGGGTATCAATCTTAATGACTTCACCTATCGACAAGAATAATGGTACTCGCACCACCGCTCCGGTACTTAAGGTAGCAGGCTTAGTACCACCATTAGCCGTATCTCCCTTTAGACCTGGATCTGTCTCAGTAATCTCGAGCGCAACAAAGTTAGACACGGCAACGGCTAACGGTGCCCCGTTCCATAGAGTAACGGTACAAATATCCTCTTCTTTTAACCATTTGGCAGATTCACCCACTGCCGCCTCATCTGCTGCTTGCTGGTCAAAGGTATTTAGGTCCATGAAGTGCCAAAACTCACCATCTGAGTATAAATATTGTAAATCCACTTCCATCACGTCGGCAGCTTCAATAGACTCACCTGACTTGAATGTGCGCTCCCAAGTGCGACCTGTACGCAAATTGCGCAATTTTACGCGATTAAATGCCTGCCCCTTACCGGGTTTGACTAATTCATTGTCTGTGATTGCACAGGGTTCACCTTCTAGCATCACTTTAAGGCCTGAGCGGAACTCGTTAGTAGAATACTTCGCCATGGATTGTTACCTATCTTTAATCAGGAATTGTCTAATTCTGGAATTGACCAATGATAACCCGAACCATAGCAACTTGTCAGATCGAAGACTGGCAAAAACAGCTCTCAGAGGCATTTAGCTCGGTAAAAAAATTATTGGAGCATTTGGAAATCCCCATAAATGATTATCCAACCTGGGTTGGCGCAGAAAAAGACTTTCCACTACGGGTACCCAGGGCTTTTGTAAACAAGATCTCCATGGGCGATATTAACGACCCATTGCTTCGGCAAGTATTGCCCCACCACGATGAAACATTATCCGTTGCCGGCTTCACTAAGGACCCATTGTTGGAGCTCAAAGCAAACCCTAGCAAGGGGTTACTGCACAAATACAGTAGCCGCGTACTGGTGATTCTAGGCAGCGCCTGCGCTGTACACTGTAGATACTGTTTCCGCCGACACTTCCCCTATCAAGATAACGGCCTATCGCAAAGAGAATTTGAGGATATTGTAAACTATGTGAAACGCTTTCCAGAGGTGAATGAAGTAATCCTCAGCGGTGGCGACCCATTAATCAGCAGCAATTCCCGCTTAAACCACCTCATCGAGGCCTTAGAACAGATACCTCACCTGCGCCGAATTCGGTTCCACACCCGCACACCGGTTGTTATTCCGGCACGTATTGATGCCGAGTTCATTGCCCTGGTACAGCGCACGTCGTTACAGGTAATCATGGTATTGCACTGCAACCACCCCAACGAATTAGACCCCGCCTTTACCGAAGCCATGAGCGCTCTTAAGGCTGCAGGGGTCACCCTACTGAACCAATCGGTACTTTTACAAGGAGTAAACGACAACGCGAACATACTAACCCAGCTAAGCGAAGCATTGTTTGACAGCCACATATTACCTTATTATCTTCACGTACTTGACCCCGTTGCCGGCGCCAGTCACTTTAACGTCGATGAAAGCACCGGGGTTGCATTAATCAATCAATTGTTAACAACACTACCTGGCTACCTAGTTCCTAAATTAGTTAAAGAAGAAGCGGGGCAAGCATCCAAAACTCCCGTTGTTGAAACAATACCAGCCACTCCTAAATCGACAAAATAGTAGCCCTGATCTCGCAGTAACACAGTGTAACGCAATAGAATTTCGCAACAATGCTATATGTTGCCTATACTTTCTTATTATGATGTGTGATAAATACAATAATATTAATAAATTCAAATAGTTTGGCATTAAAAAGGAAGTATCATGACAACACAAGCGGATAATCTGCGCTTGAAAATCCCCTCGCAGGATTTGAGTATGCTGTCTTTCTGTAGCGCACAACCGAAGCGCTTGCAGGAATGGGTCGACGGCCTTCCACAAATGAACATAGGCGAATGTGCCAAACAACTTTACGCCGCCATCCAAGAGATAAATCGGTTTCAAACCGACTCCCGAACGCGTTTACAAATGCTTGAAATCCTTAGGGATCCTATTAGATATGTGTGCAAAAGCCTTGAAAAACATTTTCTTAATAAGGCTGTCATTCTTCCCCCCAAAGAAAGCAAGATTGCCAATTTAGCTCAGGCGCTACAAAAYCACCTTGCCACTGGCTACAAAATAATCGTAATGCARGGRTTAGCTAAGCTTAAGTCGAACAATAAAGATGCTAAAAGAGACGCAACTCTTGCCATAAATCGCGCATTRACCGAACAAGCTCACGTCTTGCTACGAAGCTATCAGCTTTATTACCCAGCACCCGCTAATTTTTGGCGTGAGGCGCATCTGCTTTACATGATATCAGAGGAATCCAAGCTGCTTGATATTGAAGTAGCGTGCACCGCAAGCGGAACCAAGGGGCAAACGAGTACGATTAGAAATATCTATCTCCGATTGCTATTACTTGCCACCTGCAAACCCAATCAATTAAGACAACAGCAAATTGATAATGTCTTTAACGCCACTGCCAATTGGATTCCCTATACATCAATAGAATCAAGCAGTGAAGCCAAAAGCCTCTACACCATTAATTTATTAAGCGACACCCCGCCCATTTACAACGCACTCATCACCACAGACAGTAAAACAGCTGACAGCGGTAACATGCGCTACCTTGATGCGGCGGAGTTATCGGATCATCTGCGGGTACATTTGCAATTGCCCCCCGATCAATCACATCCAATAAATGGATTCAGCGTACCTACTGATGTAGCAAATGACCTAACGCGACAATTAATTCAAGCATGGGGAGTACTTGCAGAACGGGCATTTACTCGCATAGAAGAAAGGGGCCAACTATCTCTATGTTTAGGGCTCAGCGCAACCCATTATTTCGTCTCCAATAAGGCCGACTTTTCGTCCACTGGCTCCGCAAGCGGACACGATAGCATCTTAGATGTTGATGAGAGCAATCCATTTCTCGCAGGTGACGCAGCCAGCCGTCGTGACTCTATTGCAGGTGATGATGTATGGGGACTAAATATCGATATTGGCGATTCAGCAAGCAAAATTGAAGCTGACATTGCCAAATTCCAACAAAGCGATGACGCGCCAAAGCCTGACAAATACCCATCATATACATGTGAAATTTCAAATACCAGCCCTGGAGGTTTCTGCTTACTCTGGGAAAAAGATGTCCCCCCACTCGTTAAATCCGGTGAAATTGTGGGCATCCAAGAAACCTCGAAACGACACTGGAGCATCGGCGTTATCCGCTGGGTCAAACAATTTAAAAAGGACGGCGCATGCATGGGCATAGAATTACTTGCGCCCAAAGCTGATGCATGTGGTATGCAAGCACTACACAAAAAGGCCGACGCATCAGAGTACCTCCGCACTTTAGAGCTACCCGAATTACAAGCAATTGGACAACCGGCAACGCTAATCACACCCAACATCGCCTTCAACGTTGGTTATAAAGTGAATATAAATAAAGATGGAGAAATCGGTAAAGCACAACTTATAAAACAAGTCGCGTCTACTGCAAGTTTTAGTCAATTTCAATATAAATGGATGACAGTTGCACCGAAAAAGGCCTCCGACGCAGAACTCGTAGACAAAACCAAATCGTCACAAAAAGAAGACGACTTTGATTCGATTTGGTCAAGTCTATAATTGCTAATTAGTTAACCTCTACAAATTAACCATTAGCATTCACGCAAAACCTGTACGTATCGTTTTGCAACGATAGTTTACCTCATATATGGCGCTATTATTATAGCGTTTGGAATAAAACTGTTTAATGCCAGCCAATACAGAAACCATCAAATTACTCCTGCTCCACGAGTCTCGTGATGATGCAGAACAGATTCTGAACCTAATTCGCAATTCAGGAAAAGCTACGCGCGGACAATTAATAGATAGCTCCGAGACACTATTGTCTTCGCTCAACACCGGTAGCTGGGACCTCATGTTACTGCGGCCAGAAGCCGAAGGCATTACCGCAGCGGAATGCCTAACACATGTACAAAAAATGCAACAAGACATTCCGGTCATCATGCTTTTAGATGAAAACAACGCCGAGGAAATCACAGAGTCGTTGCGCAGTGGTTACAAAGATGCAGTCCCCATAGACGAAGGTGAGCGACTAATGCTTGTTATTAATCGCGAACTGGAAAACCTCCATGAGCGACGCCTTCGACGCCAGACTGAACTCTTACTCAAAGATGTAGAAAAACGCTGTTCCTCATTGCTTGATAGCTCTCGCGACGCTATCACCTATGTCATTGACGGCATGCACACTTATGCCAATGATACTTATTTAGAGCTATTTGGTTACACCGACGCCGATGATTTAGAAGGCATGCCCATTCTCGACATGGTTGCACCGTCCAATCACAGTGAATTCAAAGATTTTTTGCGCAACTACAATGCGGGCAGCAACAAGAATGACGATTTTGTCTGTGACGGCATATGTACCGATGGTAGCGAAATCAAAACTCACATGTCATTTTCCTCTGCCTCCTTTGACGGTGAACCTTGCACACAAATCATTATTCGCACCAATCAAGCGGACGCAGAACTTCAAGAAAAGTTAAAAGAGATTTCCAGTCAAGACTTACTTACTGGTCTATTTAATCGACAACATTTTACACAGCAACTCAATACTGAAATTGAAGCGGTAACAACCAACAACCAGACCTCAATTGTTCTCTACCTACAACTCGATAATTTTTCTACGGTACAATCCGAAGTAGGCATGGCTGGCGCTGACATTGTTCTTAGTGATACGGCAACATTATTACGCGAAACCTTTCCCAACGACATTCTGGCGAGGTTTGGTGATGACACCTTCACTGTACTCATAACCAACGCAACGCTTGAAARTGGCGAAACAGCCGCTGAAAACTTTCGAGCTAAATTAGAAGATCATCTATCAGAAGTTCAAGAGAGAACTGTACAAGTGACTTCCAGCATTGGTGTRACATTGGTCACTGAAGCCACCAGCGATAGCCAAGTTATCATTACACGCGCACACCAGGCAAGTGAACTGGTAAAAGAAGAAAACCCTCTTGGCAACGGAGTTCAAGTATTTAAACCTGACACTACAACGGAGGAAGACGGCAGCGAAGCCGCCGCCTTATTGGAAGACGCGGTTAAAAAAGGCTTATTTAAAGTCCTGTTCCAACCGGTTATTGACCTTCGAGGTAGTAGCGGTGAGYTATATGAAGTGCTGCTTCGAATGATTAACGARSAAGGTGAGGATATTTCACCCACAGAGTTTATGGGTTCGGCAGCSAACCAAGATTTATGTGAAAAGATAGACCGYTGGGTTATCCTTAGCTCGATAAAAATGCTGTCCGAACACCGAGAAAACGGCCACAACAGCAGAATAATGATCAACATCACTGGTGAATCTCTAAAAGATCCAACGCTATTACCCTGGCTGAGTGTTGCCCTAAAAGCCTCTCGAATGCCAAGTGATGCGATCATATTCCAATTTTCTGAAAGTGATGCAACAACCTATTTAAAGCAAGCAAAAGATTTTACCAAGGGACTAAAAGAATTACACTGCCAAGCCTCAATTAGCCGCTTTGGCTGTTCACTTAACCCGTTCAATAACCTCAAGCATTTAGAAGTCGACTATCTAAAACTCGACGGATCATTTACTAAGGATATTGACAGCGACGAAAGCAAGGAAAGCCTGAAAGAATTAGTCGCTGCCGCTCATGCACAGGGGAAACTCACCATCATTCCTTATGTCGAGAGCGCCGCAGTCCTCGCCACTCTGTGGCAAATTGGCGTAAACTACATTCAGGGTTATTATCTACAGGAACCCAAAGAATCAATGGATTACGATTTTTCTAGCGACGACTAATCACACTCATAACGGTCGAATTCAATATCAAATGGAATCGGCCGTTAAATTCCAAACGACAGGCTCGCCACGTACAAGCAACACAACCCCCGTATTACCCCTAGCGCATCAACAATTCTTCGCTATCTCTATCACGCACACCCAATAAATACAAAATCCCATCCAAACCTAACGTAGAAATAGCTTGTTCAGCACTTTCTTTCACTACAGGTTTAGCTCTAAATGCAATCCCTAACCCTGCTAGGTTAAGCATAGGCAAATCATTTGCACCATCACCTACCGCAATGACTTGCTCCAAATTAAGCTGTTCCTTCTCTGCCAGCTCTTGTAGCAATTCAGCCTTACGCTGACCATCAACCACACGCCCTTTCACCTCGCCAGTCACTTTGCCATCGGCAATGACTAGATCATTTGCATAGACATAATCTATACCCAAGCGTTTCTGCAAAAAATGTCCAAAGTAGGTAAAACCACCGGATAAGATCGCGGTTTTGTATCCCAAAGCCCGCAGCGTACTAATGAGATGCTCAGCCCCTTCCGTGATAGGCAGTTGCTCTGCGATAGTTTCCAGCACAGACGCGTCTAGGCCTTTTAATAGAGCAACACGCTGCCTAAAACTCTCGGTAAAGTCAATCTCGCCCTGCATCGCTTGTTCGGTGATAGCCGCCACCTGCTCACCAACACCCGCATGCTTAGCAAGCTCATCGATCACCTCTGCCTCAATCAACGTTGAATCCATATCAAAGCACACTAATCGTCTATTTCGCCGATAGACACTGTCCTTTTGAAAAGCTATATCTACCCCCAATTTCTGCGCTACCGCAAGAAACTTGGCTCGCATCGCATTAATATCCGTAGGGATGCCTCGTACGGAAAATTCCACACAGGCTTTCTGATCTTGATCGGCGCTATCAAACGAAATCCGTCCCGATAGGCGGTTGATTCTATCAATATTTAACCCATTGTCCGCCACAATATTAGTAATCGCGGCAATTTGCTGAGACGTCACAACTCGAGATAACAACGTGACGATATAACGGGCCTTTCCCCGCCCCGCAACCCACGCCTCATAGTCCGACGACTCAATGGGGGTAAGACGCACCGCTAAATCAAGCTCGTTACAACGAAATTGAATCTCCTTACAGATCGCCGACACATCAACCCCAGAGGGCACACCAACCACCATACCCAGTGACAAGGTGTCGTGGATCACAGCCTGCCCAACATCAAGAATATTGACATCATAGCGCGCCAGTATCCCGCACATAGAAGACGTTACGCCGGGTTTATCGCGGCCAGAGACATTTATTAACAGAATTTCATGCACGCAGCTTTCACCTATTTAATACCAATAGTCAGTATTGTACCTCTATGTAG
>NVVG01000201.1 GCA_002402125.1 Moraxellaceae bacterium
AGGTTGAGTTAAATCCAGAGCAGAACAAGGAAGCCGCTTAAAGTACAACGACATGATCAAATAACTAATTGAAGCGACAACTATGTTGAAAAACACCGAGATTAAGCGGTTTTTCGAATAGCTCATATTGGCCGCTTTTGAACAATTCTGGCCAAACATCTAGAAGTGATAGCCTTGCATGAATGGCAGCTTTTGCTTAGATTGGGGTGGTTGGATAGCGGGCTCGACTGTCTCGAATGTGGAGGCAGCTGTCTTCTTAGAAGGCTATGGATAGGGCGTATCTCTGATATACTCTAACAATAAATTTAAAAACGACGCATAAGGCACGCGTCTCAATTAGACGTTAAATACACGATGAATATGAGCAACGAAGAGTACGTCAAGAAGAAGCAGGCTAGAATAGGCGAGGTTGCATTGGGCATGCTTGATGGTTCTGTACATTATTTGAAAGGCTCAATTGAACTTGCATCTCTCCGGCATGAAATTGGCGCCTATGAAAATGACCCTGATTTTTTCGTCTTTGTAGCTATATTATCGGAGATTGATAGTTTGCCATTAGAATCGCCTAGACAAGAGTGGTCTGCGGAAGAGCTCGCTCGCCATGAGCCAGAAATTAAGAAATCTATTGATTGGGCAAAGGAAATCTCATTGCCTCAATGTAAATCACTGGCGGAGAGGTTCAGTGCTTGACAATGAAAGGCATGTGACGCTCATAAATTCGAGCACCTGCTTTAAGCATTATGTATATCGCCCGACCAAATTAGACATAAAAGGTACTAACAGCTAATGGATATTGCAGCTATTCATCCTGAACTTCGCAACGCTTATCGCCGCACACCTTCGCTACCTTGTTACAGCGATCTATTCGTATCAGTTGCCAATTTATTGCTTAGACTTCGACGCAATAAAAAATCTATTTCCAGTGTGGAGATCAGAGAACACAATGCGGATGGCGCAAGTGTTCGAGTATATACGCCACCAGCTCCTCACACTGGAGCGGCGTTATTGTGGATTCATGGTGGCGGCCTTCTTATTGGTCGTGCATCGATGAACGATGCCTTGTGTGCGAAATATGCAAAGGACTTAAATATTTTAGTGGTGTCTGTTAATTATCGCCTCGCAGATAAACATCCCTTCCCGGCAGCGATCGATGATTGTTTTTACGCATGGCGATGGCTGCAGAAAAATGCTGTTGGTTTAGGGGTTGAGCCTGATCGCATAATTATATCTGGTCAGAGTGCTGGTGCTGGTCTGGCCGCGAGTCTGGTCCAGCGCATTGTTGATTCCGGCGATATTCAACCCGCCGGCCAGGCGCTGTTTTGCCCGATGCTTGATGATCGAACTGCTGCTCGCGAGGAGCTAGATTCAGTCGGACACAGAGTGTGGAACAATCGGAGCAACAGGGCTGGTTGGACAGCCTACCTGGGGCAATCAGCTGGTCAGTCCGCTACACCTGAATATGCTGTGCCAGGTAGGCGGGAAAATCTTACTGGCTTACCGCCGTCATGGATAGGTATTGGTGATGTGGACTTATTCTATGTGGAGTCGAAAAGTTATGCTAATCGGTTGCAGGCCTGCGGTGTTGCTTGTGAGCTCCATACAGTCCAGGGTGCACCCCATGGTTTCGAATCGCTGGTACCTGAAGCTTCTATTACAAAGAGTTTTTTTGAATCAAATTACGGCTTTTTGCGAAAAAAATTGGGTTTATAAAATAATCGATGCCAGCCCTTGCATAACAAGCAAAGGCTATGGATAGGGCGTATCTCTGGTATACTCTAACAATAAATTTGAAAACGACGTTAAAGCAAGTGTTTCAATAGAACGATAATTGCACACAATGGACGAAGTATTACTACTAATTATGTAGTTTAAAGGAGGTCAAGATGTTTAGTCACGTGTCGATTGGATCTAGCGATCCAAATAAAGCATCAATGTTTTACGATGAAGTATTGGGTGCCCTTGGAATCAAAACTTTGTTTAACGTTGAGGGTGCAGTCGCCTATGGCGAACCAGCCGGGCCCAAAACATTTATTTTAAAACCTTTTGATGGCGGTTCTCCTACTCCAAGCAATGGAGGGCATATAGCTTATTTAGCAACAACTCGGGCTCAAGTTGATGACTTTTATGCTACGGCACTTAAACTGGGAGGAACAGACGAAGGAGCACCGAGTATACGGCCACAATACCACCAAAATTACTATGGTGCGTATGTACGGGACCCCGAAGGAAATAAGATTCAAGCAGTTTGCCACAGTAAAAATGGTTGAAAACGTTTAACATTGGAATAGCGGCTAACAAAGTTATCAAAAAAACACTAAAAAATTCAGTGGTTTTTATAGTGGTGTTTGCAGATTTTTTATGTCCATTTTAGCTAAAATTAAGAGTTTTCTTAAATAGCTCATTTTGGCCGGTTTGTGGAATCAGTCGTCTTATTAGAGCTAGTAGTAGGGAGTATATTAGGTATACTCTAGCAAAGGATTAAAAAAAGAAGAAAAAGCACGCGTCTCAATTGAGCGCTAAATATAAAACTATAAGGAGAGTGTTTTATGGAATGGTTCAATCGTCGTTTATAGCATGTAAGGTTTTGTTTCGTAGGTCTTATATTCGCTAAATTTCGTTCTCGTCAAATCAAAATATTAAGGAAAATAATCATGATTAGGATATTAATTGTTACTTTTATCTTTTTGTCACTTTCAGCATGCTATGGGGGGAAACATGGCATTGTTACAAATGGCTGTGGGCCGACAGATGCTAGCGTCGTGCGCCTTTACTTGACCGATCAGGAAATTTCATGCACCACGGATCTCGTATCGGTGGGGTTTATTAGTACGTACTTAGAATTTCAGCAAACTGAAGATATTTCAATAGGTATGATGCTTGAGCCCCATGACTATTATGGGACGAGTCCCCCTGATGGTGCAACAGACTGCGGCATAGGGTATTCCGACTGCACTCATCTTGGTCCATTGTCTATTGAGATAACGGGTCAAGGAACTCAAGAAGATACTTTGAAGGGTGTTTACTTTATAGAAGGGGAAGAGGAAAACTCTACAGGCTCTTTTATTATTAAGCGCTGTAATAATGATAGGGGAATGTGTGGCGGCTAGAGTGAGGTAAGTACTAGCATCTCATGAGAGCCGGCCGAGAATTAAGATGGGCCAAGTTTCGTCTTGATTCTCGGTTCAACAACTGTAGTGGTTAAGAGATAGAGGGCACTTAATTGGAAGTTATTGCCCCCAATAAACGACAGCTTTCGCTTAGTTATTGGCTTTGATTCTATCCGATTGAATGACAGCAATGAGATAAATATGGGCTCTCTGAAACGCTTTGCTCCACAGATTTGGTTGAAAGACTACCCGGTTAGCTATGGTGGTTGTACGTTTCCAGGGAGGATGACCGTAGTGAAGCTTTCGGATGGCCGTGTCTTGATCCACTCTCCTTGCGCTATCGATCTTGAAACTAAAGCCGAAATTGAAAACATCGGTGCCGTAGGCTTTATCCTGGCGCCCGGAAATTATCACCACCTTCACGTACCGTCTTGCCAGGCAGCCTTTCCAGCAGCTCAGACCTACATCTGTCCTGGCATAGAAAGGAAGCGACCTGACCTTGTATTCGATGGCATTTTAGGGGATGTTGCTGAGATTGGCTGGGCGTCAGACCTAGAGCAAGTCGTTGTGCGTGGTAGTAGGTTCATGTGGGAAGTTGCATTCTTCCATAGAAAGAGTCGTACACTGGTACTCGTTGATCTGATTGAAAACATGGGCGAGACAACACCCGGTACAAATTGGGTACTGAGGTTAGTTTGGAAGTACGTGTTTAGAATGTGGAATGTAGCTAAGCCTGCTCCAGAATATCAACTTGGGTGGAAGGATAAATCGGTAGCCCGTGAATCCCTTGGGCACATTATTTCGTGGGAATTTGAGAAGGTTGTCATGGCCCACGGAGAGCCTATTGTTGAACATGCAAAGGATGTGGTAGAGAGTGCCTGGAGCAGTGTGCTAGGCTAGATATTACAGAGTTTCGCCCACTTGGCGGGGCTTAGGCATATTTTAGATAGTTGACGAATGTCCACTTTTGCCAAATTTGGTCACTCAGCTTAGAAGGTGAATATGGCCGCAATGTTAAATGGTTGTAAGACGTTTGCCTTGACGTACATATCGGCCTCTTGGCTAGCTAGCAGCTTCGGGTAAGGGTTTGCATTTTTCCCTTTTCTACGTGGTGGGTTTTCTGTAGCTTCAGGGAGGTCAAGTCCATTATAGTATCATTCTTTGCTAAAAAATTCTTAAAGGATGAATCGTGAGTAATCGAAAATATTGACCTGCTTTTAACAATTTATGGTAGATTAACGGGATAATCTTTAAACTCTCCAACTTATAATAGGCTTAGCATGAACGATTCAGACATACCTGACTATGTTAAAAAAGCATTTAAGGATAGCAGCTATACAATCATTAGCATTCCGGCTGGCACTGCACTTTATAAGTTATCCCAATATGAAATTGTGAATGAAAAGCGAGGCGGCAGTGTCTCCCCTTGGTGGTCTCCTGTTATACCTTTTAAAGAAGATCGTCTCGGTGCCATTGGCCGCTACCAAGAAGCACAGTTAAACGGAATATCCTTTGAAGCAATGGTGAGGTTTGCATCTGCAGTTAGAGTCGATTGGAATGGCCTTGATAACTATCAAGAAATCATTTTAACAAAGTCAGTTGATTGTATTTGGGGGCAATTCCAACCTCAGCCGGCCTATTCACCCATTGAGAAAGGTAAAAAAGTAGAACAGATGATTAAAAACTATGAGGCCAAAATACGAATAGTTGAAAAAGATCATTACGTACCGGAATTTCTTGGTGGCATTGAAGCATATCAATTTTGGATTCCCAACCTTACCAAAGCCGATTTAAAGTCAAACAACTCTATTCCTGCAAATGACCCCAAAGCGCTGGCTGTTGCACTTGGCCTAGCGTAGCGCGAAAAATCTCACGTTAGAAACACAAGGCTATTAACGCGACGAAACTGAGATTGCTGCCACGCTTTCTATTAACGGAGTTCAGCAGTTTGATATATCTTCATACAATGGAGGGATGGTTGATTTGACCCGTGAGTGGGATGCTGCGGAGGCAGCTGCGACTGTCAGCAATGTGGAGGCATCTGTCTTCTTGGCGGAATAGGGTTGAGGCGTTCTTCTGAGATGCTTTAACAAGAGATCTTAAAACGACAGATAAGGTACGCTTCTAAATAAATCGTTAATCATGAGGATATAGCTTTGAAAATGGAACCTTCACATTTTATCTTTTTAATTGTTATCACTATTTATCTCTTTATTCGTGGGACCTATATGTTACGAAGTTCTTCAAATAAGAAGACTTTCAAGAATTCGAATATAAGGGAAAATATACTAGTGTCTCTAGTGGCAGTAAGCCAACTTGTTTTACCGTTAATATTTATTTTTACGCCACTGCTTAATTGGGCAAACTACAAGCTCCCAATTGCCACTACTTGGCTGGGCCTTCCTGTAATGGTGTATGCACTCTACTTGTTCTGGCGTTCACATGCAGACCTAGGCGATTCCTGGTCGGTTAAATTGGAACTGAATCTTGAACATAAACTTGTAGATCGCGGCGTATATCATCTGATTCGACATCCAATGTATTCATCCTTGTTTTTACTGGGGATTGGTCAATCGCTTCTTTTGAATAATTGGCTTGCTGGGTGGGCAGCATTGGCGTCATTTGCCTTGCTGTATAGGTTGCGTCTTCCTCATGAAGAGGCAATGATGCTTGACTTATTTGGCGAAGAATATCGATCTTATATGGAACGTACAGGTAGAATTATCCCGAGATTATCCAGAACTAAAAGTGCTTAACAACAGCATTCACTTGACGGTTAACTTCATCCGCTTCGACGGGCGCTTCTAACTAACAAGTAGGAGAGTGAAAAAGGCTTAAGAAATATTGCCCGTTGTTCTAACTCGTCGGCTRCCTGCGGTTGKMTYGTCTGCTAGTGCCGCGGCGCGTTCTTTGAGTTTTTTATCGATTATGTTCTTGCCCGCCAATAAGAAACCCATTATTACAAAAGCGCCCGGTGGCAAGATGGCAAATAAGAATCCCTTATAGTCATCCACTAAATGAATGGTCCAGTTAATCGCTATGTCGCCAAATAGTAAGTGCATGTTGTCAAACAGTGTGGCTTGGCCAAGTACTTCTCTGAACGCGCCTAGCACAACAATGACAGCAGTAAACCCAAGGCCGGTCATTAACCCATCCAATGCTGAGGCGGCGACACCATTCTTACTGGCAAATGCATCAGCGCGACCGAGTACAGCACAGTTTGTTACTATCAAAGGAATAAATATGCCGAGTACTAGATACAACTCGTAGGTAAAGGCATTCATCAAAAATTCGATGCAGGTGGTGAAAGATGCAATGATCATCACAAACACTGGCAGGCGAACTGTGTCGGTTGTGTAATTACGAATCATCGATACGGCAATGTTAGAGGTTGTGATAACAAATGCGGTAGCAAGGCCTAGTGCAAGCGAATTAACGATAGAGCCTGATACGGCAAGTAAAGGACATAAACCTAATATTTGCACTAAGACGGCGTTGTTACTCCAGAGGCCATCCTTGATGATTTTTTTGCTGTCTATTGAGCTCATTGTGCGGTACCTGAGGAAGGCTGACTAGTATGTGATGACGGTGATGACAGGGTCTGGGTGCCAAATAATGCGAGTTTCTGTTCGTTAAAGTATAGCAAGCTTTTGTGAACACCATCGACGACCGCGCGGGGAGTGATTGTTGCACCGGTAAAGGCATCAAAAGATCCGCCGTCCTTTTTAACTTTCCAACCATCAGCATTAGGTGATGATAGGTTCTTACCATTAAACTCCAAAATCCAATCGGCTTTTGCGAGATCGATTTTATCCCCTAATCCCGGCGTTTCGAAATGAGGCGGCACGACGCGAACGCCAGTAATATCACCGTTGGCATTAATGCCTATGAGAAAATTAATCGAGCCACCGTAACCTTCGGGAGCGGTTGCTTGTAATATCGCAGCTACGGGAACACCCGCTTTTTTAGCGATGTAGGCTGTTCGTGTTTCTTTGCTGCCTAGTTGAGTTGTAGCGGCAACCTCTACGGAGTCTTCCAGTAGTTTGTTATCAAACAGTGCTGCAGGCACAACTTCTTGCAAGGTTTTTTCCAGCGCTATGCGTTGAGCCGCTTGTATCTGCTCCACAGTGCTGACCTGGGTTAGTACAATTAGCCCTGTAGTGAAAACGGCAAACAGCCCCATGATTATGCTGTTTTTGCCTATGGATTTACCCAATATCATAATCTGTTCTCTTTAAGATTTGGCAACGCCACTATTGGCTTTTTTATGGCCATAAGTTCTAGGTTGTGTGTAATATTCGATAGTAGGTGCGCATAGATTGAGTAGCAGTACGGCAAATGCTATGGCATCGGGGTATCCACCCCATGCCCTGATGACATAAATTAAAACACCAATGAGTGCACCGTAAATCAGTTTACCCTTGTTGCTTGTCGCCGCTGTTACCGGGTCTGTGGCAATAAAAAATGCGCCTAACATGGTGCCGCCACTAAGTACGTGGAACAGGGGAGGGGCGTAACTGTCGGGGTCAACGGCATAGTGGAAAATGCCGGCAAATACAAACAAGCTGACGGTCATTGCGACGGGGATATGCCAGGTAATGATTTTTCGAGCGACTAGATACAGGCCGCCCACCAAAAATGCGATGTTGACCCAATCCCAGCCGACACCTGCTATATCGCCTTGTAGTACTGCAGCCGATTGCAGTTTATCTAAGTCATTGCCAGCGTAGGTTTTGAACGTGTCCAGCGGTGTTGCCATGGTGATACCGTCAATAACGCTACGATCAACCGTGCCAAAGATCATTGTTAGCGATTGGGTAAACGAGGGGATAGCATCGACCCCTTCGGTGGTGTGTGCAGGTACCCAAGTTGTCATCTCAAGTGGGAACGAAATTAACAATAAGACATAACCAATCATGGCGGGGTTAAAGGGGTTGTAACCCATGCCGCCGTACAGGTGCTTGGCAATCAGGATGGCAAAGGTCACCGCCACCACAATTAACCACCAGGGTGAATAGGGGGGCATGGCCACCGCCAATAAAACTGCAGTGATTGGCAGTAAGATACTAAAGTGATCAAGAGGAAACAG
>NVVG01000202.1 GCA_002402125.1 Moraxellaceae bacterium
AGGCCAAGGAGCTTGCGCGAGAGCGGCATGTAGTGAATACCGAAGAGATTTTTATTGCCGCATTACTAAACCGGTTGGGATCGGTGGCTTTTTGGTGTTTTCCCTATGATAAAGATGTGGCACTGGTGAAGGCCTACCAGGTGTTAGATAGCCCAGCGAAAGCCGAACAGCAGACATTAGGGTTCACCTTAGRGCAGCTAACCTCGGCGTTAGCGAAGGAATGGAATTTAAGTACATTATTGATGGGCGCACTACGCCACTCAAGTACTCAGGATCGAAGCGTTAAAGATATTGAGCATAGCTTTCGGTTAGCCAATGCCGTGGTTGCTGGCTGGGAGACCGAAGAGGTCAATAAAGTCATTGGTGAAATGAGCAGCGATATGAACAGCTCGGAAGATGCAGTGAGATCTCTTGTGTATGACAGYGCYAAGAAAGCSGTACGAATGATTGAGAAGTTCGGCATTAAAATTGCGAGTCAATATATCCCCGCTATACCCGACCAGGTGGGGCGCGATCATAGTGAAAATGAAGGAGTGGGTGAAAGCAAAGTTTCTTTTCAGCTCGATGTATTGCGTGAGCTGTCTACTATGCTCAGCGAAAAGGTTGATATTAACATGGTGTTGGGAACAGTACTGGAGGGTATTCACCGAGCGCTTGATATGGATCACGTGGTGTTATCTTTTGTGCGTAAGGACAAGAAGAATATTATCGCTAAGTCTGTTTTGGGTGAAAATAGAGTGGAATTTGGCAAAATGTTTAATTTTCCACTGACCAAAAGAGAAAATATCTTTATGCATATCCTGGAGGTAAATGAACCGCTATGGATGGATAGAAAAAAACGGGTTGATTTAGGTGTGTTGATGCCCCCTGAGATTAGTAATGTTCTCGGTCAGGTGGAATTTTTTGTCGCGCCACTTCGGATAGGGGGTAAGCCAATGGGAGTGATATATGCGGATCGATTTTTAAAACGGAAATCCTTGGATAAACATGCCTATCTAACCTTTAAGCATTTTTGTGAACAGGCCAATATAGCCTTTAGTATTTTAGGCCGCTAATACTAAAGGCTATATTTACCTTCTTTTAATACTCGTCGAATAATAATACAACTATTCAGTCCATGGACCTTTCAGCGGACTGCGTTGCTGTGATATTGATAATAGCGGGCCAAGTTGTAAATGATCGCTGCCTTTACGGGATATTAGTGGGGCTAAGCCAGCGCTGGTGAGAGCCTCAAAAGCCGACTCGGTGAGAAAGATTTCTGCAGTCGGGATTTGTGCCTGTTCGCCATCGTCATCGTAAAACGCTAATGGCAGTCGCTCGAGTTCATTGATATCGCCCAGTGACATTTTCCAGTGATGCGCGCTGAAGCTTTTACATAAAGCGATGGCGTGAGCAATAGCACCATTGCACCATAAAAAGTGGGCGGCATTAAAAGAACTATCGGTTTCTTCTAGATCAAATGCTTCGATACGTTGAGACTTTCTGCCATAAGGGTAGCGAACTAAAAACCGTGGGCTGGCGAGCGCAATGTATTGTGCTTCGGGCATCTGGCGGATGCTGCTCCAGGTTTCTTGAAAGCCGTTGGGAAATGTTTGTTGCCAGTCGCTGACGTCTTGCTGGTAAAAATAGCTGCTGCAATTGGCTAGTGACGCATCACCTGCGGCGATAAATGGGGTATCTGCATTCGCCATCACTTTTGCTAAGATGCCTAACATTAAGGCATCGTTTTTATTGTCGGCAAAGTCATACAATCCAATCACGACAGACCAGCGATCATCTTGTTGGGGTAACATGGCTGCATCGTAGACAAGCTTTGAAAATTCAGAATGAGTTGCGTCTTGGTGTTCGGCTAAATCGATCAATAGTGACTGTTTGTCCAGCGGCAATAAGCGCAATGTGAGTTGACTGTCGGTCTCAACCCTTCTTGTCATTAGATCTAAGCCACGCCATGCCGCTTCGAGCGCTTGAAACTCCGGGTGATGTAATAATGCCGCCATGGTACTGGAAATGGTTTGGTCTAATGCATCGATGTATTGTTGTTTTTGCGGGTTGGGGGCGGGGGTGGCGTATGTTGCGATGGCATCTTGGATTAAACTTGAGACTAACTTGTCAGTTTCGGTAGCGGCGCTGTTGGTTCCGCTGTCTTCACCACCAAGAATGCTGTCTAGTAGACCTTCTGTCGGTACATTAGAGATGGGCTGCGCATGACTTGGTTTGTTAGTTGGTTTTTTTGCGGGTGTAACCTGCGCTCCAATGGAGATCCACTGGTCCATTTTCTTTGCCGCCGCCTCGAAAGAACTGTCCTTTTTGAGTTTGCGGCGTAGTGCCCTAAATTCCGCAAACAGCTCCACGTTCTGGTAGAGCTGGTCTGGGTGAAAATCATCCAGGTTGTTAAAGGATAATTTAACGGTGTTTTGATTCGTCTCTCGATTATTGATGGGTATATTGAGCGATGGTTGTAACTTGCTCATCACCTCTTCGAGATTATCACGGTCAATTTTTATGGGTTTTGCTTGGTCTGGGGTATTTGCAACCGGTTTACCGTCGATGTAGGAGGTGCCTAGGACGTTGCCGATGATAAGCATGTTAAAGGCTTTGCCTGGCGGACGAGAGATGTTTTGCGTTCGTTGGTCTTTATTTTTGGTGCCAAATTCAAAAGGGATGTCACCTGTCGAAGTTTTTGCAGTCATCACTCGTTCCTTATTTTGGGGGGATACTGCGGCTATTCTAAAGGCAATTGCAGGGAGAGGCTATTCCTTGTTGTAACCTAATAACGTCTTGTTGGGCCTTGGTTTGTTGCTTAAGTGTTGGGTAAGGGCAGAAACAACCAAACCAGTGGCAATGCACTGGCTTGGAGGGAATCTATAACCCTGTACTAGGAGGAGGAAAGAGTTGCAGGAAGGTAGGAAAGAGCTGGTTAAGCGACTAGCGCTTTCACTTTGTATAATTGTTCGGCAATTGGGCCTGGAGTACGGTTAATGATGTTATCAATCATTTCATCAGCCTGCTGGATTAAACGGTCAGCTCGGACCTTTTGGATATCAACCTTAAGTTCAACACGGGAGATCTCGGCTTTAATTCGCTCTTGTTTGGTCATAGCAATGGCGATGATGTTGTGACGATTAACGGCGCCAGTGATACCACGCTTTTGCAGTTGGAATCCTAAGTCGTCGAGTTGCCCGAGTGCTAAATCGATAATCTGTTTGGTGTTCATAAACTCTGCCTATGTTGTTTCGCTAGATATTTTAGGTGATATTGTTACTTGGAGTTAAATGTACGTGGTTAAATTAGAGCAGACAACCTAATTCACGGTTGAAATTCGATCTGTAATGGCTGGTTTCCTGGCTACTAATGACGATAGCCAAAGAGTGTAGCAGTAAACCGGCTTTACAACTATGGCTCGGTGAAGATGGGGCCAATTTTTCCAGGGCTTTTCGCTGCTTGCGCCAGCTTGATCCTTAAGCCACCAACCCGTTGAATTGATATGTGTTTTTGTTAACAAAATGGATATTTACTGTGTCTTGATCTTATTTAGTCGGCCCTCAAATTATCATAAATACGCTATGATTAATCATTGTAGGTAGCTGATGAAATATTGTGGGTGTAGGTTGGAATTACTCGATTGGAAAAGGTGGTTTGCTGGTCTGCTGTGCTGCACGATGCTGTCGGTGGCCTATGGGCAAAGCGAAGCATCCGGCATTGTAGCGGGCGAGGAGGTCGATGCTGGGCCGGGCCTAGTGATGCCAGAGATAGCCCCCAAAGCCCTAGCCGCCGATAAAAAGTCAGGGAATGGAGCGGAGGAAGTTGCGGAGGATGTTGCGGCAAAGAATAAAGACCGAAATATTCTAACGCCCTATTGGGAGAAAAGTGCCTATTGGTTAGAAGGGTCTCGTGACGATTGGAGTGAGAAGGTTGATTGGATGGCGCGAAATATTGATCGCTTCTTTGCGGGCAAGGAAACATTAGAATTCGGCAATAGAAGTTATATTCGCCTTCAGGTTGGGGGAACCTTGACCCAAGGTGGTGCCCATGACAATGACAGTGATGTGAAATTTCGATTGCATTTACCTGCCACCGAGCGTCGTTTTAGCGTTGTTATCGAGAATATATCAGAAGATAAAGAAAGCCTTGAGCAAAAGGCCCGGCCTAGCCTCGCTCAGGATAACTCGCTGGAGGATAGCACGGTGACGGCGGCGTTGGAGTTTGTTCGTACCAAAACAAAGTTCTGGAATATCAAGTCGTTGGTCGGTGTGGAGGCTAAGCTCCCTGGTGACATTTTTACCAAGTTTACAGCGAAACGGCGCTGGGAGCTGGGTGATTCTTGGACCATGCCCTATCGCATTAAGATTGCCTATTATGTAGTGGACAGTTGGGAAATAGAGCACTCTCTGGCGTTTGAAAAGCCTTTGAAAGACGATCTGTTCTTTTCTGCGATAACCAGTGCTGAGTGGGCGGAGGAGGATGATTCCACGCTAGAGTCACAAATATTTAGTTTCAGAAAGCGGTTAGATGACACCAGCGGTATTGATTATCGTATTGGTTTTCTTAGCCAGAATGTAGATAACATAAGGTTAACGTCGTCTTTCCTGAGCGCCCACTACCGTAAATTACTGTATAAAGATTGGCTGTATTATAACCTGATTCCCGAATTTAACTTTGCTAGATCAAATGATTTTCATTCTGAGTTTTCTCTGACATTACGTTTGGAGGTGTTTTTTCAGAAGTAGCGAATTAATGCTAAAAGTTAAACGCTCACTCCCGGTAGGTAAATGCTTATCAATAGAAGGTGGAGTTATATAGGGTCTGCGGTTGTTGGTTGTTTCGGTATTCGTAAATCTTCTTAGTTTTGTTATAAGTGCTTAAAAAAAGACACAAAAAAGGCCGTGTCGGGAGTATCTGCTATACTTTCGTAACGGTTTTGTAGTTCGCTTGGTTGTGCATGGAAGCTGTTAGAGTTAATGGAGTTATTCGGTAAGACCCACACGTTCGATAATGGTGACAAGTATTAAGCAGTTTTTGATAATAGAACATGACGTTATTGATGGCTTGCCGTTAGGCAGCTATGTGTGTGCTGGGGTTTGGTTTCAGGGTGCTGTTTGGTTGCAAGGAATAGTGCTATGAAAATACTATCGCTGCCTTTACGAATCATTCTTCCATCTTTGGTTTTTATACTGCTGTCGGCATATTCAATTTTAGTGATGTCGCTGCAATATGATGCTAATCAGCAGAATTATGTAGCAATTAGTGAAGATCAGATGCGTTTATTAGTGGGGCAAAGGCAGCGTCATATCGAGGCTTTCCTCCATGAAGATGATCAAGCCCAAATAGAACAAGAATTGAATAATTTGGCGTTGGTTGATGAAATCTCCACAGCAACGTTAATAGACGCTACCGGAGTGATTCGTTTTAGTACAAATAAGCAGTGGCGAGATAAAACCGCTGAAGCGATATTAAAGGGTTATTCCACTAAGCAAAATTCTCAGTCAGTTTCGACGTTGCAGGCATCTACCGTAGTAGACGACATGCAAATGCGCATCTATTTTCCTATCCTATTCAAACCACAAATTAGCTCTGTTCGCGCAGACTCTGTGGGCATGCTATATGTCGAAAGGAGTTTGCGTGATTATTTGACTGCTGCAAGAAATAAACTCTTCACCAATATCGCGATTTCCGTCGCAGTAGCACTGTTGATTGCTCTACTGCTGGCGTGGTTGTTAAGTATCGTCATCTTGTCGCCTTTAAGGCAGTTACGCAAAGGAATGGAAGAAACTCAACACAGCGTCGAAGTGAAAGAGAATGGCGCCGACGAAATCATTCGATTGTCGCGATCTTATAATGTTATGCAAGAAAAAATGAGCGGCGCTTTATCCGCTTTACGAAATAGCGAAGAGCGTTGGTTGTTTGCATTGGATAGCAGCGGTGATGGTGTGGCTGATTGGAACATGGTCGCAGACGAAGTGTTTTTTTCTCGTAGGCTACGGTATTTATTAGGTTATGAGTGTGAAGATTATATGGGCAGCTACGCGGAGTGGAAATTATTAGTCCATGACGATGATAAAGCCCAGGCTCGCAAAGAATTGAAACGTTATTTGGCCGGGGAAACAGAAGTTTTTCAAACGGAATACCGTATCCATAGCGGCAATGATTACTATCGATGGATGTTTGTTCGCGGAAAAGTTGTAGAACGCTTGAGTGATGGAACGCCTACTCGATTTGTAGCTACCTTTTCAGATTTTACCGAACGAAAGAACGCAGAAGATGCGTTAAAGTCCAGTGAAGAAGAGTATCGACATTTGTTTGAGTTGGCGCAAGAAGGCATATGGGTAGTCGATGAGGACTCGATAACTTCCATGGTTAATAAATCTATGGCCAAAATGTTAGGTTATCGCTGCGAAGAGATGGTTGGCAAGCACATGTTTGAATTCATGGATGATAGAGGCGTAAAGATTTGCGAAGAGAATTTTGGAAAGCGTAAAGAAAAGGAGTCTGATCGTCTCGATTTTGAATTGACGACAAAAGACGGAGGGCGAATATATACCACAATGTCATCGTCACCAATTTATATTCAAGGGGAATATAAAGGTTCAATCGCCGGGGTTGTTGATATTACCGCGCGTATAGAAGCAGAGGACGTTATTCGCCGCCAGGCAAATTATGATCCGTTGACAGATTTGCCCAACCGTAGGATGTTGTTTGAATGCCTAGAAGTCGAATTGGAACGCTCACGGCAGCATGGTTATATTGGTGGTGTGCTGTTTGTCGATTTGGATCATTTTAAAAACATCAATGATTCATTGGGGCACCCGGTGGGCGACAAACTGTTGATGGTTATTGCAAGAAGGATGCGAGAGTTGGTTCGCAGCGATGATGTCGTTGCCCGATTGGGTGGCGATGAATTTGTGGTTATGCTGCCAGAGCTGGATACTGATAGTAAATTGGCGGCGGAATTGGCGAGAAATGTCGCTAAAAAACTCCAAGAAGTCTTGTCCGCAACCTTTATGATTGAGGGGCATCAGCTTAATGTAAGTTGTAGTATCGGTATTGCATTATATCCGCAAGATAACGATACCATTCACGATATTTTTCGCCAAGCGGATGCAGCAATGTACCGTTCAAAATCGGATGGTCGCAATGCYATTCGATTCTTCTCCCAAGAGATGCAGGAAATTGCAGAAAGACGGATGCAATTACAAATGCTATTGCCAAAAGCGTYGGATAATTGCCAGTTTTTCTTGCAGTACCAACCTCAAGTCGATGAGAAGGGTGAGCTAATTGGTGCTGAAGCTTTGGTTAGATGGAAGCAACCGACGTTAGGACTGGTTGGGCCGGATCAATTTGTCGGTGTGGCAGAAGAAAGTGGTCTTATTGTCGCCCTGGGTGATTGGATATTAAATGAAGCCTGTACGCAGCTTAAGGAATGGCAGGCCATGGGTGTGCCGGCAGGCTTCGATCGCTTAGCAATTAATATTAGTCCGCGACAATTCATAATGGATGATTTTGCCGAAAGAGTTAGTGCGATTGTGCGTAAAGCAGATGTTTCACCGAGTAAAATTGAATTAGAAATAACGGAAGGTATGTTGCTGACTAATTTGGATGCCATAGTGACAAAGATGCTCCGGCTTAAGGAGATGGGTTTCTTGTTATCTATCGATGATTTTGGTACAGGTTATTCCTCGCTTTCGTACTTAAAATCGTTGCCGTTGAGTAAATTGAAAATCGATCAATCATTCACGCGAGATATTGAGTCGGATAAAAATAACAGGGCGATCGTTGAAACCATTATTTCGATGGCGAAGCATTTGGGTCTAGACGTGCTAGCCGAAGGGGTCGAAAAGAAGCAGCAATTAGATTTTCTGGAAGAAAAAGGTTGTTATAAATACCAAGGCTACTATTTTAGTAAGCCATTGATGCCCGATCAGTTTTACGATACATGGATGAAGCCCAGCGCGGGATCGTCGGCGCAGGATAGCTAGTTTCGCAAGCCTGTTGGGCTTATTATTTTGTTAGCTCGATGAAAACAGTCTTTGTTTTTCCAGTTCAAATTCCGCCTCGTTAATAGCACCGCTATCCAACAGCGCTTTAAGCGATGTTAGTTTGTCGATTCTATCAGGGGAGGGGGCGGAGGGCTCATGGGCTTTTTTGGATGCCCCAAAGAATTGAGCAATTTTGTCAATCATCAGGCGTATTGCG
>NVVG01000203.1 GCA_002402125.1 Moraxellaceae bacterium
ATCCATCTATTTTTCATGAAAACAACTAGAGGTTGAAATGAGTTTCCGTCTTTTTTACTTGATCATAACAATGACTATTATTACTAGTTGTGCATCAATACCCCATGACATTGCAACCAATCTTTACCCGCTTCCCTCGACAACAACTAGCAACTGGATTTCATTTGGCAATGACCAAAAGTACAACCACCCAAAGCATAATGGAGCAAAGTACAAAGGCGGCTTAAAACATTTCCAACCTCACGGCAAGGGAGAATATATAGCCAGCAATGGCGACCACTACATTGGCAGTTTTAGAGCCGGGTTAATGAGTGGCAAAGGTACCATCACCTACGGAGATAGTGGTGACATCTATACTGGCGACTTTCGTAACGACCAACCCAATGGTAATGGCCAAAAAAGGTTTTCCAGCGGGACAATTGCCAAAGGACGCTTTAGCAAAAGTTTCTTATCCAGTGGCACATTGTCCTATGCAGACGGTAGAAAGCTAATCGGGAATTTCAAACTGCAATTATTGCAGGGAAAAGGTGAAAAAATTCTCGCGAATGGCGATAGTTATAGAGGAGAGTTTGTTAATGGTGCGCTCTCGGGGAATATTTTATTTACACCCAAATCCTCTCAACATGAACATATTGATTACCTGCAAGTGTGGAATAACGGCCAAAAAACCTACCAAGCTCCAGGCAATGAAGCCAGAAAAAGACTCAAACAAATCCAACCCTGTAAATTGTCGAAAAGAAATAGCAAATGGATCTATGTTAAAGGAGGCTGCGCAAACGGCCTAGCACAAGGTGAAGGGGAGGTTCTACACTTTTCCGGAGAAAAATGGACCCAAGGCATATTCAATCAAGGGTCATTAATTTTCGGAACAATGCGCAGCTCATATAATACCGTCCAAGTGGGTAATTGGATCAACTTCAAGCCCCATGGAACGAGTGATTTTTATAAAAATGGAATCCTTCATTACAAAGGAATGTATGTATCCGGCACACGCCACGGACCAGGTGTGTGTATATATTCCGACGCGTATGAGCGATGTGAATATAGCTGGGGGACACGTAGTGACCCCAGCCATAAGGAGCGCGAACATCAACAATGGATTAATCGCTGCCAATCTCAAGTTGACGCGTTAAACAGTAGATTACGCTCAATCGCTGATAACAAGTTTATCCAATGTGAAGCGAATGATTCTTTTTCTAACATTGAAGAAGCCTTAGAACATGACCTTCGAGAGCTATCTGACAGCGAACAAGCATTCGTCTTACGCTCAACAAGCCTGGTAAAGTCAGGCTATCGATGTCTTAAACAATCGAAACGTGAACTGAAGAAATCCAAGAAAGATGTCGATAAATCACTCTCAACTACGAGTTCTCAGCGATGTTTTTCACCTTCAGAACTCACTCAATATAGAAATTATAAAAATCAAATAGCAGAAAATGCCAACGACGTTATTGGCAGCCTCCTCAACAACCTAACTCACTATGACAAAGCCAGCAAAAAACTTTCCCGTAGCAAAAGACAGAATCGTAAAGCTGCTGATAAACGACATACCAGAAGCATGTTGAGAAATATCCACGACGATATGATAAACAACCCTGCCGATAGAATTTATCGACAGGAGATGCAGGAGTGGTCGAATGTTAGCAAACAATTAGCCGATCAACAAAATCGCTTACCAAAATTCACCCCACCTCCGCACGGTGACATCGCCACTGAGCATTATAAGAAAAGCTGTATAGAAAGTGGCAATAGCTGGAATAAAGTTACTAAAGTTTGCCAGGTCATTCTATCCAGCGAGGAAACTCAGCAACCCATCACAAACCCTGCGAGCTCGCAGTAAAATCCCCTTAAAGGTTAATGGTGGTGACCGCCAACGCCATGTGCATGTCCATGACTTATCTCGTCTTCACTGGCCTGCCTGACATCAACAACCTCAATAGAAAAACTTAACACCTGGCCAGCGAGCGGATGGTTGCTATCAACATCCACATTAAATTTTCCGACCTTCACTATGGTAACTTGCACCGGACCTTTCTCTGTTTCAATGCCTACTATCATGCCGGGGCGTAACTTGGCTTTTTTCTGCACCTTAAGGTGTTTTATCGGCACACGTTGTTGCTTTTCTTCATTACGCAAACCATAACCATCGATCGGTTGCACCGTGACACTAAAGGATTCTCCTGCCGCCTTACCCACCATGGCAGTTTCTAAACCGCGAATGATGCCGCCGTGGCCATGAAGATAAGCCATGGGATCACCAGCATGCGAGTCTTCAAGCTCCTTTCCCTCGCCATTGCTTAACCGATAATGAAAAGTAACGACCTTATTCTGGCCTATCTTGATGGATTCTTGAGTAGAAGACTCTTCGCTCATGGGTGCTCCCTATAATGGTGGTCAGTGTGAGCCATAATGACTGCACGATTGATTTGACCACATTATCCAGTCAGAGACCTGGGATAGCAACCATCACTCGATGGTTTAACCCTTATCGACTTTTCTCTTTTTTTTAGCCGCTACTTTCCCAGGGGCTTTCCCAGGGACTTTACGTCGTTTCCGGTAAGTAGGTTTACTTGCCTTAATCCCACGCAACCCTTGCGGTAGGTCTGCCAAGCTTTGAGAAATCAATTCGCCCAACCGATTAGTCAGCGGCACCATAAAACTATCATAATTGACCTTGCGCAAACTAATAGCCTCTAGGGTTGATTCCCATTGCGCGGTCATATCGGGGGTGGTGGCGGAATCGGGTAAACATTCAATTAATCCACGTCCAGCGGCGGTAGCACGCACTTGCTTTCCTTGGCGCGAGAGATAGCCCCTATTAAACAACAATTCCAAAATACCGGCTCGTGTCGCTTCGGTGCCCAAACCATCGGTATCTTTTAATACCTTACGAATTGCTTGATCGGTCACATAACGTGAGATGCCGGTCATCGCAGCCAACAGGGTGGCATCGGTAAAATATTTCGGTGGCTGGGTATGTTTTTCTAACAACTCTCCTTTTAGGCAATGTAAACGCTGCCCCTTACGTAATGTCGGCAATGTAATTAACGATGCGTTGGCCTGATCTTCATTGCTATTAGTCGCATCTGTAGTCGTTTTATCCCCCTCCTTGGCAAGCAAGACTTTCCATCCTTGCAGCGTCACTTGATTCGCCTTTGTAACAAACACTCCGCCGTTAATATCAATTTTCACCAAGGTCTCTTGGTATTCATGTTTCGGATAGAACTGGAATAAATACTGCCGGGCGATAAGTTGATAAACCTGTAATTCTTGCTTTGAAAGGCGCCCGATATCCATTTTTTTCTGGGTAGGAATAATGGCATGGTGGGCAGAAACCTTTGCATCATTCCAAGCTTTACTTTTTATCCGTATATCTGCATTGAGTGTCGCCTCGCGCAAAGAAGTCAAATTGGACTCAATCGCTAATACCACAGATGCGGCCTGCTGAAAATGTTCACTGGGTAAATAGCGGCTATCGGAACGGGGATAAGTGATTAATTTATGTTTCTCATAAAGACGTTGGCACACATCGAGAGAGTCTTTTGCTGACATGCCAAAGCGTTTTGCCGCATCAATCTGTAACGCCGATAAATTATACGGCAACGGTGGTGGCTGAGATTTATTTTTCTTCTGTTGCTGAATAACATGCGCTGGCTGATCGGTAATACGCTTAACGACATTTTCTGCCAAGGCCCGATTTAATACCCGACCATCTTCATCTTGATAGGGTTCACAGGCCTCACTGGGCAACCACTTAGCGCTAAAAAATTCATCTTTATTGGTTTGCAGATGCGCCACCACGTCATAGAAAGGTTTAGTGACAAAGCTCTCGATTTCTTTATCACGCCTAACGACTAGGCCCAAAATTGGTGTTTGCACCCGACCAACCGATAGCAATCCGGAATAGCCAACCTTTTGGCCTTGCAGGGTATAAGCACGCGTCATGTTAATTCCATATAACCAGTCTGCCCGCGAACGCGCCAACGCAGAGACCGATAACGGCATAAATTGCTGATTATCTTTTAAATCATTAATCGCGCGCTTTACCGCCGGTCGATTAAGGTCGCTAATGAGACAACGCTGAATAGTAGATTTTTTCTGACCTTTAACCCCAAGATGATCAATCACCTGATCGACCAATAGCTGACCTTCTCGATCAGGATCGCCAGCATGCACAAGCTGATCGGCTTCTTTGACTAACTTGCGCAACACACTCAATTGTTTGCGAGTTTTAGGTTTGGGTTTTAGTTGCCAYTGCTCAGGCACAATAGGCAGGTCTTCCGTACGCCARCGCTTGTAGGCAGGATCATAGGATTCAGGCTCGGCTTGCTCTAACAAGTGACCAATACACCAACTAACGCAATCGCCATTACCCGCCCGAATAAAGCCATCACCCTTCTGGTGAGGCCCAGGCAGTGCATCGGCTATTGCTCTACCTAAACTGGGTTTCTCTGCAATATAGAGYTTCATCTCCTACCCTCTCACGAACYACTGTATAGTTAACCAGTAGTTTAGACAGGCAATAGGGTTGTTGGCAAGGATAATTGCCAACAAAAGTTAGGAAATCTTTTGCATCTTACTCAAATAACCCGCAACACCATATCCCAAGTCATCCGTTAAGCGCTTTATCCGTTGCTTTTGTTGTTTATCGGTTGCCTCATGCTTTTGCTTGCCGGCATAAATAATCCAATTRCCRCTGGTAGTACCGCACACACGCACATCGGCGAARATCTCACTCAGCATCGCTAGACTGRCCTTATCACTGCGATGRTCATTCCAGCAATTRAGYACYAACCARCCATCATCSGTTAACAACTGATGGCAACGCTCTAAGAACCAGGCRCTCAGTTGCTGCGGGTCYAARCCGTCGGCKCCRTACATATCCGCYARTATYARCTGWGCYGGYGCGAYWGAGTCRTCGAGCAAATATTGMCCAGCATCRTCCTCAAWCARCGATAAGCGGTCRGTTTTAGGCAAATAAAAGTACTTTTTTGCAATTTTGATCACCGCCCKACGYAACTCCACYGCMCGYAWTCGAAGMTCTGGCGACAARCCCAACAAACAKGTCGCCAAACTGCCACCACCCAGRCCCARYARCAACACCTCCTTGGGGTCRACAAAAAGCAAGGATAATAACATTGCCCGRGTATAYTCATGCTGTATACGGGCGGGRTCTGCTTTTAATACRCAGGTTTGCTCGTCATYCTCTTCGAAGGCCAAATAGCGCTTCACRCCGTCATCAAAYACYTGCACCGGCCCATATTCGTCATAACAACGATAAATTTCCTTCCCCAATAACGACATTATTTTACTCTCTACAGAACTAAAGCACGGGATATAGGCTAATCCATTATGCTGTTTAGGAATTTTGTCTTATTTTTGAGCTAATATTAAAGGTATCTTCATTTGCCACAACATCGGAAGCTTATGAAACTATCTGTTGATCAACTGTTTCACCCAGTATCTAGTAGCGACTTTTCCGGCATCAACAACCAGCAGGAGGATTCTAACGGCTTCACGCCGGTAGATGAACATATTTTAGGTCAACATAGAGCAACCAAGGCGCTAGAGTTTGGCATTGATATTAAACAGCCCGGTTACAATCTGTATGTTTCCGGTGAATATAGTACTGGGCGGGTGCAGTACATAATGAATAGCCTCTCGCCTATTGCCAGTCGCGGCGCCCCGCCCTCCAACTGGTTATACGTGAACAATTTTGACAATCCACGAGAACCACGAGTACTATCTTTGCCGCCGCAACAGGGCAGCCTATTATTACGGGCTTTTGACACACTCATAGAATCCATCTTAGACACCTTTCCTGCAATATTTGATCATCCCAATTATCAACAACGCAAATCCACCTTACAGAGCCACTTTGATCGTATATATGACAAAGCCATCGACGATATCGAACGCCAAGCCAACAATAAAAATATCGCCCTGTATCGTGAAGAAGGCACCATAACCTTCAGCCCCCTCATTGACGGGCAGGTGGCAGATGAGGCCATGTTTGCCCAACTCAGTGAAGAATTGCGCGATGCATTTCAACTAGATGTTCTCGAGCTTGAAGCATTATTAAACAACACCCTACTTGAACTCCCGCAATGGCAACGAGATTTAAATGATGGAATTAGAGAGTTGCGGGATGGCACGATCAAACAAGCTATCAAACCATTATTTGATACCATTCAAACCGAATACCCAGGAAACCCCGCAGTACAACTCTACCTCGCACAGGTTCACAATCATTTACCGCGCATTATCGAAGAATATTTAGATGAGGAACAAGAATCAGAAGCTAGCAACAACATCAATAAACGCGCCATATTAGAGGACCTCTATCGACCTAATTTATTAACCCGATCATCATCAGAAAGCGGCGCGCCTATTGTTGTAGAAACCAACCCCCACTTCGGCAATTTGTTTGGCCAGCTGGACACCCCGCAAGAGACCACACCCTACAACACCCATTATCAACAACTAAGCGCCGGGGCATTACACCGTGCCAATGGTGGCTATCTCATTTTACATGCAGAGAAAGTTCTCCTAGAACCCGCCACCTGGGATGCACTAAAGCGCACCTTACAAAATGGCAAAATCAGTTTTGAACCGCCAATTCACGAATCTCAATTGGGCATACCTAGCACATTAAAACCAGAAGGCATTCCTTTGTCTGTAAAGGTTATATTGATCGGACCTAGAGAAATTTACTACACYCTCGCCCAACATGACCCAGAATTTGATGAAYTGTTTAAAGTCTTGGTRGATTTCGGYAGCGACTTCGAAAGATCYRMAACCAACCTTTATCATTTCTCCCAACTCGTCAAACAAAAAGCYAACAAGCAAGGATTAGCCGAGTTATCGGACGAWGCCATTGCACGTYTAACTGAACACGCCTGCCGTTTAGCYGAACATCAAAATAAATTGTCCGCGCGCATTGACCACATCATGGAAGTMGCCATTGAAGCCGAYTATCTTTGCACCCAACAAGGACAAGGCACGATAGATGAACAGCAAATYATCAATGCTATTGAAGCCCGRGAATATAGRAACTCYCGSCTCAGTGACGCGATACGAGAACAAATATTRGACGGCACCATTGTCATTTCRACGACAGGMAAAGCCAYCTCACARGTTAATGGGCTCACCATYATGGAGGTMGGTGAAAGTTGTTTTGGTTGCCCCTGTCGCATTTCCGCATCCGTTCATCCTGGCAATACCGGTGTTGTCGATATTGAACGCGAAGTTGAACTAGGCCAATCCGCCCACTCCAAAGGCGTGTTATTACTGGGCGGATATTTGTGCAGCCGTTATGCAAAAGACTTTCCTCTTGCCATCTCTGCCCACATTGCGATGGAACAATCCTATGGTTACATCGATGGCGACAGTGCATCACTGGGTGAACTCTGCGCGTTGATCTCCGCATTAGTCAACATTCCATTACGGCAAGATATCGCTATCACCGGCTCCGTCAACCAAATCGGCGAAGTCCAAGCGGTGGGTGGTGTGAATGAAAAAATAGAAGGGTTTTTTGATATCTGTGCGGCAAGAGGATTAACCGGAACTCAAGGGGTCGCCATCCCCGCCACCAATCAACCTAATTTGATGCTCGCCAAGCGAGTGGTCGAAGCGGTAGAAGCTGGAACATTTACCATTTACACCACAACCTCAGTAGACGAAGCATTAGAATTGTTAACTGGACTGCCGGTAGGAACAGAAAACGCCCAAGGTAATTTTCCCGCCAACACCATTAATAAAAAAATCGTTGGCCGTCTACGGCAGTTTTCCAAAATCATGAAAAACGACATACACGAAAGATGATCTGACAAACCAAAGACACTTCGAATAGAACAAAAAATGCGACAACCCAGTGTTTTAATATACCATGGTCGTCGCATTTTTCAGGGGGAAATCTTAATGGCTGTAGCTGTTGATGTGATTAGAGAAACTTATTGAGCCTATCCCTAATTAGCGAATCTGCCTCACTCATAATACGACTAACCAGCTCCTCACAGGTTGGTATATCATGAATTAGTCCGGCGACCATACCACAAGACCATGCACCCGCATCCATATCCCCATCAAGCATGATTTTTGGATACACGCCAGCAACTTC
>NVVG01000204.1 GCA_002402125.1 Moraxellaceae bacterium
GGTGGAAGAGGCCAAGAGTGTTTCGGAGAACTTCCAACAGGATACATTAAAGATCCCACTCCCACCGGAGGCCATTGCTCGTTTGCCTATCGTTGGCAAGGATATATCTGAGGTATGGACAAGCGTTTCCCAAAACCCCAAGGAAACGCTAGGGGAATTTGAGAATCAGGTTAAACAAGTTGGTAAGTGGTTGTTGAAGGCTGTCGCTGGTATTGGCCTCAGTGTGTTGATGTTTGTCTTTTCTATTATTATCGCGGGTGTGTTTTTGGCTAAAGCGAATGGTGGAAAGCGGGCTGCTAACAGAGTATTTATCAGGCTTGCTGGTGACAAAGGAGCAGAGATGACGGACATCGCAAGTTCCACCATTAAGAGTGTAGTTAATGGGATTCTTGGTATTGCTGTGCTTCAAACATTTCTTGCAGGCATAGGTTTTGTGGTAATGGATATTCCTGCGGCGGGAGCAATAGCTTTGGTGTGTTTGGTATTGGCGGTGGTACAGATTGATATCTTGCTGATATTGATTCCACTCTCTATCTATGCATTTTCGACCTCTGACACCGGCCCTGCAATAGCCTTTCTTATTTGGAATGTTGGCGTAGGTCTAATGAATAATGTGTTGAAACCTATCTTATTGGGGCGTGGGGTTGAGGCACCTATGGCAGTAATATTCATTGGTGCCATAGGTGGCATGTTAGCGCACGGCATTATTGGTTTATTTGTAGGTGCAGTAGTGATGACGTTAGGTTACACCTTATTCAAGGTTTGGTTAGAGGATACGGCTGAAACTTCACTACAATCACCTTCTGCTTCTTCGAAAGAATAATGATGATTGTGAAGTATGCAGGTATCTTTCGTTGGTGGTTTCCATTATTTCACAGGGCTATTGTTAACAGGGTCACTGATAGCCAACTGTTAAAGGCCATATTGATTAGTATTGGGGGTTTACTGGGTGCTTGTACGACGATTGGCCCAGAATTTCAGCAGCCTCAAGTTGAGTGGTTAGCACAGTGGCAGCAATCTATTGCTGCCACCAGTCTTTCCACCAAGGCATCTTTACCAAAATCTTCAGCGCTAGCTGACAGTATTAAAAACGGTGCGGTACCCGCAGCGTCAGGGCTTTCAGTATCGCCAGAACAAGTTAATTTGCAAACCTGGTGGCTATTGTTTGAAGACCCTGTGCTAAACCGGTTGATTGAAATCAATAAAGAAGAAAACCTGACTTTGCGTGGCGCTGGGTTACGCATTTTTGAGAGTCGAGCGCTGTTAGGAATAGCGGGTAGTAGTCTTTATCCTCAAGTCCAACAGGCAACGGGTGCCATTAACTATGTGAATAGTAAAAGCCCTGCAGGCGCTGGCGACTTTAATTATACAAGTTACCAAACCGGTGTTAATTTAGCTTGGGAAATGGACTTCTGGGGCAGGTTTCGACGTGGCATAGAATCTGCGGATGCTGGCTTTTTTGCATCTGTTGCCAATCATGCTGATATGCAAGTATTAATAAGTGCCCAGGTAGCTGATCTTTATTATGCTTACCGTACGACTGAAGTTCGAATAACTATCGCTAAAAAGAACGCAGCAATCCAGAAACGCAGCTACGAGTTGACCGAGCAGCTGTTTGAGAGTGGCGAGGATTCGGAGCTGGATTTACAACAGGCAAAGACACAATATCTGGCTACACTTTCTAGTATACCGCAGTTAGAAATTGTATTGGTTTCCACCCGAAATGCGCTAACTACATTGATGGGACGTCCCCCTGGTAATGTCCCGGAGCTTGTTGCTGATGTAGACGTAGTGGGGGTAGCGGGGGTAGCGAAAGAGCAATACACATTGCCAATGGCATCGTCGGTTAATTTTAGCCATATCTCCGCCAACCAGCTTTTACAGAGACCTGATGTCCGGTCTAAGGCGTGGCAGGTAGCAATGCAGTCGGCCCAAATTGGTATCGCTCAGGCGGATTATTACCCGTCAATATCCCTGTTAGGAACGCTCGGTTGGTCTGGAAATAATACCAGTGGTAGCTCAAATACGAGCAGCTTAGTTGCTGGGCCAGCCCTACGTTGGAATATCTTTGACTATGGCCGCATTGAAAATAATATACGCCTGCAGGATGCTCGGTTACAGCAGTTGATTGAGAGCTTCCAAGCGTCGGTGATACAAGCGGCTAGAGAAGTCGATGATGCGGTATATAGCGTGATAAAAACCGCCGAACAACAGGTGCTGGTTGATGAATCTGTTACCGCCGCGCAACGTGCGTTAGATATAGCCAATATTCGTTATAAAGAAGGTTATGCAGGGTTTCAGCGTGTGCTTGATGCACAGAGAGCATTATTCTCGCAAGCTGAACGGCAGGTGATAAATCAGGGTAACCACATTAGTGCGATTATTAGCTTGTACAAAGGGCTCGGTGGTGGCTGGATAGCAATGCCTGTGGATCAACTGATTCCAGAAAATACTAGAAGCACAATGGCGAAGCGTAGTGATTGGGGTGAGCTGCTGACGGCTCCTTTACCTATCAGTGAAGGTTCTGCTAGCACGGGAGTTGTTGATGACTGAAATGATAAAAACGATAAAGCTCAACCTACTTAACCCAATACAGACAAGGCAGAAGTGATGGATACTAAAGAGAATCAGGCTTCGGAGACATCGGTTAAGCGTGGCGTTGGCGTGGTCCTAATGCTGATTGTAGTCAGTTTATTATGGTATCTAACATCTGACCGTTATACTCCTTATACCAGCCAAGCGCGTGTTCAGGGGTTTGTCGTTGGAGTGGCATCTAAGGTTGCCGGCGTCATTACCAAAGTGCATGTAAAAAACAATCAAGAGGTCAAAGCGGGTCAGGTTCTTTTTGAGGTTGATCGAGCAAATTATGAAATTGCGCTAAAAAAGATCCAATCTGATTTAGAAAGTGTAAAGCGTCAAATTGGGGCGGGCAGCGCTGGTATCCAAACAGCCCAGGCGAATCTTAGAGCGGCTGAAGCGAATAAGATAAAAGCCGAACAAGATGCAAAGCGTCAAGAGCGTTTATACCGCAAGGATTCTGGCGCAATATCGGTACGTCGTTTGGAAATCGCTAGGGCGTCAGCAGCGCAAGCGATAGCAAAAGTAGCCGCTGCAGAAGCGGAAATCCAACGGGCAACAGAGCAAAAAGGTGGCGAGGGTGAAGATAACGCGCAACTGAAAAAAGCGAAGAGTGCAGTAGAAAAGGCCGAGCTTGACCTTAGAAATACCCAGGTTGTTGCCAGTGCTAACGGGGTGATTTCGGATTTGCGTGCTGATGTAGGCCAATTCGCGAGTGCGGGGAAACCTGTAATGACACTGATTGCTATTCATGATATATGGATTAGCGCCGAGTTTACCGAAAATAATCTAGGGAATATACGCGTAGGTACTCCAGTGGAAATCGTGGTAGACGCGCTGCCGGGTGAAGTTTTTGTCGGCAAAGTGCATAGTGTGGGTTTAGGTGTCGCTGCAGGGCAGGCGCAGCCCCCCGGGAACTTACCCAGTATTCAGAATAACAGGGATTGGTTACGTCAATCACAACGCTTTCCTGTAGTGATAAAGTTCGATCCTGGGCAGCGCGAACAACTAGAGAATGATATACGTATTGGCGGACAAGCCGAGGTGATCGCCTACAGCGAAAATAGTTGGTTGTTAAAGTATATGGGCAAATTTTATATAAGAGTAATGAGTTGGTTCTCTTATGCTTACTGATACTTTTTCAAGTGGCGTGATTTAGGGTGCAGTTGCAAGCGAGGCGCGTCTTTCGGTTGAGTTGCGTAGTTGCACTTTCGCTGGCGTTGGCTTATGGATTAGGTTTACCTTTGCCCTTTCTTGCACCGATGTTAGCGATGATGTTGGTTTCCGAGCCAGCGCCACCGATGAAACTAAAAGGCTTATTGGGATTATCGGTAGCAATCATGTTAGTTCCCGGTTTGGGGCTGCTGCTTATTCCTCTGTTGTTAAATTACCCAATGGCGGCTGTGTTGTTAGTAGCTCTGGGGCTTTATGCTAGTTTTTATCTTTCGGTGAATCAAGATAAAGGTCTTATGGGTACGCTACTCGCGTTAGGGATTACGATGATCTCTGCCCTTGGAACCGTAGATTATAGCCTAGCAACCATGGTATTACAGTCGTTGGTATCGAGCGTTGTGTTAGTCGTAATTTGTCAGTGGTTGGTATACCCCTGGTTTCCAGAAGATAACGAACCTGAAACTTCTACAAAACCCACACCAGAACAAACGAACTGGATCGCTCTTCGGGGGACTTTGATTGTGCTGCCGGTATATTTGGTTGCTTTAACCAATCCGTTAGCGTACATGGCAATGATTATGAAGTCTGTAGCGTTGGCTCGGCAAAGCTCATTGGTTAGTGCGAAAAATGCAGGTATCGAGTTGTTGGGTTCTACGTTTCTTGGGGGGTGTTTTGGATTGTTATTTTGGTCGCTACTAGGGATCGCGACCAATTTGTGGATGTTCTTTTTGTGGATGTTGCTCTTTGGGTGCTATTTTTCTAGTAAAATTTATCAGCTAATCCCCTCGCGTTTTTCAACATCATTCTGGGTGAATGTTGTTACGACAATGTTAATTGTTTTAGGGCCAGCGGTAGAGGACAGTGCTAATGGTAATGATGTCTATGCGGCGATGTTCAGTCGACTCAGCTTGTTTGTTATCGTCACACTCTACGCTTGGTTTGCGGTGTATTTGTTCGAATATTTACACGTGCGTCGGACGCAGTCTAATGATGTTGCGTCTAATGTATCTTCTTCGGAGTCTTCAATATGTTAATGAATTTATTGGTGGGTTTGCCGGTAATGGTTGCTTGTTTGGTGCTTCAATCAATACTGATGGTTTTAGCAATACGATACTACTTTAGACGGTTAACCTTCATCACCAACACGTCTATATGGCCTGATTTGGCATCTTTAAGTGGGGTGATGCTGTTGTTGGTGGTAGGTATTCTTGGGCAAATTGCTATTTGGGCACTTTTGTTTGTGTTGTTAGATGAGTTTCAGCTGTTTGATGCTGCTTTCTATCATTCTGCGGTAAATTTTGGCTCACTGGGATATGGAGATGTGGTGATGTCAGATGATCATAAATTATTGGGGGCACTAGAGGCAATCAATGGCGTGTTGATGATCGGTGTGTCAACCGCTGCGTTAATGCCGCCATTTAAAGATGCGGTACAAAAAGTGTTGGTGAAAGAAGGTTTTGAGAATAAAAAAGTTTCTTAGTGTTCATGGAACCATAGATTGTCTGGGCATTGTTACGGCATTGTCCCGAAATTGTCCCGAAATTGTCAGCATGACTCAATTAAAGATCAGCAATTATTAGCTTAGTGATTATTAGCTTAGCGAGGTGAAAATAGCAGATATGGAAAAATTGGACGAAGATCTCGAATTCAATACTGGCGATGTTATATTTGACACAGATAGCCCACTAACAACCGCATATTTTGTATTGGAAGGCAGTGTCAATTTGAACTTAACATTGGGTAAAAGGGATATTTCTCTTGAAATTGGGCCCTATCATTTTTTAGGGGATGCTGCCGTAGTTGTAAACGAAAGGCAATCGGGAGAATCACCGGCGTATCATGGTAAGGCTGTGGCAACTTCCTATGTCAGGGTCACTCCAATACCAATTGAGGATATTAAAAAAGAGCTAGATGCTTGTTCTCCACTGCTTAAGGCATGGTTTGCATCCTTTACCAGCCGTGTACTCAATGTTGTGGAGAAACTTACAGATGAATAATAACCTTATAAGCTATCAAGATATTTTACTGCGAATAGGTTTGGCGGTGTCGCAATGATATCGGGCTCTACGCATGTGTTATCCCAAAATATGTTGCAATCGCTTCAAGGTTATTCAACACACCTTCAAGATCAACGATCAATTCAGAGCTCTGAAACAAGTGATGCTCATCCAGAGGGTACTAATAAATTAGATGTACCCACCGAAAATACACCTAATACACAAGTTCCGATAAACACTGAAGATCCCGCTATTTTAGCGTCGCAAGAAGCTCGAGACGCTGCCCGTAAAACCGCCCTAGAAGTCGGGGCGATGAAGCATCGACAAAATCTTGTTAATACCTATATAGATCAATCCACTAAAGACGACGATAATGATTCGCCGAGTCCTTTTGTCGAGCCAACGGATGCATATAAAGCCAGCTTAAAATACGCCAGGCGTTCCGGACTGATTGATGCTTTTGAAAAGGCGACAGAACCGCAGAAAAGCGGCATGAAAGTCGATATAGTTATTTAAATGTCAATATAGTTATCTAGCAGAAAACCTTTTTAATATTTAAATCAAGCACAAGTAATGATTCGCCTATTCTAGCTGCTAGACTCGTTGATTGGGGTTGGTCTCTGGTTAATCGCATAATGCCTTTTGGAACCCTGTACGATATACATACGTGCTAGCTAACATACGAAATGCTCATTACTCGAGCATGAGAAGCACACGAGTTTTTCTTGCTTTAACCCACTACCAATAATGAAAGAGTTGAATTATGGGAAACAAATCTGAATTCAAAAAATATCCCTTACATATTCATATATCTACATTGGTGCTTGCACTGGTTGTATTCTTTGGTCTCAGCACCAGTATTTATAACTATTGGGAAACAAGCAAAATGCTAGTCGAGGCCGCAGATGAAAAGATTGACAAGATTAGCTTGCAATTAGCGGGCGCGCTCGAGAACGAACAAAAAAGACTGGCAATAGCACTGGCGATGTTGGCTGTCTCTGACTTGTCCTATGCGCGTAATCTAAAAGAACGTCTGCAGAATTTTTCAATGATTAAAACGGTATTGGATGCAACACCCAATGTGAGTGGATTACAGTCCACTTATCCTAATGGAGATTATTTCATAATTCGACCCATCGCGTTCCACCAGAAAATCAATGCCGTGGTTCCGGATTCAACTGTGTTCGTAATTGACAATGTCTCAGCAGGAAGCGGCAAACAGCAACGCGCGTTTTACGATAACAATGGCGAACAACTCGGTGACTTGATTACGCAGGAGACAAGTTATAATCCACGTGATCAGCTCTGGTATAAACAGGCGATAGGGACTGATCACATGATGATTTCTAAAGTTCACCTATTATCTGCAACCCGACAATTGGGACTGACTTTTTCGCACTGGGATCGCGATAGCAATGTAGTCATTTCCGCTAATGCAACACTGAGGTCGCTGTCTACGAAAATCAGTGAATATGAGGTTAGCCCAAGTTCAGAGTTGATATTAATCGATAGTAAACAACGGGTGATTGCCTACAAAGATACCAGGGCCTTGGTTAAAAAGACGGGGCAAGGTCAATTGGAAATGGTGGGTCTCGCGGATTTAGGTATTCCCGCTTTACATGGGTTTGATATTAGTCAGCTGAACACCGGCAAGAGTGGCATAAATTTCTCACATGGGGGCGAGATTTGGCGTGGCCAGACCCGTGTTATCACACGGAAAGGTAAAGAAGCCATATCTCTATTAATCCTGTTCCCTGAAAATGAGTTGGTTAGTAGGGCTATTGATATTCGCAACAATAGTTTTGCCATTCAAATAGTGGCTATTATTTTTTGCATACCTTTAGCATGGTTGCTAGCGAGAAGCATTGCCAAATCCCTGAAGCATTTGGCTCGCACGGCGCAGCGCATTAATGATTTTGACTTTAGTACAGACATCGATTATCGCTTTAATATTAGAGAGGTTGACGAGCTTGCTATATCTATTGGCGTGATGAAAAATACTATCAACCAATTTTTGCAACTGGTTGATATGATTGCCAATGAAAAAAATCTGGAAAAACTGATCGATAAAGTCGTAAAGGCCAGCTGCGAAGTCAGCCATTCAGATTGCGTGGGTATCTTTCTCGTGGATAATGAAGAGAGCCATATAATCCCCCACAGTATATTCATTCAGGGTAAGTCCCAATTAATTCCGGAGGATGCCGGTGCGAGCATTGACATTAATGATCACAAACATTCGATTACAGAGTGCCTTAGGAACCGCAAGCATGCAATTTTCAAATATGTTCGCGATTCAAAGAGTAATATT
>NVVG01000205.1 GCA_002402125.1 Moraxellaceae bacterium
ATTTCGTACGCTTTAGTGCTACCCAAGTGACCTTATGGCTAACCGGGGCTGCCACCAATCATCTTAGCAGCGATGACGTGAGTAATATCAGCATCAGTTTTGCCGACGGCGCTTTTGCCAACACAAATTTAGCTACCAATGTGAGTGATAGTAGCAAGAGTGATGTTGCTGTTGGTTTTAACGATGTATCTACCCTTGCTTATAGTGGCAGCTTTTCCGAGTGGGCTGCAAATGATGGTAGTGTCACTGGTCCCGTTATTATCACCTTAACCGACGATGTTTTTGTTGCCGATGTGGTGAGTGCCAATCGAGTGGTGGCATCCAATGTGCCGGCGGGTTTAACGGCGGTATTTGTCCGGAACGGAGCCAGCCAATTAACTCTATCCCTTACCGGCAACGCGACTAGCCACACCAGCGCAGCGGATATTGCCAATTTAACGGTTAGCTTTAATGACGGCGCGTTTAATGGTGTCACCCAAGCAAGTAATGTGGCGAATAGTACCAATTCAAGTTTATCGGTATCTTTTAATAATACCGCCAATGTGAATTACGCGGGCAGCTTTATCGAGGTCGCCGCTAACGATGGTAGTGTTAGCGGGTCTCTGGTCATTGGTTTAACCGGTGATACTTTCGTTAATGATGTCGTTAGTGCGGGCCGGATAACGGCAGCTAATCTACCCACCGGTATGGTGGCATCTTTTGTGCGTGATAGTGGTACTCAGCTGAGTTTGACGTTAGTGGGGGGCGCTACTAATCACGAAAATGCCAACGATACCAGTAATGTTATTGTCAGTTTTGATAACGGCGCTTTTACCACAACAACCTTAGCAACTAATGTCGGCAATAGTAGCAAAGCGGATATTTCGGTAGATTTTATTGATACCACGATACTTTCCTATAACGGTAGTTTTACCGAAGCTATTACCAATAATGGTAGTGTGATAGGTACCCTGTTGATTAGCTTAACTAACGATAGTTTTGTTGCTGATGTAGTAAGTGCTGGGCGAGTTGTTGCCAACAATGTGCCAGCTGGTCTTACGCCGGTGTTTGTACGAGATAGCGCAACGCAACTGAGCATGACACTCACCGGCAATGCATCGGCCCATACCAGTGCGGCGAACATTGGCAACCTATCCATTAGCTTTGGTGATGCTTCGTTTGTGGGGGTACCTTTAGCCGTTAATGTATTGAATAGTTCGAAGTCTGATATTGTGGTTACCTTTAATAATGCCGCCAGTCTTGATTACAGTGGTAGCTTCAGCGAAGTTGCCGCTAATGATGGTAGTGTGAGTGGTTCTGTGGTCATCGGGTTAACGGGTGACACCTTGGTGGCGGACGTTGTTAGTGCATCTCGGCTGAGTGTCAGTAATATCCCTGTTGGTTTAACCGCAGTGTTGGTACGTGATAGTGCAACACAGCTCACGTTAACGCTTACCGGGAATGCTACTAATCATGGCGATGCCAATGATGTGGACAATCTTACTCTAGCCTTTAATAATGGTGCCTTTGTTAGCACGGCTAATGCAGTGAATGTAAGCAATTCAATACAAGCAGATAGAGTGATTGATTTTAATAATTCTGTCAGCTTAGGTTACAGCGGTAGTTATATTGAAACGGCGAGCAATACGGGTCTTGTGAGTGGTGCGGTTGCTATTAGTTTGTCAGGTGATTCTTTTGTCAATGATGTGGTCAGTGCCGGTCGTGTCATTGCATCCAATGTACCCGCTGGGTTAGCAGCGGTTTTCACCCGTAACAGCAACAGTCTAGTGACATTAGCATTAACCGGTAATGCTACTAGTCATGTTGATGCCAATGATATTGCTAATCTCACGGTAACATTTGCTAATGGTGCGTTTATTACAACGGCGTTAGCGAGCAATGTGAGTAACGCCACTAAAACAGACTTAGTGGTTGATTTTAATAACGCCACCAGTCTTGCTCATGTAGGCAGCTTCACCGAATCTATCGTAAATGACGGCAGTGTGTCTGGTAGTCTGGTGATAACTCTATCGGACGATACATTTACTGCAGATGTGATCAGTGCAACACATGTACAAGCGTTCAATTTGCCTTCTGGTTTGGCTGCCAGCTTTGTCCGTGGCAGTGCAACCCAGCTTACTTTATCGTTAACGGGTAATGCTAACGCGCATACGGACAGCAATGACATCAATAATTTATCGGTAGTATTTGCCGATGACGCCTTTGTTATTAACAGTGCAACTGCGGTAAGCAACAGCAGTAAAACCGATATTGCCGTAGACTTTGTTAACGCCGCAAGCCTGGTTTATGTCGGTAGCTTGAAAGAAGTCGTTGCTAACGACGGTAGTGTAAATGGTTCTGTGGTTATTTCTCTAAGCGGAGATACGCTTGTGGCCGATGTGGTAAATGCAGCGAGAGTGATTGCAACCAATGTGCCTCCAGGTCTTGTCGCTACCTTTGTGCGGGATAATGCCAGCCAATTAACCTTAACCCTCACGGGAAATGCTAGCGATCATGCCAGCAGCAATGATATCAGCAATTTAACCGTTGCTTTTGCCGATGGATCATTTACCAGTTCGGTGTTAGCGAGCAACGTGAGTAATAGCAATAAGAATGATCTGTCAGTCGATTTTAGTGACGTCACTAGTCTGGCTTACGTGGGTGGTTTTTCTGAAGTGATTGCTAACGATGGCAGCATGATTGGTTCGGTGGTGGTGACATTAACGGACGATACGTTTGTGGCGGATGTGGTGAGTACTAACCGTGTGATCGCATCCAATGTGCCAGTTGGGTTAACCGCAGTCTTCGTTCGTGATAGCGCTACGCAACTAAGCTTTACATTAACGGGAAATGCCAGTAGCCATACCAGTTCATCGAACATTGCCAATCTCACCGTCAGCTTTAGTGATGGCGCATTTATCGGGGTACCATTGGCTGTCGATGTGAATAACAGTACTCAAGAAAATCTAGTAGTTGCTTTTAACAATACCGCTAGCCTAGACCATAATGGAAGTTTTGTTGAAGCCAGTACTAACGATGGTGCCATCGCCGGTGCTATGGTGGTTAGCTTGGTCGGTGATACCTTTGTCAGTGATGTGGTCAGTGCCGCACGCATGCTGGTGAGCAATGTGCCGGCCGGTTTAAGTGTGGTCTTAGTGCGCGATAGCGCTACCCAAATTACTTTGTTCCTGGCAGGTACTGCATTTAGTCATTCCAATGCCAGTGATATTAGCAATTTGACGGTTAGCTTTGCTGATGGTGCCTTTACCAGTACCGCATTGGCCACGAATGTTAGCGACAGTAGAAAAAATAATGTAGTGGTGAATTTTAATGACCCTGCCAGTTTGGTGTATAGCGGAGGTTTCATTGAAACCTTGGCAGATGATGGTTTGCTTTCTGGTAGTGTAATTATCATGTTAAGCAATGATAATTTTTCTGCCGATGTTATCAGTGGTGGGAAGATTTCGATATCGAATATGCCGGTTGGACTTACCGCCAACGCCTCTTTAGATAGCAATACCCAAATTACCTTAACGTTAAATGGTAGTGCGTTTAATCACGACAATAGTAACGATGTTAGTGATCTTACTGTCAGTTTCTCCCCCATGGCATTTGTTACCAATGCGACGGTAACGGTTGTTGGGTATTTGAAATCGGACTTGGCGATTAACTTCTTGCAGCGTTTTTCCGATACGGATTTTGATGGTGACGGATTACCCAATAATCTTGAAGTATTATTGGGTAGTGATCTTTATGATGCCGGCTCACCGACAGTGAATGGAACTGATGATACGGATGGTAATGGCGTAACGGATGCGGTGGAAATGTATTTGCTTTCCATAGGCGGCAGTAGTGATACCAACAGTGATCTCGATAACGATGGCTTAGCCGATATATTAGAAATTGCCGTTGGTGGTGATCCATTGGATGCTGACCAGCCAGTAAAGGGCGGAGCGGGCGATAGCGATGGCGATGGCATCAGTGATGGTATTGAAGGTTATCTCAGACAAAATGGCGGTGCTTATGATACTACAGTGACTAGCGACAGTGATGGTGATCAGGTACCCGATATTTATGAGTTAACCCAGCGTTCTGACCCATTTGATAGCGATAGCCCCATCGTTGATGGCGCAGCTGATGATGACATCGATGGGGTTGGCAATGCGCTGGAATATGTGCTGAATGAATTAGGCATTATTGATGTGGCTTCTAACACGGATACCGATGGTGATGGTGTTCCGGATATGCTGGAGATTATGTCCAACAGTGATCCGCAAGATGTCGATGAGCCGATTCTGAATGGTGCAGCCGATGATGATGCCGATAACGTTTCAAATGGTGTGGAAGCGTACTTGGCAACATTAAACATATTTAATGTAGATGCAACGACGGATTTTGATCGTGATGGTATTCCCGATGTTCGTGAAGTGGCATTAGGAAACAATGCATCCTTCTCTGTAGAACATGACGATGATGGAGATGGTATTAGTGATGTGATTGAATATCAGTTAGCCAATCAGGGCATTGTTGACATTGATAGGGCAACCGATACGGATTCGGACGGTTTGCCAGATTGGTTTGAGATTGTTGGCGGCAGCGATCCACTGGATGCTGATTCTCCCACCCTGAATGGCGATAGTGATAGTGATGGTGATGGTGTGAGTGATGCGCTCGAAGCCTATTTGTCAGGTGTTAACAATACGCCAGAGCGAAACTTGGATACCGATAGCGATGGCGACAGCGTATCCGATATAAAAGAACTGCTGTCCGGTAGTGATCCCTTTGTGCATAGTCAGCCGGTGATTTGGGTTAACCTTTCTCAAGCGGATCACGCAGTGCAGGCGGTCGACAGAGACGGTGGTGATGCTATTGCTCGTGTGGTGGTAGGTAATGTAATAACCCCGGTACCTCAGTTTGATTGGAGCAATAGCGATCAAGAAATATTGTCGGCAGTGACAGGTTCCATCACCGAGACAGAATTGATATTTGATCCGAGTTTGTTGGATGCGGGTAATTACAATCTTGCTGTCAGTGCATCGCGAACCATTGATGGGGTGATGATGCCGACCACCTTGATTGTTTATATGATACGTGTCGCTGATATTTTGGACGATGAGGTCGCTTGGGACGCTGATTCTGATGGCATTGTTGATAGTAGCGATCCAATTTCGTCTCAAGGTGATTCCGCTGCTAAATTGCAAACAGAAACCAATAGTACTAGTCAGTATCTGATGTCTGCAGACGATGGTGTGGATCTACGGGTAGGTTCCATCGTACGTGCTGCCAATAAGACCGCCGTAGCGATTAGTTTGTCTGATATCAGTGCTTATGGTGATGGGAGTGGTGGAGCGGTCGCTGATGTGGATGATGGCCGCAATCACAGTACGGGTATCTTTGACTTTGAAATTGCCAATTTACCCAAGGTAGGAGCGTCGGCCAGGGTAGTGCTACCGCTTAAATTTGCTATTCCTGAACAGGCGACCTATCGTAAATTTGACCCCGCCCTAGGTTGGAGGGATTTTGTCGAGGACGAGGGGAATGAAGTTGCCTCAGCTCCGGGATTGTTAGGTGATTGCCCTGGGGTAGATGATAGTAGTTATCAGCCGGGATTAACCGAAGGTTACTTCTGTGTGCGGTTAACCATTGTTGATGGGGGGCCTAATGACGCGGATGGTTTGAATGGTCTAATTAAGGACCCCGGAGGGGTGACTGGATTGGAGTCAGTGGACGAGGAAAATGCTAGTGAAAGTGGCAATGCCGACTTAGACGCAACAGTAAAAACAGGAACAGGCGGGGGTGTGATGGATATCTTCATGCTGCTGATAGGGTTGTTCGCAGGGTTAGTTTTACGGAGTAGTAGGCGTTAACAATGAGAGCAACATTAAGGACTGGATTGTTGGCAGGGATATTGATTATTGTGCCAGCGGTTACTTGGGCGGATTGGTTTGCAATGGATTGGCCCGATTATAGCCATGATGAGCGACTCGACCAATATTGGTATGGTGCAGTGGGGCTTGGTATATCATCGTTAGATCCTGAAACAGGCCAAACCAGTTTTGTTGTTGATAGCGGTTATGATTTTGCGGCTAAACTGTCTGCCGGTTATCGATGGAATGAATTATGGGCTATCGAGGGTTTTTGGGCCGACCTGGGTGAAGTGTCACTCGATCCACACGGTGTTATTGAATATTCAACAATGGGCGTGGGAGCCTTGTATCATCTCGATTTTTTTCAGCGCCACCCTCGGTTTAATCTGTTTTTTAAGAGCGGGTTGTCCCAGTTGCAAACCAAAAGTGATATTGATTTTGAACAGCTAAATGATGTTCAGTTGTTCGTTGGAGCGGGTATAGAATACCAATTTAATCACGACTATATATTGCGAGCAGAATTAGAGCGTTATGACGCTGACGTCAGTTTGTTGTCTTTAAGCATTAGCAAACGTTTTGGCTTGTCATCTCATAGGAAGCGTAAAAATCTCGGCGCAGATGAGGAAGCTGTGGTTGGTGTTGTCGAAGATGATACTGTGGTGGCTGAAATTAACGACAGCAGCCCGCTTAGCGACGCTGTTGAGCCAGTAATCAACGCTATTTTAGCCGACGGTGACGGCGATGGTGTGTTGGATAGCGTGGATCAATGCCCGGATACTGTTTCGGCTGTTGCGATYGATGGCGTTGGWTGTGARTTATTTCCAGAAAGYAGTGTAACCAATAAGATTCATATYTTATTTGAAAAAAAYTCTTCCAGCCTGCAGGTAGATCAYCTTGCGGTGATYGAAAAAATTGCCGGTTACATGAAAAAATWCCCTGATTCRGAAGCGGTTATTGTGGGACATACCGATAGTTGGGGTGACACTAYCTATAATAARCARCTAGCAGAGAAACGGGCRAAAACGATWGCTAAATTATTAACGGATTATTATCAGATTACCCCCTTAAGAATTTGGACCGTRGCTCGGGGTAAGGKTGATCCWGCTGAATCAAATGATACGGACGAWGGGCGGCGGGAAAAYCGGAGGGTTGTGGTAACGGTTACTCGATAATTGATAAGAAAAGCAGCCCTTAGTCCATAGAAAYTCAGACTAAGGGCTGAAAACTAGTTCGCTTTCTTTAAGAAGCAGGTGAGCAATACGATACGAGTACTATTTACCCGTCCTTCAATATGCTCTGGATTATCTGTAAGCGAGATGTTTTTTACCGTGGTGCCTCGTTTAGCGGTAAAGTTTGCACCTTTAACTACAAGATCCTTGATCAGCGTTACGGTGTCGCCCTTTTGCAATTGAGCGCCGTTACTATCAACACAAGAGACGTCAGATTCACTATCTGCGTCGGCACCAGATTCTGCCCATTGTTGAACATCATCTTCTAGATACAACATATCCAACAGATCACTGGCCCAGCCTTCAGCAGACAATTGTTTCAGGGTGCGCCATGCCATGACCTGTACTGCGGGTTCAGGTGTCCACACGCTGTCATTGAGGCAGCGCCAGTGGTTTGCTTCGAGAGGGGTCTTGCCTTCGATTTGGTCTTTGCAGGTCGTACAGAGCATGACACATTGCTCTGCGCTAGCGTCTGATACGGGAGGAACTTCATATATCGCTAGAGGATCAGTTGACGCGCACAATTCACATTTTGAGTCGCAGCGAGCTAATAAGGTTTGTTCAGTTGTCATGGATGTTGACCTGTACATGTCGCATTGATAGCAAATTTAAAATCGGTAGCCAAACACACCGTAGTATTCTATGAAATCAAATTTCTGTTTTGCGCTATCGCCATTGTCGCTGGTAGTAATATCTTGCATGTCGATATGGCCAACTTTGATGATATAACGAAAGAAAAAGTCTTCAAAGAACGAAATTTCTATACCTGACTTAATGTCGTAGCCATAACCTGAATTATGAAACTCATCATTCTTTTCACGGTTTAAGAAAGTCACGTTGGTTTTTGGGTATAAAAAACCAGCGCCGCCACCAGCAACCAATTCTTCTGCAAATTGAGAG
>NVVG01000206.1 GCA_002402125.1 Moraxellaceae bacterium
ATTTTTATGCACTGATCAAATATCACCCTAGCCCAATTTCCAACTATGTCAGCTATCGATAAAAACAATGAAATAGAATCGTCGGCTCGAACGGCAGCTAAGTGGCGTGAAAAGCCATTTCGTACTTTCACACCCTGATCAAATATCACCCTAGTTCGATTCCCAGCTATGTCCGCTTTCAATAATTTCGATGAAATAAAAACTCCGACTCAAGCGTCAGCTTTAGGGCGTTTGACGTCACTTTAACCTTTGCCTCGGGTGACTCCTTAGGGCGACAAATCACTCATATCGGCATTCTCTATCAGAGGCTGCTTTATAAACAGTGCTGACTTTGAGGGCTATTGGGGTTCTTGTATACGACAAATTGCCTAAATGGTCTTCAAGGCCTTATACGAAACGATTGTGTAATCCCCCCATTTTTAACCAGGTTTAAAAGTGGCTTAAACGAATCACCTTTTCGCTACAGTGCTTCTTTTTTTCGCTCCAGTGCTGGCGACAGAATTCTTGGTGTGGAACACTAGTTTGGCATTTTACTTGGAGAAGAGAAATGGATTGTTCTATAGAGGACCTTTATACAAAGACAATGAGCTGGAAGCAGTATTATCCAGATGAAGAGCAAAAGCAGTCAGTACTAAAGGGGTATGAGGAGACGCGGGCGGCGAATCCACTATTCAGATTTATCAGTACGAAATGGGGTTATCAGCTGCTACTTGTTACGGCCATTGTTTGGTTGAGCTATTTAATGTCGGTGTATTTTTTCGAATTTCATGCTGACATTTGGCTGAAATTGTTCGGCGGTATTGTTTTAATGGTTACCGAAATGCTTGTAACACATATTTTGTTCTGTTATTTACATGTGATAGTACATATTCTTATGTTGTTTCCTGACGTTTGGTCTAAAAAAGATGTGCAGGTTGGTAAACGCAGAATTATAAAAACGCCGGTTACTTATCATGCATACTATCACCATTTCTCTACGCGCAGCGACAATTGGCACCCGATGCTAGGCGTGGGGCGTGTTGATGCAGTACGTGCCACGAATGCAGCGCACATTCACAACTTTACCCAATTTACCCGACCGTTATCATTATTGCTTGCACTTTTCCTTGTTAATCACTTTCCAATGCTAGCTATATTTTACTTTGGGATGGATTTAGGTGGTCTTCTCATTGGGCCTGCGCACATATATCAACATGACAATGATCACTGGCAGAATAGAGTRTCAGGTAAGTTGTGTCGATTTATGCAGCTGATAGGAGTTTTTACCGATCCGCGATATCACAAAATACATCATAAATATAAGAGTAACCCATTTGTGTTCTCTAGCTTTACCTCGAGCGGGATCCTTCACCCAATATTTCCTTTCTTAGAGAAGCACTTCGACAGAATATATGACCGTGCCTTTGAAAATAAAAATGACAAACCATATATCAATGTAATGGTATCAAATCCTCATATAGCGATATTGAACGTGATTTTTGGAAAGGCTGCTAGTGATGCATTACTTATATTATTATTTAATCCGATTCTCAACCTTAGGAAGAATAAGTATGCATAACCACTCTAATCATTCTTATTTGGGAATCACGAACGGCAGAAGATCAAAAACCATCCAGACCTTATTGCCAGGAGTGTCCGCTATTGATAAATTTGATGGAATAGAATCACCGAGCCGAGTGACCGCCGGCGTTAGAAGTCAGATTCCAGTGCTTCCTTGAGCATCCGGTTTGGGAGAATAGCAGACATAAACAGTCCATYTTTCCKACGCGTAAGTTCTTTCATTGTCAAAATATTAGCGACGAMCCACCCTATAGYAGGGCTTCAACGTATCCTACCGGTWAGCTCAATCAATTTTTCCAATTGATTCTTGCTCAAATCGGAGACGATGTTATCTGCACAGTGCTCAAAACTTATCTTGGCATCTTGGTAAAGTTGCTGCCCTGTCTTTGAAAGTTTGACTAAACTCTGCCTAGCATCCCTTGGATTTGCCATTTTTTCGACGATCTTATTTTTTTCCATGGGCGCTATAAGGCGCGTAACGCCAGACGCACTTATACCAACATGTTCTGCTAGCTCAATCCTACGCATAGTTTTTAATGGTGAACCATCCAAATGACGCATAATCATAAACTCTGTAAAACTTATCCCGTGCACACTAAGCTGGTTATCCAATCGTTTTGATAACTTAGACACCAGCAAAGCATTTTGTATAACATATACTGAACTTAACAATTCCTTAGACATACAGCCTCCTCAAACAAAACAACACCTTCACATATACTTGACTACTCAACTATATATCAAGGTATAAAGAAGCGCAATGTTAAATTTTCAGACATAAGCATACGCTCAATTTGACCGCTTCTGTCTACGCCTTATATTCTAGGCATTCGTTAAATACTGAATTCAAAAGATACCTGTTTCTCTTGCTCGCCGTTTTGATTCCAGGTTATTTCCGTGAATTCTACGTTACCATTGTGATCAACAGTTAGCGCGGTACTCACCCGTGTACCATAGCCTGGAAGGAGAACAAAAGATGGAGAAAGCGCACGCTCACTCTCTATACCTACACCGGTATCCGGTAAATATTGATCTTGCGCTACATTCCTTTTGTTGAGAATACCGAGTAATTCGCGGTGATTTAGCTTTTCATTACAACTCTGGTTTATGGTAATTAAATTTTGAAGTGCTTCTTTACCATCCGTAACTTTTGGCCAGGGTGTGTTCAATCTTGCGTTGCTAAGTCCTTGTATACCCTCTTCAATTGGTTCTATCGCTTTAGTCGGGTGAGATAAACACCATAGCTCATTGATATTCCCTGTAATTAGATTGAACCCATTATAAGGAATATCAGAGTTTTTGATGTTGGAAAGATAGCTAAATGCAGGGCTATCACCTTGAAGAAAACCTCTGACTAATGAGCCTCTTGAAGTTGCATTTGGTATATTTTCACTGGGATTTCGGTAATTGGTTATAGCAGCAATTCGACCCTGACGGGTAATACCCAACCAGCTGCCACCGTCACTCAAGTCCTTACCTGCGAGAATATTTTCGTTTTCACTCCAGTACTGCGCAGCAAGTGCTGGTCGATGGTAATATTCATCGCGATTGGCAATTAGGATGAGAGGATAGTTAGTATGTGTATTTTTGGCACAGATTAATAAACACATAGATATTGCCTACCAGTAGCTCTCATCATTAACCAATAGTCTATCGCCATTAATGATTTTTGATAAGACATTTATGATCTCTAGGTACCCGCACCTTGACGACGTGGCAATCTGACGATAAAACAAGATCCCTTCTGCCATTCGCTTTCCACCCTAATGCTTCCACCCAGCAACCCCAACTGCTTCTTCACAATGCTTAGACCAAGACCTGCACCACTTTCTTTTCCAAAGATATTTTCTTGCAAGTTAGTAAACTCCAAAAATACTTTGTCAAGATTCTCCTCAAGAATACCAACACCTGTATCTTCAACACTAATGATGGCATCGTTTTCATCTTCTGATAGTTCCAAGCGCAGAGTGATCACTCCTTGCTCTGTGAATTTGAGAGCATTATCGAGCAACCGAGCCATTATCTCTTTGAGAACTTCGATATCTGTCACAACACCAAAAAACCCTGTAGGAGCTATCATTTTTGTTATAATCGACTTCCGTTCTGCCTCAACTTTAAAACGCCCAAAGCAGGCCTCTAGCAATTCAAACAGATCTACTGTCTTAAACTTCACTTCATCGTTAATAATACCAACATTCAGGTCCAACATGCTCTCAACCATTCCTAGCAAAATCGTAGCGCTCGCCATTACTTGCTCTAAGCCATCTTTATTACGCTTCGACAATTGATCTTCTGGGCTTTTTAGGACTCTGCGGGTAAAGCCCATAATGGCATTTAGTGGTGTACGTAATTCATGACTGACTTTTGCAATAAATTTTGCTTTTGTTTTCAACGCTTCTTCGGCACTCTTCTTTGCAGACAATAACAATTGAGAACGCTCGACTTCATCTTTCATGTTAATAACAATATATACGTAAGCGACTATATTTCCGCCCCTATCTAGGAGTGGCGATGGCTTTATCCGAACATCAAGAGTACTGCCATTCTTGTGAACTACTTTTCGCTCCTGAGGCTCACCCCCTGATAAAACAGACACCGTACGTCCAACAAAATTTCCCTCCATTGTTTTACCCACCACACTATCTTCTTCTACACCAATCATACCCAAAAAAGTCTTATTGGCCTGAACGACCAAGTCATCCATCCCCAATACAAAAAGCCCATCAGACATGGCGCCAATGACATTAGAGACGTATTCTTTTGACACTGTGGTAGATTCCAACTGCCCCGCCATATAATCAATAGATTGAGCTAACCGACCAATTTCATCGGTTCTTTTATACTTAGCACGAACGGAATAATCACCTTTTGCCAATTTCAACGTAATATCGATAAGCCTTAAAATAGGACTAGCAATTAACTTGGACGTAAAAGTGGCAATGAGTATTGCAAAAAGAAAAATCCCTACCGAAATCCCTCCATAGACACGTTGCAGATCCCTAAGCGTTTGATGCATATTATCCAAAGATATCTCTACCAGTGCATAACCAACAATTTCTGTTTCGGTGATAAGCACAGTTCTAACGAATAACACCCTGTCACTTATGTCATTTATCGCGTAACCATTGTTCTTTGCTAGTTCATAGTAAGCTCCCAAAACATCGGAAAGAAGCTCATCCCTAAGGTCATTACCATCAGAACCGTCAGATAAGATATAACCTTCATTATCGGAAATGAATAAGCGCGACACATCTTTATTAATTAAGGTATTACTCAGAGCCTGTGATAACTTGTCAATCTTTAAGTTATATAGTGGGTCAACAATTGAGGAAGCCAACACATCAGATGTAAGCCTTCCTTTGGCCAAGGCTTCTTCAAAAACCAACTTTTGGACCTGTACCAGGCTATACCCTATAACGGAAAACCCAACCAGACTAACCACCAAAAAGGTGAATACTATTACTTTTAAACGAATAGTAAACATGAACAGATATTAATGGTTTAATGATAGGTATTTGGAAATCGATGTTATATCGATTTTCTCTTGATCGCTAATAAGGTCAAACTTCGCTGTTTTGTTGAATTTCTTCAAAATTATTTTTCCAGCATCATTGTTATGCATCTCTGTCAGAACATTAATAATCATATTTTTATACTCTGTAGGCATTGCAGAGCGCATTGCCAGCACATGACGAGGAACCGATATGGTTCGATGGATAATCTGTAGATCTTTCACTCGTTTCTTTGCATATTTATGGAACGATTTCTCACTCATTGCACCTGCATCAACCTTTCGTCGAACAACCCAAACCATGGTATTCTCATCGTCTTCAGAAAAAATGTAGCCACTGCTTCTACCACTTTTTTCCATAAGAGAAATGTCACAGCAAACCACTAAGGATGACTTTGGCAACAAAAAAGATGACGTTGAAAATGGTTCTTCAAACGCAATTATTTTTCCAACAAGATCCTTTTCTGTTGCAATACCAGAATCTTTTCGGCTAAAAATAACTGAATGGTATTTTTCTACACCGTTCTTCCAACGGCGCAACTCGATATCACATGCCCCGCCAGAGCAAACACTTTCAACCGACAAGGGGCTATCAATATAGATGTCAACACCCCCCGTTGCCATCGATTTTTTCATCTGCCTAAGGTTATTATGCACCATCACCTCGAATTGAATGTGGTTTTCAAGACCAATTTCTTTTTTCAGGTATTGAGCTAATGGCCGAAATTCTGCTAGTCCTTTCTGAGGGCTTTCTTCTATGGTACCTAAAGTAATCGTCACTGAAAAAGCCGATGACGAGAAAAACATCAGGAGCGAAGAAATAGCAACCAACCAGCGCGCGGCCCTAAGAGTCATGGCAATCTCCAGAGAAAGAAACCGTTATCTTTTGAGTCTAGCACAGGCGACTCGAATGATTCGACTGACCGAGCATGGTTCGAAAATTGACCCAACAGAAAATATTGCCCCGTCAACTTTGTAAAAATATCTTTATAATCAATAAGTTCATCCGCTACAGCAATGCCATTACGCTAAAAAAGACCCAGTTGCTGATCAGTAATTTGCTGAAGCGAGGTTCCTTGGAATTGCAGCAAGCCATCCAATGCGGGAGCAAGCTGACGCTCAATATAAAAGTCATAATCTAACGGTGACGACATATACTGTACTGGCTCTGGGCCATTGAGTGTCATCACATATTCGATCCAGCCACCAAATTCAAAGGCACTGGATTTTCCTTGCTGCTTGTTCATTGCATCAGCTTTAAGTGCAGCTTGTACATGTGGTGGTACGTTTTTCTGATAATCCGATAACTTTCTTCTAAGGCGTTTACGAAACACCAACTCATTATCCATGTCACCACTTAACACTTGCTGATACACCTGCTTCACATAAGTTTCGTAAGGCTCGTTATGGAATACCTTCCAATACAATTCTCGTTGAACATTACGGGCTAATTGTGTCCAATCTGTACGTACACTCTCCAACCCTTTAAACACAATCCGGTCTTCTTTTTCTGGGGTAACAATCATACCTGCATAGCGTTTTTTACTGCCTACGTCAGACCCTCGCACAGTTGGCATCATGAAACGAGAAAAGTGCGTTTCAAACTCTATTTCTAAACAACTTGTTAAACCAAAGCGCTGCTCTAGCGTTTTACTCCACCATTGATTTAACTTGTCGGCCAAACTATCTCCAATACGACAGGCCCCAGCATCATTGACACCTTCTGCATTATTAACCCACACAAAGACCGAATCGGTATCGCCGTAAATCACTTGGTAGCCGTCTTCTTCAATCAACTCTCGGGTCTTTTGTAAAATGTCATGGCCTCGCAAAGTAATAGAGCTAGACAAGCGCGGGTCGTAGAAACGGCATAGGGGTGTGCCCAACACACCATAAAAAGAATTCATGATGATTTTTATTGCCTGCGACAATGGCGCATTCTTTTCTTTTTTTGCGGCATCACGAGCTTGCCACAAGGTATTAATAATACCCGGTAATATATGCTGGTGCTTGCTAAAGAACGCCCCATTAAACCCCGGTATCCAATCAGCTAAATTCTGCTCGCCGTCATTGCTGGGCTGCTCAAACACCTCTGGGGGGATATCTGTATTTTCGCCAATAGCGTGCAAACTAACAATAAGTGACAACGGGTCGATATTAAAAGTACGGATAATACTGGGATACAGGCTTTTAAAATCCAACACCAATACATGTTCATACAGTCCTGGCGTCGAGTTCATCACATAGCCGCCTGGAGCAGTGATATCACTTTCTAGCATGCCAATATTAGGAGCCACATAGCCTTCCCGATGTAATCGCGGCAAGTACAGATTCTCAAACGCCGCCACCGAACCACCCACTTTATCCATTGGCAAACCGGTAAGCCTGGCACGCTCTTCAACAAAATGCAGCAACTGGGCTTTATCAAAGATATCCAGTACCAACTGACAATCTTCGATATTGTATTCTGCCAAGGCCAGCTTATCGTTTCGAAACAAATCGGCAATGGCTGCTCCACGGTTTTCTACATCATGAATCAACTTACCTCTATCGAGGAATTCACGAGCAACATTTTCCAATGAGAAGCTTTCAAAATTATAGGTAGCGGCTTTCAGCGTATCGATGCCATCCAGTACCACACGCCCTGGCACCACGACAAAATAATGCTGCCCTTCTCGTTGTGACTTGCGCCAATCCGGTCGCAACCTATTTCGACCCAATGAGAATGGGATATGGTACTGATCACATTTGACCTGCAACATGCGCAAGTCGAAATTCACCACGTTCCAGCCGACAATAATATCGGGGTCTGCTTCTTCTACCCAACGTAAGAACTTCTGAAGCAATGCCTTTTCGTTTTCTACGATGGTAAGTTGGAAATTC
>NVVG01000207.1 GCA_002402125.1 Moraxellaceae bacterium
ATCGTTGATTAGTTGTTAGTACTTTGGATACAACTTCATAAACGGATTAATATCCAACCCATTGCTCTATGATAATGCCCTGATCGATACGGCTACTAGGGTAAATGTCGTAGCCTTTTTGTCTTCTTTAGATAAGATAATTAGTTGAGTCATGTTTAATTCTTTCGATAAAAGCAATAAAAATGGTGAATGCTCTTTACGTTCGAAGGATGCTTTAGGTTGTTCCTAGCTACATTACTTATTGAAATGGCGAAACCGTATGTCGCCAGAACCCCTAATTTAGTCGGCCAGTTTGAGTAAACCTGTAGGTTTTGTAGCAATTTTCAGTTTGACGTGGGATATATTCCCACATAATATCGCTATTATGCGGGAAATATTCTCGCAAATAAAAGGCCTGTGAAGCTGGTATACCCAGTGTGTAACCGGAAGAGCCTTAAGACGATGATCGTGGAGATGTAAAATGCGACATAATGTATTGAGAAACAGAGTTGTAGGGTTAGTAGTATTAGTGGTGGTAGGGATTAGTGGTTGCGGTAATAGCGTAGACCCTGCAGAGCATACCCTAGCATCCGTAGGGTCAGAAGCAGAGTTCACAGAAATTATAAAGGCTAACTTTAGAGCCTTAGGATCCTTGGCTACGGGCTCACAAGATGGATTGGATTTAATTATTTGGGGCAGTAACGAAACCCTTGGTATGGCGGCTGAGGCAAGTAGCGATGCAAGCTCTGACAGCGGTGGGACGGGTCAAAGCTCTCAAAATTCCAGTACCAACCTCATTGAGCAGGGCGTTGATGAAGCTGATTTAATGAAATTTGATGGCGAGTATATTTTCACCGTTGAGCAGCCCAAAGGATATTCWGGTTGGGGATGTTTTAACTGCGCTTTTGAGATTGATTTTGTAGTAGGCGATATAGCAGCGATGTCCCCTGAGCTACTGGTCCCATATCCTGTTTACTATATGGCTCCTGTTAAGGCAGCAAGTATCCATGTACACAGAGCATCAGAAGAACCCGCTGCGGCARAATGGTTAAGCAGTGTCGAACTTTCTGAACTGGGTTTATCGACACAGGGAATGTATTTAAGTGGTAATAGAGAGGACGAGACRGCTCAATTAATCAGTGTTAATACTTCTCAAARYTATGGTTGGGGTTCTTGGGGAAATAATTCTAGCTGGGAAGATGGTAAGACAYCGATYCACTTTTYTGATGCCAATGAYCCTACKGCATTAGCGGAAACACAAAAATTGGAATGGCAAGGATATTATGTGGATAGCCGTGTKGTGGATGGMGTATTGTATGTTGTATCTAGGCACACACCTGAATTGGATGGGTTCCGTTATTACCCTTATACTGAAGAACAAGAAGAATCTAATTTGGAKCTAATTGACGCCATAGTAATTACGGATATTTTACCAAAATTAATTATTAATGATGGTGAAGAGCAGGACCTAGTAGTTGCAGAGAATTGCGTAGTACCAAAATCGGGCGGAACTGATTGGCCTTCGATTATTACTATTACTGCGATTTCTCTAAATAATCCAACGTCTCCTCGTTCCACTTGTGCTATGGCTAGCAACGCTGGTTTTTATGCCTCTACAAACGCTCTTTATTTGTCCCAGACGGATTATAATAGCGGGGTATCTACAACACGAATTCACAAGTTTGCATTTACTGAAAATGGAGCAACCTATAGTGGCAGTGGGAAAGTTGATGGTAATTTGGGTTGGGGACTTTCTTCATCGTTTAGACTGAGTGAGAGCGACGACTTTTTACGGGTAGTTTCAACTTCTAGAGTTAATGGAGTACTTGAACATAAGTTGACGGTTTTGTCTGAGTCTATTATTAAAAATTCTGCAGGAAAGTCTGTGGGAAGTTTGTCAGCAGTGGCGACATTACCCAATGGTCAGCGACCAGCTTCTATTGGCAAGCCAGGTGAAGATATTTATGGTGTTCGTTTCTTGGGGGATCGAGGTTATGTCGTCACCTTTATGCGTACTGACCCTTTGTATGTTTTGAATTTGTCTGAACCTACTGATCCGTTTATTGCTGGTGAATTAGAAATTCCTGGATTTTCTGAGTATCTCCAACTATTAGATGAAGACACATTGTTAGGTATTGGGCGTAGTGATAGTTGGGATGTTCAGGTGAGCTTATTTGATGTGGCTGATCCTGCTAACCCGAGTTTAGTGAGTACTGCAGTAGCCGGAAGTTATTCAAGTGCATCTTACGATTATCATTCAATTGCGTGGGTTCATGATTCTGCTGCTGGCCAAACTAAGATGGCGTTTCCTGTTACTCGTCACGGAGACGGTGAGTGGAAATCTAATGAAGATGGTTTAGCATTCTTTAATATTGACACGGTTACTAATAGCTTTGTTGATGAAGATTTTATGAGTGTCTTCCAACAGAACAATGAGTCTTGGCGGTTTGGGTTGAGCGGATCGGCTAGAACTTTAATTCAAGGCGATAGCTTGCATTATATTAATGAACATCTTGTATGGTCTGCTGCCCAAGCTGATTTGAGTGATGTCACTGGTCCTCAGGGTGTGTGGGCATATGATGTAAGCATTCATTATGATCTTGAGCAAATTTCAGGTGCAAGTATTAGTGATTTAGAACTTAGCATCGACGGTGACAATCTAGTGGCGAGTTTTAGTTATGGCTCCTGCTCAGTGCCCAGTACCCTCTATGTGGATGCAACCTTTTTAGAGAGTGAACCAGTACAATTAAACATGAAACTTGTCGACTTATATGCGGATGACTCTACGGTGTCATGCACAGCTGTAATGAGGGAGGCCACCTTAAGGTTTAATTTGGATGCTGTACGGTCTAGATACCAAAGTACCTATCAGACGGATACGGGAACCCTTCGGTTTAATTTGGATGGTGCTGGTAGTGTTGACTATAGCTTTTAAATAATAATAATTGGCTAAAATAGCTATGCCGCAGAGAGTTCAAGTGATACCCCCCTGCGGCACAAGGCCTATCCATTGCGTACCGAATTGGCATGGGGCCTAACAAGAATAAAAAAGCCTACACCCTCCAACCCTATGGTCCTATTGCGATTGAAAATAGAGAACATTCTGGCCTACCTAAATATGTGTGGTACTCGCTACATACGAGTGTATCTTCCACAGGAACACTTAACTCATTGAAATAGAGGGCATTATTCTCAAAGATAATTCAGCATTATAGACAGCTTCCCCTCGCTAAATAGCGTTTGTTTATTCAGTAACTTACGGAGCTTTGTGGAAGAAAAAGGTAGGATATGATCGAACAACCGAAAATTGGGGCAGTTTTAAACTGGCGTTAGCATTTAACACCGTTTTCCTATATATTTGATCAAAAAAATGAGTATAAGAAAATGAATAGAGTAGTAGCCGTACCCTTCGTTTTGTTTTTATTAGTATCTCTTAGTGCTTGCGCAAGTTACCAAGGCGGCCCGGGTTTCATTCCGGCTAATCCCGAGCAAATCGCTGAGTGGCAGCTTGAAGGAGATCTAGAATTCAAAGATAAAAACACCAAAAATAAAAAGATTTATTTTAACTATGTTTCAATTGGTGAGGACTACGAATTTCAAATTAAGGACCGTCCAGGCGGTGAAACAGTAGCGGTGCTCAATGGAGTGACAGACTCCAATCTATTACCCGAATATACAGCTACTTCTGATTCGTTAGATTCGGTATTACCTATTGAGACGCTTAGAACGTCTTTACCACTTGAGAAAATGAATTACTGGTTGCGAGCGCTTCCCGTTTCAGGTGAGGCCAAAATAACTCAAAAGAAAAATGCTCCAGTATCAAATATAAAAGAGTCAGGCTGGGATATTCATTTTCAAGACTATATGGTACTGGGTAATTTTCTTTTGCCCGATAAATTGAAGCTTCAAAAAGATGATTCCATTATTAAGATGAATATAGTTCGAGGGGATACCGGTTATTTGTCTGGGCCATGTCCTGATGATCTAGAGAGGCCGAAACAAAGTTTTGTAAATAACGCAAGGGAAGAAAAAGTAAAAAAATACAGTACCGTAGAGGAATTGGTCCCTAGCGATGGTTCAGCACCGCCACCTATTTGGATAGAAAAAACTGGGTTCTGCCAACAACTTTATAAGCTTCACGGGAAGATTCCCGACCCAAAGATTGGCTTATTTGGACCAAAGTCGGTGATGTGGAAGTTAGTCAGCCCTTATTCCGTTGCCTCAACCGTACCGGGACCTGCATTAACACTTCAGTTTTATCATCCTTGGTTAGCAAAAAGCGTCTACGATTCATCGATGGTGCATGACGATTTTCTTGAGCGCATTCAGAGAACGGGGATCGGATTCGGTGCAGTAATTTACGGAAGCATGCCACAAGTTATGGCCATTGCACATAAGATGTATAACTCGCATTCGCAAATTGAAGGAACATTAAACCGCGATATTGGGCCCTATAAAAAGGATTCAAAGTACCGTGCCACCGAAGTACACGCTATGCTTTGGATACTCGCTTCTTTCAGTGACGCTTTAGTTAAGTCCTATAAAAAATACGAAGGCTATTTAAGTGATGAAGAAAAGGAACAATTCTATGAAGAAACTAAGCTTTTTGGCATGCTAATGGGGATCCCCGAAACGAGCTTCCCCAAAAACTGGACTGAGTTTGTGGCTTACAACGACGCAATGCGTAAAAGTTCTTTAACCACTTATTCGTATGAGGGCAAAGCATTAAGTGATCGAATACTAATAGCACCTAATAGTTGGTTAATACCTGCTTGGTGGGTTTTGAAAAATTTAACTATAGCGGATCTTCCTCAGGAGGTAAGAGATGACTTTGACTTAGAGTTTGGTTTTTTTCGCAGATTAACTGGCGCCTTCATGGCAGGGAGTATAACAATTGCTAGCAAAATATTCCCTAAATTCCTGAGCTATAACCCCTTATATCATGAAGCCAACGCAAGACTCGAAGGTAAAAGAGCAAATTGGTATCACAAGTGGCAAATAAAATTTGGTTTAAATGTAGATGGCCTGGTGAATTAAGATGTATAGTTTTATCACTAGAAAATTAAAATATTTTATTATCCTACTGTTTGGTTTGATTAACGCATCGACAGCGTTCTCAGCCGTTGTTCCTCAAATTGAGCACCAGTCAAAGGAGTCATTTTTAGAAGAGTTTTTCGGCGAAGAGGAATACTCATGGAATATACTGAAATTAGATCAGGAGTTAAAAGACAAGGCAAATAAGATTTTAACACATCGATTTGGCGCGTCCAGAATTCGATATTGGGCCTCTAAAGATAAAACGGTTTGGATTATTGATGAACTGGGAAAAGAAATGCCAATCACAATGGCTGTTGGAGTTTCTAATAACACGATTATTGATTTCAAGATTCTAGTCTACAGAGAAGAACGAGGAGGGGAGGTGCATAACGTCTATTTCCGCAAACGAATCATCGGTTCTAAGTTAAGTGACGATGGTTTATCTAAAGATGTAGACGGTATCACCGGAGCTACCATTTCAGTAACCGCCTGTAAACGAGTCGCAGAATTAGCGTTAACTTTCCACGAGCAGATCTTTTAAAAAGATAGGCAAGAAGAAGTATCAAAAATAGGTCGTGCAGTTTGTTAAAAATTGAAAAGGTACGGTATTTCCATAAGTGGGTTGGTAGTTTAATCGCTATATTTGTCTGTTTCTTAACTGCTAGTGGGATATTACTAAATCATAGTAGTTATTTTAATTTATATAAAAAACCTATTTATTCAGATTTGATTGCAAGCCTTTACAATATTCCGCGAATGGAAGTAAAGCACGGATATTCGTTGGGTGATTCAGAAAATGCCGAACCAAAATGGATAAGCCAGTCCGGACAATACATTTTCTTAGAAACAGTCCAGATTGCGAAATGCAGCGGTAAATTAGTCGGCGCGAGGTATGTATCTCAATACCTTGCAATATTATGCGAAGATAAAATGCTTCTGCTGAATCGTAAAGATAATCATTTCGAACAATTATTTAATAATCCAAAGAATTTAAAGTCGATCCTTTTAAACGGGGCTCATTTGGATATTCAAACTGAAGAAGGGTTTAAACGATTTGATCTCTCCACGTACCAGTGGGCTAGCACACACGTGGATCATAATTACGAGACTATTAATGCACAAGAAATGCCTAGAGAGCTCCAGCTCAAACTAAAGGAATTGAGTCCCATACTTGGCTTGCATTGGGAACGTGTACTTTTGGATTTTCATAGCGGTCGACTGTTTGGTAAAGCGGGTGTTTATCTAGTGGATCTAGTAGGAGTTTTAATTATTTTACTATCGATGTCAGGGCTTTTCATGGCGCTCAACCGGAAGAAAAAAAAGCCCCAAATATAGTGAACACCTATTTAGCGGCGATAAAAGGTGTCGCAAAAACAGCATGGGGTACTAGGGATCCCCCCCCAAAAAATTACGAAGTGCAATAATTTCGAGGGGAAATCCCTACAACCCCATATTCCTACTATTTAAACTGTATACCGTACGTTAACGATTGATTTATGAAAACGTAGTGATTAGTATCGAGAGTGCTTAGACGCGTAGCAGGTGCTTTATGCGTCAATAATTTTGTTGATATTCATATCAGGGATGATTCAATGATGCCTAGAATCAATGCATCTTTAGTTCTTACTCCATTGTTGGTGATTGTTGCGGGGAAAAATACCGTGATAGTGTCGAATACGAATCTATCCTTGAGAATAATCAGGATTTTATATTCTTACAAATCACTATTCTCCAATAATTATAACGAGTAACTAAAAATGAAACCTTCGATCTAAAATTACCTCATTTGAGCTAGAAAAAGTGTTGGCTTCGCTCGACGTATAGGTATTTCGAATGAGAGTGAACCTCTTCAACGGAATGAATATGGATAAAATCGACATTTTTCTCCAACTATTATGGAATCACGTATATTAAATCGGACAACGCAATGTTTACACATCTCTTTGAAAGTTTTAAAAAAGTAAATTGGATCCCTTCTTTTGGTATCCTTGCCTCAACTATACTGCTTGTTTCCTCACTCTCTGGCTGTAAATCCGAAAGTGAACTGGTTGTAGATGATATACCCGATTCAGAAAATCTACTATTTACTCCAGAGGGGCGCCTATTTGTTTCCGGCGGACCAAACGTTTTTGAAGTGATTAAGAATGATCAAGGAGAGTTCCATAAGCTGGATACTTTTCATGATAGTTGTGGCGTAAGTGGTATTATTCAGCGTGGTGATTATATTTACGGCGTATGTAGGAAGAAGAACCTGGACAATTCCTCAACGCCATATTTGATTGCGGGTAAGATCGAAAACCTGCCAGAATCAGTCAGTGATGCAACCGTTGACGGCGATCCTCACCCGGCTATAGAAATGAAAATTATTGGTGCACTATCAGGTCTGGGGAATCCAAATGGAATGGAAGTTGACGAGTTTGGTAACCTATATATTGCTGATTTTGGAACCGCTAATATTTTTAAATTACATATGGTTAACCCAGAAGAAATTGGTAGCATTGAATTGTGGGCTCCCAAAATAGCTTTTTTGGTTAGTGGCCTGGAGTGGGTTGATGATGTACTGTATTTCACCGGTATCAGGAGAGGAACGACCACTGCAATTATGGGTAAAATTGAATTGAATGAAGAAGGCGGCGTTGGTGAAGTGACTGAGCTGTTTGAAAGAAAATATACCGTACTAGATGATTTGGCGGCGTATAAAGGCGGAATTATTATTACCGATTACTTTAAAGGTTCATTGATTTTTTGGAAAAACGGCGAACTCCAAGCAGAAACCATGAAAGATATGTTTTATGCACCATCTGCTGTTCAGCCAGCACAAGCGCCGATGTTTAACCAAGGAGCACTATTGGTTACTGAAAAGGGCATACTTTATAACAGTAACAAGAAATATGGTAATAAACTCGGCCTGTTTTATCCTGACTTTTAAAATAGG
>NVVG01000208.1 GCA_002402125.1 Moraxellaceae bacterium
TCAGCGACGCATTGTCAGGTCCTGCGAATGTACTGTCGGATATGTCAGAAGGTCGACTACCGCGAGTGAATGCGATTTCAAGAAAAGCTGAGCAGTCCCAAGGAGCCAGTAAGCAAGAAGTTGGCCAGCAGTTAGTAGGCAACCCTAGCTATGGCAACTGGCGTACGCACTCATCAGGGCGTTCATTCTGGGAATGGTATGGCATGTATTCGATGTTTTCAAACTTCTACCCTTCGCGGTACAACTACTATGACCGTTGGTCATCGCGCCGCGGTTATAGTTATTATAATGATGTTGGTCGTTCTAGTTTTACATCCCCGAAACAATATCAATCTCAGGCCGTAACCGATAAAAAGGCAAAGTTTCGTGCCAGAAAGACAGGTGGCTCCTATAACAGCCCATATTCAAAACAACGCAGTGGTGCGACTGGACTGAGCAAAACCAGCCGGTCGCTAAACACCAAGAGTTATGCCAGCAGATATAGTGGCCTGAGTAATTATAAAAGTTCCTCTTACAGCAAAAGCCAAAGCAGTGTTGGCGGTAGCTCTCGTTCTTCTTATAGTCAGCGTTCTCGCGGACTTTCATTGGGTAAGTGATCATGGATTTATCAATTGATTTTGTTGAAATATGGGCTTGGCAAATAACGGCGCTAGATTTTGTATTGTCCGTAGCACTGGTAGTGGGTTTACGTAARTTGACGGGTTTCGCAGCAAATTTGGATACCACAAAAGAACTTGCCGAGCGTGATAATTTCGCTTTTGGTGTGTCCTTGGCGGGAGCGATTTTTGCACTTAGCCTAATGCTTACTGGGGTGTTAACCGGCGATGTGTCGACGTCATTACAACAAGAAGCAATGTTACTGATTGGTTACGGTGTGCTCGGATTGATATTGATAAACGTTGGCCGCTTTGTGTTAGATCGCTGGATACTGCGCGGGATAGAGATTCAGCAAGAAATTAAAAATGCCAACCTTTCAGTCGCACTGGTTGATGTCGCCAACGTGGTTGCTACCGGTATAATATTGCGGGCAGTACTAGGCTGGGTAGACGGTGATCAGCTAACCAGTGTGATAGCGGTGTTAGCGACGTTTGTGGTAACACAGGTCATTCTTTCGCTTGTGAGTTACAGCCGGGTGTTCATTTTTGCCAAACGCAATATTGGCTTAGATTGGCAGCAAGAAATTGCTAAAGGTAACAGCGCATTAGCCCTCAGGTACATGGGACATGTTATTGCAGCGGCGCTAGCGGTTACTGCCGCGTCGGGGATCGCAATTTACAATCAAGATGACCTCCTGTATTCATTGCTAATGTGGGCAATGTCGGCAATTGATTTGGTGTTGATTGTGACGCTATTTAGTTTTATTGCCCGTAAAATCATATTGAAAGGCATTGATGTCGTTGCTGAAGTAGACCGTCAGCAAAATATTGGCGTAGCAACAATTGAAGCATCTATCTATCTTTCGATCGGGCTCTTGCTGATTGCGCTGCTGGCCTAATTGCTAGCAATAACCAGCCAGAAGAGACCAGCCCAGAAGAGACCTGCTAAATGGATGTGATGCAAGAACCTGACTCAGCCTGGGTGAAAGCTAAGGATGTTTTGCTCATCGCGATCATGGGCATTCTTGCAGGTTGCGGGCTTATTTATCAATATATCCTGGCACATTATGCCGGCAGAATATTAGGCAGCTTAGAAACCGCGATATACACCATGATCGGTCTTATGATTGTATCCATGGGAGCCGGAGCATTTTTTGCGCGCTTTATTCGCAAACCATTTAACGGTTTTGTTTGGCTGGAAATTGGTATTGCAACCGTCGGTGCTACCGCGATTTTATCCATATCTACCGCGATTGCATTAACCAGTATTTTTCCCCTGTGGTTATCACATACTTTTGGCTTACCAGACGACATAACCCCGGACGGCGGGTTTATCGCTCAACTGCATACTATTAGCAGAAATTTACCGTATTTTGCCGGTTGCATTTTAGGGTTCCTAATAGGTATGGAAATTCCCCTAATTGCAACTGTGAGACAAAGTCTCTATAAAAAGAACTTAGAACATAACGTCGGAACGCTGTATGGCGCCGATTATGTCGGTGCTGGATTTGGCGCAGCGATCTGGGTTCTCGTGATGCTGCCGTTAAATATTAATGATGCTGCGTTAATTACTGCAGCAGTGAATATATTAGCGGGGGCGATATTTTTATTTATGTTCTGGAAAAAGCTAACACGACCAGGGCTAATCTTAGTTGCGCATGGCGGTGTTGCTGTGTTGCTAATATTTATGTCCTATGTAGGAGCGCCATGGGTGGAGAAAATGGGGCAGCTGTTATATCAGGATCAAGTTGTCTACACCCAGAGCACCCGCTATCAACAGCTCACCGTTACAGAGCGTCATCTTAAGGGCATGGCAAACCCCGTGTACAATTTCTATATTAATGGTCGACTGCAGTTCTCCAGCAATGACGAAGTTATCTACCATGAAATGCTCGTAGTGCCCGCGTTAGCGGCGAGCGCTAGAACCGACAGAATATTAATTGTCGGCGGTGGCGACGGGTTAGCGTTAAAAAGGGCGTTAACCTACAACCCAAAACAGGTTACCTTGATTGATTTAGACGCAGAACTAATTGATCTTTTTACTAGTCCCGTTGAAAAAAGCGAAAAAAGCGAAAAACCTGAAGAACCATCAAACACTCAATACATTCGCAAGGTGTTTAGTTCTCTAAATAACCATGCATTCACTGATAAACGCGTAAACGTAGTGATTGGAGATGCGTTTGTTGAAGTCGAAAAGTTGGTCGCAAGCCAAGCACACTTTGATGCAATAATTGTCGATCTACCTGATCCTTCCCATCCGGATTTAAACAAACTCTATTCAACCTATTTCTACAATCAACTATCGCACCTGCTCAGTGCCGATGGGGTTTTGGTCAGTCAATCCACGTCCCCTTATCATTCTAAAGAAGCTTTTATCAGTATTGGGCGAACCATTAAAGCAGCGGGCTTTGCTAGTGTTGAACAGTATCATGCCAATGTACCAAGCTTTGGGGAGTGGGGCTGGAGCATTGCAACCAAACAAGGCGCTCCCGTTACCGAAAGACTAAAGCATTTAGCCGATAATGATCCGGGTTGGGATATCCCCATGACCTGGCTCACTCAAGAGTTTCTTTTAGGTGCCTTTAACTTTTCAAAAGACTACTATAAAGGAAATAAGCAGATACTTATCAATGAGTTAGGGTCACATCGAGTGTATCAGTATCACCAAGCTTCGTGGGTTGGTAGAGAAGGACTGCTAAATATTAGCGATAAAATTTAGCGATATATTAGAATAACCGGTTGACATAATATGTCGAGAAAGCTATTGTTGTTTTCAAGACATAATATGTCAAGACACATACAAAGACAGCATGTCTAGGCAACGGAGAACTAGGGAAATGAACACGCAAGACTTAGCGATTAGATTTTCAGAATTAAACGGTTATCAAGGGTACGATTTTGATTGCCAGCTAATACCGGGCGATACCGATGTATTACAGATCGTTGTCAGCGATTTTGAAGAGCTTCCGGTTTATATATCTACTACCGAAACACAAATACTTTGCATATCCTATTTGTGGTCTGAGGATGAAGTAGAACAAGCTAAACGAGCAGAAATGATGGAGCTTATGCTAGAGATTAATATCCCCATGCCATTATCTGCGTTTTCAAAAATTGGCGATAAATACGTGATTTTTGGAGCGCTGATGGCTGATTCTAGTTTTGAAGACATCGTGCATGAAGTAATAACGTTGGCAGAGAATTCAGTAGAAGCAATTTCCGCCATGACAGATTTTTTGAAATAAGCCAAACCATTAACGAGGTGTAATATGAGCATTTTAAATAAGATTTTAACCGCATTCAGAGGCGGTGCACGTGAAGTGGGTGAGGCTATCGTTGATGCAAACGGTACACGTATCTTCGAACAGGAAATTAGCGACAGTCGAGAACATTTAAAAAAGGCCAAGCATAATCTAACCGATGTTATGGCAAAACAAATGCAATCAAAGCGTGAAGTGAACCGACTTAAATCTTCCGTGACGGAGCATGAAGGTTTTGCGACCCAGGCACTAGACAAAGGTGATGAGTCCTTAGCACTAGAAATCGCAGAAAAAATAGCAACGCTAGACGCGGACCTTGCTGAGCAAGAGAGTGCATTGACGACCTATGGTAGTCACGTTGAGCGACTAAAGGAGCTTGTAAAGAAAAGCGAACGTCAAATTAAAGACTACGAGCGACAGCTTTCCATGGTGAAAACCACAGAAAGCGTGCAAAAAGCTACGGCAGCAATTACCGATAACTTTTCCAGCAGCAACTCAAAGTTAATTGGCGCCAAAGAGTCTCTAGAGCGAATAAAGAAGAAGCAAATGGACTTTGATGATCGACTCAAAGCCGCTGAGCAGCTTCAAGATGAGACGATGGATAAGTCACTAGAAGATAAAATGCAAGCAGCAGGCATCGGTCAAACAAAAGATACCGCCGCAAGCATTCTAGAGCGCCTAAAGAAAAAGTAATCCTCAAATCGAAAGAGCAGCAATTGGGAGAGCATCATAAAAATGGTGTTTTCCCACTTTGCGTTCAGAGATTTGGTTGTCAACAGTAGTGTAGTTAGGTCGCAGTTAGGTCGCAGTTAGGTCGTAGTTAGGGCGCAGTTAAAACAGGCACAGTAAAAAGAGGAACGGTCAAAAAATGAAATCACTTTTTAAGAGCATATTTAAGAAAAACGATACGCTCACAGACGACACCAGTCACGTGACCGATCTACAGCAAGGCGATATGGTCGAATTGGATAACGATTTCTCATTGCCAGAGCTCTTGCGAGGCAAAACCTTTCAGGTTGCCCAAAAAACACTGTATGAGTATGAAGATACGGAAGAAGTAGAGTGGGTATTAAAAAGTGATAATAACGACATCATTTTCATGTCCCACGAAGAAGAAGACGGCGAAGAGATCGTCTCCTTTGGCGTAAAGCTAGCGCCTTCCGATGTCGAAGCAATCTTCGATCTGGATGAGTTTGCGACCATATTTGATGACGAATATTCTGCGACACTAAGAAATATAAACCAAAGCGGGCCCCATGAAGCCTGGCTAGGCAAGCTATATAGTAGAACTGAATTCGGTGAGCCTGGGTTTTTCCACAAATCAGGCGTTACCCAAGGAAAGGGGGAGGCGTTCGATTACTTTTCTCTAGACAGTGATTGTGAGGGGTTTAGTATTGGTATTGAAGTATGGGATGGTGGCGAAACAGATGTCATTTTGTCGATGAACAAGCCATTAAGTATTATTAAAAACTATTGGAATACTCAAGATAAATAGCGCAAGAGATATAGCGTAGGAGATAGTTCCTGCACATGAATTTATTAGTAGTGGTTAAATAGCACATGTCCAATTCATCTAAAATTCCAGAAAAATGGCGAGGTGAGCAAGCTGCTGCAAAAGCTGTTCAGKTAGNTKKTGACGTMGGTTTTGATGTTCAAACAGTCATTCGTAAAGAAGCATTAGACTGCATGTTAAGCCCCTCCGATCGAGTGCGACAAATATTGGGGCTTGCGGTTACTAGTAGACCCAAACGCCCCAGGCTTTCTATATCACTCACCAGCGATGACTWTATTGCCTTGGGTGAAATCTACGGGTTAGATCCAGAAAATCGCGTGGCGATAAAACAGAAGGCAGCAGAAAACCTCATTCAATATGTTGAGTCGCAGAAATAGAACCTTAACGTCTGGATATTTTTTTATCAGAGGGCATGGCGAGCACTTCATGGGTAAGTGGTGTATTTAACCCAATGCCTTCTTCCGAGCTACAACGATAAGCAACACGATGGATCGTATTCCTAGCCTCCAGCAATTTAAAAATATTGCTGATATTAAAGTACAGTCGCCAGGTTACCGCATGATCACCATTTTCCACGATAGTGATGCGAGGCTTGGCCTCTTCRTTAATGGCACTTTCGATCTCACAAGAATCCTTCCAAATTCTTTGAATAAAGTCTTCAACGCGCTCAATATCAAGGCCGTAACCTATTTTGAACTCAACATAATCGGATAGTCCGGATTTAGGGCTGTTGCTGAGYAKTTCSACAGAGGARCTTCTGATTTTAATATTGGGGATGACGATTTCGTGACGTTGTGTCAGATCTCGAACCACGGTCTGGGTCAGGTTGACTTGCAATACAACACCCAATACATCCAACTCTTTAATGCGAATGACTGAGCCAGGTTGAAGCTGGTCATTATATAAAATGATCAGTCCAGAAATCATATCTCCTATCCAATATTCTTTGGTGAAAAACACCATCACAAGGATGCCACCTAATACACTGGTGGTTTGCAGCCAACTCTCTAACCCCCAAATATTCAACGTAGTAAGTACGGAAATCACTAAAAGTAAGAAGCTACCGATCAGGCTGACGGTTTCTGAGGTATAGGTATCAGAGTGAATCTCTTTTTCGTCCACCTGCTTGATACGACCGTATTTTTTGATTGCCCAGTAATCAATGATCTGGTTCATAACGTACGCAATGAGCACTAGAATGCCGGTTTGGCTAATTTTCGGTACCACTTCTAGTTCAAACAACACTGCGGATACGTAAAGCAGGAAAAAGAAAAGATTTAGGGTTCGAAGTAGCCAGAGGCGTTGGCTGCTAGATTGATGGGGTCGACCCGCGATAAAAAGATTGGCAACGTATTTTGAGGTAAGGAATACGATAGCGTTGATGCTGATAATAAAGTAATCAAAAGGTTTGAAAGGCAGATGTTCAATCCAGACTTGAAGGGTTTCCATATAAAAATGCTACTCGATAAAAAAGTGGTGGCTGTGATTTTTTGGTCGTGATTTTTCGGTCTATAGTCTACCGTCTGCTTCGCTTTTGTCTAACACATATTTTGCGTCATACAACACATGCCCCGGTTTACCCAACGTACGAATTTTTGCCTCACCCATGGCCTTGAACTCTTTATGACCGACACAAAGAATAATTGCGTCATAGGTATCAGGATCTGGGAGGTCGATCATCGTGATTCCATATTCTTCGGCGGCAGTTTCAACATCAACCCAGGGGTCATATACCTCAACGGTCGCGTGATAGGTGTTTAGTTCCTCAATGATGTCCACAACACGGGTATTTCTTTGGTCTGGGCAATTTTCTTTAAACGCTAACCCCATAACGAGTATCTTTGAATCAACCACGTTCAAGCGCTTCTTCATCATCAATTTAACAACGGAATCCGCAACGTGACAGCCCATGCTGTCATTGATACGGCGCCCACTAAGAATGACTTGAGGATGGTAACTAACCTCAAATGCCTTGTGGGCAAGGTAGTAGGGGTCAACACTTACGCTGTGACCACCGACTAACCCTGGGCGAAAGGGTAAGAAATCTGATTTGGATTCTGCAGCGCGCAGAACTTCTTCGGTATTAATGCCAAGCTTATCAAAAATTATGGCCAGCTCGTTGACCAGGGCGATATTGACATCGCGCTGGGTGTTCCCAATAATCGCGGCCGCTTCGGCTACTCTGATGCTGTCTACCTGATGGGTGCCTGCTGTAATTACCAAGCGATAGAGGCTGTCGACAAAGTCTGCAGTTTCTTTGTTTGACCCCGAGGTGATTTTAACGATATCTGGCGTTTTGTGTGTTTTGTCACCAGCACTGATTCGTCCCGGACTATAGCCGGTGAAAAAATCCTCATTGTGCGTCAGGCCAGAGGCTGATTCTAGAATGGGGAAGCAAAATTCCTCCATGCACCCAGGGTAAACGGTAGATTCAAATATAACCACATCACCGCTGGATAATATGCCACCTATCATTTCACTGGCTTCACTCAGTGCGCTGAGGTCTGGCATGAGGTGAATGTCGATGCTGGTAGGCACGGTGATAATATAAATA
>NVVG01000209.1 GCA_002402125.1 Moraxellaceae bacterium
ATCGAAATACCATAAATTCGTTTGAGGCGTTTACCAATCAGGAAGGTTCTATATGGAGCTTATTTGCTACAGATTCTGGTTTTGAAGGAAAAACAGATATCTATTTTACTTTTCTTGAGATTAGGGCAAAAGAATTAAGTCAGTAGCGCTCTATTATGGAGCTCTATGACACCCACCCTTAAATCAAGTTAGTAGGGTGGGTACTGATCAGTTAACTATCTTTGACATGGAGTCTTTGGTGTCATATAGTACACCTTATGGTTAACAGTGAAGAGCAAAAACTCAACCTTATATTTTCGGCATTATCTGACCCCACACGGCGTGCAATGTTACGTAGATTGGGAGATGGTGAAATGTCGGTGGCAGCGCTATCGGAACCTTTTGATATTTCCAAACCTGCAGTGACTAAACATGTAAAAGTATTAGAAAATGCCGGCTTGTTACGAAGGACAGTCAATGGGCGTATACACCACTGCAGAATTCAAGTTTCACCGCTAAAAACAGCATCAGAATGGATGAGGTTCTATGAAAATTTCTGGAATAAGAAATTTGATGCATTGGACAAATATTTAACGGATACCACGGGTAAGGGTAAAAATACATGACTGCGACAACATCAGTAGAATCACTAATTGTTAAACGTGAGTTTACCGCGCCGATAGAGCGTGTGTTTGAAGCATGGACAAATGTCGAAGTGTTAGCCCAATGGTTTGGACCCGAAGGGTTTACAGTTCTGGATGCAAAGAGTGACTTAAAAGTGGGTGGTCAATATGAATGGGTTATTCAGTCGCCAGATAATAATCAGATCAAACATTTTGGCGAATATGTAGAGATTTCTAAGCCCACCTCTTTGGTGTTTACCTGGGTGTTAGACGATCAGGGTTGTTCTGGTAGTGCGGGTGAGTGCGCAGATACATTGGTTTCTATAGCATTTAAAACGGTAACCAATGGCACAGAAGTTGTTCTTACTCATGAAAAACTACCAAGCGAAAAGTCCTTCGAAGGGCATCAATTTGGATGGCAAAGCAGTTTTGATTCACTTGCAGCGTTGTTGGCCTCATAAAGAATAGATAGATTTTAATAACTGACTCGGGCGAAAATCTTTGAATATAGAGGTGTCGCCCTTTTTTATGATTACATAGTTAGCCATATGGTTAACTATTATCGCTAAGAGGAAATAATCATGTATAGCATTTGTCAAAAAATCACGATTGAAGCGAGCCCCGGTAAATTATATCAAGCGCTAACGGGTCAAGAGGGGTTATGTGGTTGGTGGACCAAGACCAAAACTATAGGGGAGGTAGGTTCCATCGCTAGCTTTCTATTTGGCCCTAACGGTGAGCATCAGGTAGATATGAAGATAATAGCGTTAGTGCCTAATGAACAAGTAGTTTGGAAATGTGTATCTGGACCATGGGTAGAGACGGGCTTGTTTACCTTTGATATTCGCGAGCATGATCAAGGATGTGTTCTGCGTTTTCAGCATGAGGGTTGGCCTGAGATGGATGATTTTTTTCAGCACTGTAATGCTAAGTGGGGATTCTTTTTTGTGGTGAGTTTAAAAAGTTACTTGGAAACCGGAGAGGGTCAGCCACATCCAAAAGATCCGAGTATTTAGAGAGTAAACAAACGTGTCGCTAGCGAGTGCAGAAACTCAGCAAAGTAGAAAATGTATAGGGGAGGGATTTCTAACCAAACTGTATGGCTAGAAATGGTACTAAAGTATGAATTGGTTGGATTTGGGTTGTGTTACCGTCATTTCTGCTGGCAAATTCGTCAGCCGAGTCCGTTGATAGGTAGTATGAATCTAAGAGGTAGCCGATTTGCACCATATTGATCATGATATTGATCACCATGTTAATCACAATGAGATAAAAAAATCTCAGTTAGACTATGTGTATGAGCAATCTGTGGTTGCAGCAACGGGGTATTTACTAGCAGTTTTTGTTACCGCCTATTTGGGGTGGGTTGCGGTAGATGGTGTTACCTCGATGATATGGCTGATTAGCGTGATGGGTTGCTCTTTTCTTAATGTGCTGTTTTACAGTGTTCTCAGGAAATATGATATACCACAAAAAAGTGAAATTACCCTTTGTATTTTGTGTACTTCGATAAGCTTGATTTTGTTGGGGGCTGTTTGGTCGGTGGCCGCTTTGGTTTTTATGGGGTCAGCCGTTTCTTTGATAAGTATTACCATAATAACCATCATTGTAGTAATGGTTTCTGGTGCTATGCCGCTAATTGGAGCCGTATGGTTGTATTTTGTCGCGTTTTCTATTTCCAGTATGGCTGGGTTGATTTGGCAATATGTGGAGTTCGGATATGTCGGGGTGGCCTTGGTTTTTGTCGGTTTTTTGATTGCCATGAATGTGGCGGCTTATAAATATAGTCGCATAATCACCCGCGCAATTTGCATCGATCAAAGGAATTTAGAATTGGTGACTGAAGTGCAACTATCAAAAAATGCGACAGAGAAGGCTTATGTAGAGAGGTCTTCATTCTTGGCTGCAGCAAGCCATGATTTGCGTCAACCATTTAATGCGGATGTTAGTGTCGAGTCTGAAATAGATGTAGGGTCGACCTTTACCTTGCGTTGTAATCTCGGTGAAAAGAGAGCTGGGCGCTGCTTTGAAGATGTTGCTCTGAATACAAATGCGTCTAGCATGGATCTTACGGTTCTTCTTGTCGATGATGAACCTACAGTGCGTTACGCATTAGAACTTATATTGGAGAACTGGGGCTGCAAGATTTTGAGTGCCAATTCAATGAGTGCGGCGTTAGATCAGGTGAGCTCTGATAGCAATATTGACATAATTGTTTCTGATTATCGGCTTAAAGCTGGAGAAACTGGCATTGATCTAATTAAGAAGGTTCAGGAGGTCGTAGGACGGCGTGTGCCATCATTGCTGGTGTCTGGTGATACCAATCCGCAGTTGGTACGAGAGATTAGAGCTCAGCATTATTTTCTGTTGCACAAACCGGTGAAACCCGCACATCTACAAAAGGCAATGCGTCAATTGATGGCTCTTAATGGAGGTGTGTGAACTGTATTTACGAATCGATAATACCCAGGCGGCGGGCTTCGGCTACACAGTGTGATCGGTTATCCGCCGCGAGGATTCCCATTAAGCTAGAAATGTGGGTTTTGACTGTGCTAATTGCAATGCCTAAGCTATTGGAAATTTCATCATTGCTATACCCTTGAGATATGAGATGCAGCATTTCCATTTGACGTGGTCGCAGGTGCTTGAGTACATGACTTTTTTCTTGTAGTGAACTGTTCCTATATATATCTAGAGCTGTTGTTGTGTCTGGTGTAATAAAGGTATCCCCATGTTCAATACGTTGAAAACATTGCGCGTAAACGGATGTGGTGCTCATTTTACTGATAAAGCCATTCACACCTAGCTCTAGTGCCTCATGAACAATCCCAATATTTTCATCTGCGGTTATCAAGATAACTGGAGAGGTAATAAACGCATCATTAAATTTACGTACCAAATCTAGACCAGTTGCTCCCGGTAGATGATAGTCGAGGAGTATCCAATCTAAGCTGGGGTGTGAGATGGCCGTCTGATATGCATCTTCAACCGTGCAGGCTCTCTCTAGGCATAGTTTTGGAAAAATATTGCTTAGTATGCTCGCCACACCTTCCATGAAAACTGGGTGGTCGTCTACCAGTAGAATATGGATGTTATCACTGTTATGGTCACTGGGCATAATGAAAAATATCCTGTTTTTACTGCTTCCGTTTAGATGCGTTCTGGAAGGTCATTGGGTGAGATGATTAAATAAATAAACGAGTGAATACTAACGTTGATATACCCCATTTGTATTCACCAGTTTATTTATCGTGTTTCTCAATAACGTAGATTTTACTGGCTTATGCAGCAAGTGAACCCTTTGCTCTCGAATTTGTGTTATCAGATCTGGTGCTGTATCTCCAGATATAATGATAATCGGTACTTCTCTGTTGAGGGTTCTGTTGATATTTTCGGAGACGTCTAATCCGGTTACCCCATCACTTAAACGGTAATCAGAAATAATAAGGTCAGGGTTTTCTGAGGTCGCTTTACAGATGGCTTCAGGCATATTTGATGCTAATGTTACTTTGCAGCCCCAGTCCTCGACGGTAAGTTTTAACGCATTTAGGATGTCTTGGTTATCATCCACGAGTAGTACGTTTAATTGGAGTTTACCCTTGTTAACATTTTGTGTTTCGTTGGCATGTATGGGTTCAGCTTCAGCCACAGGTAAATAGATAGAAAAAATGGTACCGACTCCTTCTTCGGAATGGATTTCTAAGTTTACATGAAGAATGTCGGTTATTCTTTTTACAATAGATAACCCTAAGCCCACACCTTTATGGAAATCTCTCTCATTATTGTCGAGCTGTGTATATTCTTTGAAAATATTGGAGAGTTCTGTTTTCGGAATGCCTATGCCTGTGTCACTGATGGTTAATTTTACGTTGTTGTCTTCTAGCTCTGTTCGAAGGGTGATTGTTCCTTTCCTTGAGAATTTAACAGCATTGCTTACAAGGTTTCTGATAACTCTATTTAGCAAAATCGAGTCGGTTTTAACATATAGAGGTTGCCATTCTTTATTAAAATGTAGCGTTTTCTTCTCTGCAAGGGGAGCGAATTCCTCTGTGATATCATCTAGCATTGTTTCTAAAGGAACTACTGCAATATTTGCCGTGATCGCTCCAGAATCAAGTTGGGACAATTCCATGAGTGAATTAAATAGGCTGCTAAGGGTGTTCTGCGCTGTTATTGCTTGGCCTATGATGTTCTGGTTTTGAGGTCCCATGTCGGCAGAGCGGTAATTTAATGATTCTAATAACAACCCTAGTGCCTGTAACGGTTGCCGTAAGTCATGGCTTGCTGCGGCAAGGAAACTAGACTTCTCAAAGTTTGCTTTTTCTGCTTCATTTCGCGAAACTGTTACTTTGCTAAGTAATTCTTGGTTTTCCAAATCTATGGTAATACCTTTTAATAGAGTTTTGTTGTACCTATATGAAATTGAAATGATAACAAGTACAAATATACTAACCAGTGCTGAAGTGTGCGTTAAGCCGAAACTTAGATATTTGTAGAAAATGGCAATTATTGGTGTTGATATAAAGCCTAAGTAACCTGCTAGGTATGATCCTAGTGTGGGTAAACCTGCGGTAATAAAGCCAAAAACGATAAAAGTTGTAGCAAGTAACTTGGGAGTGTCAGGACTGTCTAAAAAAAGGAGTGTGGCGGATGCCCAGACCATACCTCCGCAAGTAAGTGATATAAATGTTGCGCGGCTTTTTAACTTAATTGCGTACGTATCAGTGGCTTCTCCATATCTCTTGAATATATAGTAGAATGACGTGAGGTTTACTATTATCGCTATTACTACACAGCCACCCCAAATAAAAGGGGTGCTAGATTGGGTTGTTGTCCATTCGTTCCACACCATAAAGGCCAATGCGAGCAAGTAATAGAAGCCCGTATCTTTTGAGTTCTCCCTAATGTAGTTCAGTTGAGCATTTTTTATCAAATTATCCAGGTTATAGGTATTCAATCGGGTCATCGCTTAAATTCTGCTGCGGGGCCATAATTGTATCTTTTTTTGACGATTGGTGTCCTATATATTTATAATTGTATATTTTGCAGTCTAATTATTAACCGAATATACATAGTAGGTTTTGGCCACCCAAGGATCCTCATAACGCAATACTTGCAACAGGTTAACTTCGGTAAACAGACTACGAAGCTGGGTGCCACGATCTGCGCTGCCGATATAAAGTGCATTTTTCATCGGGAATTTGATCATGGGATCAGCCAACATCTCGCGCCATTTCTCCTCAGGAAGTTTAAACTCGGCTTCTCGCCACAGATCATATTGAGAGAATCGCGAATCCGTCACAATCATGCTTTTCTCCGCTGCTCGAAGTTCGTACACCACATCGGCATCATGTAGATCTTTGATTAGCAAATAGTCGTAATCCTCTAGTCGAATAGCAGGATCTAACTGATCCTTAACCGTATTAAATCCAACCAGTCGAGCCTGCAACAGCTTTACCGGAGTCAAGGTATCGGGAGTCAGCATCGGAAACTTGATCAAGGCCATTATTATGAGGGTCAGAGTCACCCCGGCATACAGTGTTTTTTTCAGGTTAAATGCAACCACAAAATAACCCACCAGGGCAAAAGCACTAATAGAAGCTGGTGCTGGCCAGTTAACCTCAGAACGCTGAAATGCTGAGTGCCAGGTAAAAAATGCAAAGGGGATCAGGAAGCAAAACAGCATGAAGAGAAGTTCAGGATGCTGTCGGATCAACTTATGTTGTCCTACGATGAAAATCAACAAGGCAATAAAAAATACCGGGTTGAATATCCCTACTTGGCCCCCGATGAATTCAAGTAAATACTCTGGGTGAAAGGTCTTCTCCTGCGCAATTCCGTGGTTGAATTGGAATGAAAACGATAGCCAGTCATGTTGGTAGTTCCAGATCAAGGCTGGAGAAAAGGCGACAAGCGCCAGCAGACCTGCAATCCAGATCTCTTTTTGTAAAATCAATTTGCGTTTGTCAGTCGACAGCATAAATAGTAAAAATGCTATCGGTAACAGTATACCGGTATATTTGCTTAACATGGTAAAACCAATAAAGATCCCGGTCAGCCAAGCCGCCCATTTATGGCCATTGAATAGATACTGGTAGGCAAAATAGAGTGATAGGGCCCAGAACAGCATCAGCGGGCTGTCAGGCGTCATCAACATAAAACCACCTTGAACAATGATCGAAGCTAACGTTACATATAAGGTGACAGACATAACCTGTTCACTGAATGCATCTTTAACAAGCCGAAGTAACAGCCAGGCCGACACAGACATACAGAAGACAGCAGCTAATCGGACTAAAAATTCATTATCACCAGGCAGACTGAATAGTTTCGATACATATGCCACCATGGGTGGGTGGTCGAAGTATCCCAGCTCCAGTTTTTTCCCCCAGACCCAATAGTATGCTTCATCTTCATGCAGGGGCATAAATGCGTTGTATATAGCATTAGTGACAATAACCAACAAAAAAATAATCCGATCTCTGGTATTCATAACTACCGAGCCATCCGTAATTTTGGCAGCACTGGGTTGCTTGTTGATTCGTTAATATATCTTTTCACGATGTTAGTGGTTTTCCTTGGCATGTGAACATCAAGGGGGAGGGGGAGCTAAATTCTGGTACAGGAATTCAAATATCGACACTAATGGCAATAACTTCGCCGACAAAAAGCATAAGAATCAAACAATATTCTATAAATTGTAGCTGACCTTATCGGTCAGGGCGAGTAAGTAACTCGAGCACAACAATAGTATCTTCGTAGTCAGGACTTTTGATTGACTAGTCTGGTTGTTCCTTGTTGGCATCGTTAGATTGAGAGGCGTTGGCTGCTGTTTCATTCGTAGACGATAATGCCAGTTCAAAATTATCATAAAATTCCCTAGTTACCTGGTTGTAACGCGTCCAGCCATCGATAGAAACGGCAAATTCAAGTGCAGCTCTGCCGCGAGCAATTAACTGTTGCCAGCCATCGCTCGACCACTGGTCTTCGGGAGATAACACTGGGTTATTGGTGATGCCCTCAATGTTGACGCCATAAACCTGATGATGCATGGTCAATTGCATGATCATTTTGTCACCTTCTGACATGCCTGCTGTAGCTTCCTCCCAAGCTTGGTGGACCTCGGCAGGGGCATTAACTGGCGGAAAGGTCATCATCTTGGCTATACCGATTTCAACGATGCCGTCGTTGTTTAGATCCACCATGTTGGTTTTGTCGGGTTGTGCTAATAGGTTCATCGCGCCTTCTTTGCTCAGGGCGCTAACCTGGATAGGATCCGCCAAACC
>NVVG01000210.1 GCA_002402125.1 Moraxellaceae bacterium
CGCATACCAAAAAGGCCAGCTTTGCATGCTGGCCTTTTTGGTATGCGCCCCTTTGGCTATAGAGCCGATCTAAGGGGTTGGATAAAACTACGCTTGAGTTTTACGGGAAAACCCAAGGCCTGCCAAACCAAGTCCAAACAATAAAATAGCGGCAGGTGCAGGTACTGGTGTGCCCCCTGTTTGTTCAAATCCTGCATATTCTACCGTTGATTGTGAGTAATTATAGAAACCAAATTGCCCACCGGTAAAAGTAGCGTCTTGTATCGTAACATTCCAAAGCTCGGTAGCTCCTTGGTTGACGATAATGGTGAATTCACCAGGATTGAGAGTGTTAAAGTCTAAATGAAAGTCATATACAACATTGGCTAACCAGCCTTTTGTGTTGCCATGGTTTGACGCAAGTACGTCCATATCACCAGTGTCCCCGGTGTTTTCCCAAAATTCGCCAAGGGATAAATCTGTAAGGCCATTACCAGTGCCACCAGTCATCTTCTTGACAGTCATTCCTTCGTTGGCAAATTGGCTTTGATATCCTTGATTGCCCTTTTTCCAGTCAAACAGATAAAAATTGCTTGAATTTTCGTAACCAAAGACAAAACCCATGTAGTCGTCATCACTGGCAGTTTTCACTTGCCAGCTGCCATCCATTGAGTAACTAGTTTGATTAATATTGTTTAGATAAAAAGAAGGGTCAGCATTTACTGTTTGGGTAACAGCAGTATTGTCATTGTTTAAATTCCAATTTCCTGCATTTTGCCCACCAGCGAAGTCGAGAGTTAACTCTGACCAAGTAGAAAGGTCGATTGGTGCCGCTATTACGGGTGCTGAAAGGGCAGCAAAGAGTGCAACGGTTCCCAGCAATGTTATGTTTTTTTTGTTGTTCATTTTATATTCCTTGAATTGGTCAAATCTAGACTAATGATTGAGGTGTTTTGGCAATTGCGAATGACTTTACCTTCCGCTAACCAATATTTACCTGCACAGGCTTTAAGCAAGAAATATGCCGAAAATTTATTCCGCAAGAACAGGGGCTTAGAGAGAGGTAGGTGATGTTGTATGTAAAGTAAGTCGACATTGCTGGCTGTCTGGCCTGCTCGCTTTATGAACTATAGAGTGTGTATAAATAAAAAAAGGCCCACATTTGCATGCAGGCCTTTAATAATATGGTGCCCGGTCTCGGAATCGAACAACCCTCTTTCTTATCGAAAGTGTCGGCGCTTAATACAATAACGATTAGCTATATATCGTAGCTTCTTGAATTAATTGGTGATGCTTAATTGGTATACAGTTTGCTTTCTTGTTACCTAGGCCGATGTAGGTAGGTAACTCAACTTGAGTTAGGAAGTAAACCATGAACAGAATTCTTACAGCAGTAGCATTATCAGTACTTACCCTACCCGCTTACGCAGGAACAATCACAGGAGGAGACTAACTGGATCAAGCTGGAGCTAACCAGTTGGAAGCATGGTTAGGTTCGGGTGATTTAGATTCTACGAACATATGGAATGGCCACAATCATTATCATCATGACGAAGATTAATTTATCTTTAAGTTGACAACCAACGTCATGCAGGAGCAATCAACCCCCTACTTTGGAGGCGATTTTTATAGTACATATAATAACGCATCTTACTTTGCAACATTTGGCGGAGGACATGATCTCCATGGGGACAATACTATACTCGGAAATAGAGGCGACGCTTATTCATGCACTTATGGCCCTGATCATTCTGGTGAGAACATTATTGGAGCCTTCTGCTCAGTAGGCTCCACTACTTGCTATGATCTTTTCGACGTTGTCGGACTAGAAACCTACACTTTCGAAAATGCGACCTCTGCGTCTGAACCATCATCATTAGCTCTCTTCGGACTAGGAATGATCGGTTTAGGATTTTCGAGAAGGCGACAGCATAAAGGTTAGCGATAGCCTCTTATTCGAATAGATTAACCAATTAAATCACTCTAACTTACAACGTTTTGATTAAACTAGAATGGGGTTCGTGGAACGTTTACTATTTACAATGCTGGCCGACCTATAGGGTCTGCAAATTAATAATTTACTTTTTTAATACATAATGCCGAGGTCTTGATTATGGTTGGTCAGCAACGAAATATTAAAAATACTCTTTTGTGCGCAAGTTTGGCGGTATGTGCCTTCAATGGTATGTCATACGCGCAGGAATCGACCTATGATGAAGCTAACCCTTCAAATTTGGAAACTATACCGGGGCTCAATAGCAACCAGAAAAAAACCGTTAGAGCAATTCACAATACCTGTACCGATGAGCTTTGGCCAATAACCAACGGTGGCGCAAATCCTGAAAACTTGACCGACCTTACCCGCCGAGATCTATTCTTCCGCTGTACCTCAATGATCGTCACAGGTGACGTCATTCTCGGGAATCTCGCCTCCCATGGGCTCGGATTAGCATTGACCGAAGATGAATATGCCATAGCCTTGAATGCAATTGCCAACGAAGAAGCCGCTGGGCAGGGCTCAAGCGTTAAAGAAGTTGCCAACAGCCAAATAGCGAATGTTAACGCCCGCATGCAGGCGGTACGCGCCGCCTCACTTGGTCTGTCCATCAACGGTTTCGACTTGCAACTCAACGACCGGCAAATTACGGGATTGGCAAATGTCCGCGGTGGCAACGCCGGTTCAAACCCCGGCAAACTTGGCTTTTTTGTCAATGGCACGATTTCCAACGGTGACAAAGACGAAACACTCTTTGAAGATGGTTTTGACTTTTATTCCACCGCCATCACCATCGGTATCGATTACCGCTTTAGCGATTCCCTTGTGGCCGGTATAGCCGTCGGCATTAACGAAGTCGAAATCGAAATTGATAATGACTTTGATACCTTAGACAATGATGCTATTAGTTATATCGGCTTCGCCTCGTACTTTTTCAATAACATTTATGTGGATGGCCTACTGTCCTTTACCCAGACCGATTACGAATCCAAACGCCGGGTCACCCTGGGCACTTCCAGCAACGATAACTTTGTTGATCGCGTTGCCTCTGGTGACACTGAGGGCGATCAGCTCTCCTACTCTGTCGGTGTTGGCTATTTTATGAATCGAAATCAGCTGAACGTTGATTATTCGTTGCGCCTAAACGTGATTGACGCCACGGTTGACGGATTCGATGAGTCCAGTGTCGCGATTAATACCAGTTCGGTTGGCGAAGACAGCCTGTCCTTAAGACTGAATGACCAGGATATCGAATCCGTGCAAGTAGTATTGGGTATATCCACATCCTACGCTATCAGCCAGGATTTTGGCGTGATCACCCCTCATGTTCGCATAAACCTGCACAACGAATTTGAAGATGATGCCCGCGATATTGTCGCCGCTTATGTTCATGCTCCCGATGTTTCCAGCTTTACTATCGAAACTGACGATGAAGATTCAAGCTACGCCACGATAGCGATTGGGCTGGCAGCAGTGCTAAAGGGTGGTACCCAGTTTTTTATCGATTATGAAACCGTTACGGGTCTTGATGACATCAGCCATCAAACAATCTCATTTGGCAGTCGCTTGGAGTTCTAAGGCGCTGATTGCCCATCGACCACGGTGAGGATAGCCGGCCAAACTGTTTCGTACCCAATACACTTCGTGGGGCAGGCTCTTGAACACGATCATCTGCGAATAAAACGGATTACTCGGTCTATACCAAAAGCGTTTCACAAGGCAGGCTCTGTTAGGCTTCAATAACTTTCATTCAGCGCAAAGTACACTGGCCGATATTGAGCTTGTCGCGATGCTCAAGAAAGGTCAAATGAAAAAGAATATGGTAGGCACTTTGTCGCCAGCAGAACAATTCTACGCTTTAGCTTCGTAAGGCAAAAACCGATTTACTGCTTTTTGCGTGAATCACTCTATTTGCGACACAGCCAAGATTCAGCGCCTCAAAGGGCGGGGTGCAGGAACAACGGTTATTTCAGTCAGGACTTCTTGGGCTTCGATAATGTTCGATACATCGGGGCTAGGTACGTTGTATATATTGTCCAATTTATTTCCCTGATACCTAACAGAGTGCTGGAGCTGTTTTTGACACAAACGGGGGGTAAACGTGTCAAATAGAGTGTTTATTGTACTTTGACACAGCGTTGACACAAATCCCTTAAAACAAAGAAGGCCCCGGAATACGGGGCCTTCAGGTCTTTAATATGGTGCCCGGTCTCGGAATCGAACCAAGGACACGAGGATTTTCAATCCTCTGCTCTACCGACTGAGCTAACCGGGCTAAAGAGGCGCGTATTAAACCTTTAGATTGCTTTTGAGTCAACCCCTCAAGGGGAAAACTTATTTTTCTTCAGGTACATAGCCCTCTGGGCGTTCGTAATCTCCATCATCCATGAATTTCTCAAATTCTTCTGCAAGGAAGCTTTGCGTGCTGGCCTCCATGAGGTTTAAGCGCTTTTCGTTAATGATCATGGTTTGGTGATTTAGCCATTCTTGCCAGGCCTGTTTGGATATCGTGGCAAATATTGCTTCTCCTTTGGGGCCAGGATAGGGGGCTCTTTCTAGGCCTTCTAATTCTTTTTTGTGTTTACGACATTGAACCGTGCGACTCATAGTAGCCTCATGCTAGTTTGCTTAGTAATTTTTTAACGGGAGCGGCCAAGCCAAGCTTACTTGGGGCGTTGGGAGCATACCAAGTATGTTGGTTGTTGTCCGCTACAGTGAATGGCGAATGATTTAAGCGAATAATAACCGGAGTTATCATTAAGTGGTAGTGGGAGAAGGTATGTTTAAATTCGGACCATTGCTCAATTTCGATAATGTTGGCGACGTTATCGATGGCTTGGCGCAAAATTGATGGGGCGCCTTCTATCATTTCGGCTAGGGTATCGTTGCTGGCCGGAGTGTGTTCGGGGAAACTGTATAGGCCTCCCCAAATGCCTGTGGAGGGTCGTTGCTCTAAATACACCTGGCCTTCACTATTAAGCACTATTAACATGTGGGTGTGTTTCGTCGGTAGCGCTTTCTTGGGTTTTCTATTGGGGAAGTTGGCTTGGCTGTCAGTGGCCAGGGCTTGGCAGTCAGCCTGAACCGGGCAGCGTTCACATTGAGGTTTGGAGCGAGTACATAATGTAGCGCCAAGATCCATCATGGCTTGGGTATAATCGCGACTTCGATTGTCTGGGGTTAACGTTTCTGCAACTTGCCATAGCTTTTTTTGTGTTTGCGTTGTGCCAGGCCAGCCTTCGATGCGTTGGTGGCGGGTAAGTACGCGCTTAACGTTACCGTCTAAGATGGCGGAAGGGATTTCAAAGGCAATGGAGGTGATCGCCGCGGCGGTGGATCGGCCTATGCCGGGTAATGCGGATAGAGCCTCAACTGATGGCGGAAAGTCCCCGTTTAACTCTGTGCTTATTTGAATTGCCGTTTTATGTAGGTTACGCGCGCGCGCGTAGTAACCTAAGCCGGTCCATAAATGCAGTACTTCATCAATGTCCGTGTTAGCTAGCGCGTGGACATCGGGGAAGTGGAGCATAAAGCGTTCAAAATACGGGATAACCGTCGCGACCTGGGTTTGTTGTAACATTATTTCGGAAACCCAGACCCGATAGGCATTGATGTTTTTTTGCCAGGGCAGATTCTTTCGGCCGTGTTCGTCAAACCAATGCAGAATTTTTTGCGCAAACGTTGAAGTTGTGTGTTTTTTATTCATGAGTCCCGGTTGTAACCGCTATATTTTTGAGCGTTATATCAGGTTGTTTGGTCAGATGCACGGAGTAAAAAAACCAGACTGTGATGTAACGCAAGAAAACACTGTCTAATCAAGAAATTTAACCAATGTTGTGATTGTACGTAGAACATGCAATTTTGATCCTTGCCTCTGTTTTTGTTGGGACGTAGGACATTTGTTGGTTTCAAAACCTTTTTGGTAATAGCATTTTTTGTCATTGTACTTTCCAATTATCGACTATACTCATCCAACGTTAAAATTTAGCAGGCCTAGGGGCAATTGAGTTGGAGGGAATTCAACCAATTGAATTTGTTATGAAACGATTTAGCTGGCATCGTTTTTTTACACGGACAATCCAAAGAAAATTTATGCTGGTGATGCTTGTGGTATCGCTGGCACCTTTGCTTGTGTTTGGGTTGTTGTCATATCACCAAGCTCGTGATCTCCTCATTAACCAGGTTGGTGAACGGCTACATGCGGCATCTCATTTTGCGATGTCTCACATCGATCGCACGTTTGCCTATAGCAAAGAGAATGTTCATTCGTGGGCTGAATTGGCGGTAATGCAGGCAGTGGCTAACGGTGACCCTGCAGGCGCCATTAGTGCAATGCTGACAGATTATCAGCGTACTTACGGAATCTATAGCAGCCTTGTTGTCACTAATGCCAGCGGCCATATCACTGCTGCGGGTGACCGGGCGCTATTGGGAGTCGATGTATCACAGTCCCCCTGGTTCATTGAAACCGTGAAGCAGGCCGCCCCGAGAATGGGTAAGTTGCGCTTGGACCCTTACGTTGGTGGTTATGGAGTTGCGATTAGTACCCCCATCTTTCGAGAGAATTCAGACAATGAAATTATCGGTATCCTGAATGCCAGTTTTAGTTGGGCTGAATTGCAGTCGACAGTAAATTCAATCGAAGTCGTCAGTGAAGGGCAAACTGCTCAAGGTTATGCCACTTTGATTGACCGTGATGGTTTTATTCTCGCTGCCCCAAGATTTGTTTTGTTAGGCGATGAGGGCAATGTTGCCGCGAGTGTGGTCGAGAGAGCTGCCGAGGTTAGTGCCGATAAAAGTGCCGATAAAAGTGCCGATGAAAGTAATATATCGAGGGCATTTGAAACCCGTTGGTGGCAGGCAGAAAACCCTGAGGTATTACAGCAGTTATTAGAGGTGCCAGCACAGAGGTATCTGCAGAGGGATGGTAGGCAATTGTTAGTCGTGAATACCCCTGCGACATCTTTTGATCATTTGTCCGCGACCGGTTGGAGTTTGTTGTTGGTACGTGATGCAGAGGACGTGCTTGCCGGTGTTGCGTCTATTCGTGAGCGGACACTCTTGATCGCTCTTATCACGGCGATATCAATCGTCGTCCTGGCGTATTTTCTTGCTTGGCAAATTACTCGGCCGATTAAAAAGCTCTCCTTATGGTCAAAGGATTTTGCAAAAGGAAATTTGAACCGCGAATTAAAAATACAGACTTCTGATGAAATTGGTCTGCTAGCGGAATCGCTGGATGGCATGCGCGAAAATATAAAAGGTTATATCGATGAGTTAAGTGAAGCGAGGGAACAGGTTCAAACGTTAATTGATTCGTTAAATTGTGTGGTGTGGGAGGCGAGCGTCGAGCCTTTTCGAATAATTAACGTGAGTGGTCAGGTGGGGCAAGTGCTTGGTTATGACGCGAAAACGATGCGCAATCGGATGTCCAATTGGAACAGCTGGATCCATGAGAATCACTGGGTGCGAGTTGAAAGCACCTTTCTAAATGCAATAAAACATGCTCAAGACGCCTATTGTGAGGTTAAAGCTAAGCATGCTGAAGGCCATTGGGTATGGTTAAAGGTCTTTATCTCGGTGGTTATTGAAGATGACAATGTCATTGGCTTGCGTGGTGTTGCAGTGGATATCTCCGATATCGTTAGTGCATCAGAAGAAATGAAAGAAGCACGCGACTTGGCTGTAAGCACAGTGGAAAGCAAAACGCGTTTTTTAGCCATCGTGAGCCATGAAATACGCACACCGATGAATGGCATGTTAGGCATGTTGAGCATGCTTAAGGAAGCGAAGCTGGGTGCTGATGAGCAAGCAAAGATCGATATGGCTTGTCAGTCTGGTAAGCATTTGCTTGAGCTGGTGAATGACGTAATGGATTAC
>NVVG01000211.1 GCA_002402125.1 Moraxellaceae bacterium
TGCATTCATTCCTTGTGTGACCTTATAGATGGACAATTATTTGGTACCGAATAACGATGTTGAAACAGTTTTTCAATGAACAAACAGCCCTAACAAAAGCAGCGTCAAGGTTAAAAAATGACTAAAACATCAATTCACCGCATATTGATGGTATCTGCCATGCTAATTACACCAATATGGTTATCAGGATGTGCATCGATCCTTTCAGCAACATCAGGGCCAGAACAAATTGACGAAGCGCCCGGCTCTCGCACCTTAGGTGCATACATTGAAGACGAAAGCATCGAAACCAAAGTGCTGGCAAATTTATACAATGCAAATATCGGATACAAAGAAGGCAACATCAGCGCAGTATCTTACAACGGCATCGTACTCCTGGTTGGCCAGCTAAAATCTGATGAACTTCTTGAAAAAGCGACTGTTATCGCTCAACGCGTTAGATCAGTAAGAAAAGTTCACAATGAACTTACGGTTGCCGGCCCCATTTCTTACATGGCAAGCTCCAACGACAGCTGGCTCACCACTAAAATCAAAAGCAAAATGCTCACTACATCAGGGTTTCCGTCTGGGCAAGCAAAAGTGGTGACTGAAAATGGCGTCGTATACCTAATGGGACTACTTACCCACAAAGAAGCTAAAGATGCTGTTTTCATCACCCGCCAAGTGTATGGGGTGCAAAAAATAGTAAAAATAATCGAGTATATTGACTAACCATTTCGATGCCACATGTCAATCCAAGCAACAGCCTCATTGGTCATTGCCAGGAAATAGCCAGGTAACTGTCTGAACGCCGCTATCACAACCTTACCTTATTCAGATCAACCGCTTCAAATTGGCCATCGGCTGTAATTCGAGTACCCCACACCTGATGGCTAGCTTGATGGTCTGAAGCATTAAAACTCAGCGGCTGACCCACACCAAGCTCAACCTTCGAAAATGACTCCAGCGCATCAATAACCTCTTCCACGCTAAAGTGTCGCCCCACCTTCTCCAGCGCCTCACAGAACAACTGCGCCACAATGTAACCTTCCAGCGACACAAAACCTAGCTCTTCGTTTGGAAAGAATCGTTTCATATCTTCTCTGTACTGTAAAACACCTGAAGCGTAAGAACTAAACATAGGTACCACTTGAGTCACTAACACTCCTTTTCCGATACCTTCACCCATTTCTTGAAAAGAGTCCGCCAAGGCTCTAGAACCCACAAATGACACATTACCAATTTCGCCAGAGAAACCTTCTAGACGTATTAGCCGGGTAAAAGCAGCGCTTGCTGAATACGCACTCACCATTACTACAGCATCTAATATTATTCTTGAATCAATAAACCGTTGAAACGCCTGTTCAACTTGAGTTGTATTTCGCTCGTAGCTTGCAGTGACAATACTTGCACGCTCCACACCATACTCTTGCAATGCATCAATAACGCCAGACAATCCATCTAAACCATAACCATCATTTTGATAAAAAACACCAATTCTCTCTGGTCGTAGTTTTTTCACTTTAACAAAATAGTGAATCATGGCAGCAGTCTCTTCTGCATAACTCGCTCGATAATTAAACACATAGCGATCGGGGGGGTCATTTCGGAGTATTTCTGCTCCTGAAAACGTGCCCATAACAAGCAATCGATTCTTCAGGGCAACAGGCAAAATAGCTCGGGCCGTCGGCGTACCGACATTCCCCAGCAACGAAAACACTCCGCTGTCCTTATCCAAAAAAACGGACATATTTTCTAAGGCTAACTCAGGCTCATAGCTGTCATTTAGAGCCATCAATTCCAGCGAACGCCCATGCAAACCTCCTTGCGCGTTAATGCGCTGAAAATAGGCTTCCACCCCCACCTTCATCGACCGCCCAAGCTCCTTGGCCCCCCCTTGAAACGCCGCAGACATCCCGATAACAATACGGTCCGATGCTACACCCCGAGATGGCTTTAGCCCCATTACAGCTTCTGCCCAGAAATCTCCAATGGGATAGNGCCACATCGAATAAACGCCAACCCCACCAACWATTARCACTATCAACACAAYCGACACTGCGCGACGAATRTTTTGACGTGGCTTACTCGGYAAGCCTCTCGAACCCGTCAGAGCACCTGAACCATCAGACACATGTTGCTTCCCCGCGCGTTTTAGCTGCGTTACCGTCATCGGCTGGATCATGCCAGGGGTTAATAGGGAATCGGTCAATTCACGTTTTTTTGAATCGTTATGATTGGCGCCAATAGAATCCCTTGTAACAATTTCCACACCTAACCCCAGTCGCGTGAAAATCACTTGAAAGCGATCCGCATCCTTTTTACTTAGATTCTTACGGATAACTACGGGCTGTTGCGTAGTTACCAAATGCCGAGCCTGAACAGAGGTCATTTTTAATATTCTCTGCAACCCTTTACAAACACTATCTTCCGTCGCGTTGCCAAGTAAACACCCTTTGGACACCACCTCACAATTCCCGGCAGCTTCCTTTTTTGCTATATCACTAGCAACAGCTACTTTAGCGAATTGCTTTGAATCAGCTAACAAGGCCTGCCAAAAATCTTTCACACTGGCATAACGTTGTTCACGATCAAGCGCCATGGCGCAATCAATCACAGCCTGTAACGCCAAAATCTGCGCATCGTCAATAGATGCATCAGACAACAACGGGGCAATCCCAGATAACTGTTTTGCCATTATCGATTCATGGCTTGCTCCGGAAAAAGGCCGCTTACCCGTCAACATAAAAAATAGTAACGCACCTAAGGCATATACATCAGCCCGCGGATCTACCGCTACACCTTGTATTTGCTCTGGCGACAAATAACCCGGCGTACCCATCACCATACCCAACTTAGTATGCTTTAAGTCCTCCTCACCCAACGGCTTGCTAATACCAAAATCGAGCACTTTCACCAGCGTATCGCCACCGGTCACCTGCACGATCATAATATTGTTGGGTTTGAGATCTCGGTGCACCACATCCAATTTATGCGCAGCATGAATACCCGCACACACCTGCTCCATCACCCAAATAACATTGCCTAAGGGTAATGCACCTTCGCTTTCTACAGCATCACCAAGCGTTACCCCATCGAGCAACTCCATGGCAATAAATACCAAACCATCGTCGGTACGGCCAAAATCGAACACGCTGACCACAGAGGGGTGCGTGATGTGGCTGTTAATTCTTGCCTCCCGTAAAAAAAGCTGAATAAAATCCTCGTCATCAAAGCCAGGCCTGAGCACCTTAAGCACGACGCTGCGCCCCAAACTTAACTGTTCCGCAAGAAACACCAGACTCATGCCGCCGTCAGCTAATTGTCGTTCAATTCTATAGGCGGAATTTAAAACGGTTCCCACTAAAGAACTGGCATCAGCGGCTTGATCATTATGCTTGGAATCGGGCATTTTGCTCTCTAGTACTCAAGTAACTTCAATTAATTCAGTATAGGAGAATTTCTCTTGCTATATACGATTAAAACGGAAAATAAGGGAAACAAAAAAGCCCCTGATGCGTCAGAGGCTTTAATCTACGGGGACAAAACTTGCGCTTAACTATTACTATTTTACTACTTTCAAACTCGGCCGCGATACCGATGGCGGCTTACGTTCATGATCATTTCCTTCCGGCGGTGGCGGTGGCTCGATCTCTCCTGACTCGAAAAACATACCCTTGCCATTTTCCTTCGCGTATATCGCTAACAAAGCACCAATAGGCAGATAAATTTCTTGCGAGCGACCACCAAAACGTGCCGAAAACTGCACATATTCGTTATCTAAATGCAAATGTCGAATTGCAGATGGCATCAGATTTAGAACGATTTTCCCATCCTCAACAAACTCCAAAGGCACCGCTACCTTAGGATAATTCGCATCAACCAATAGGTAGGGAGTACAATTATTATCGACAATCCACTCGTACAAAGCCCGCACTAAATAGGGCCGCGTAGCTGTCATCGCATCAGTGCTGGTGTCCGTCATCGCTTCTCACACACATATCAAGCAGTAAATATTTCACATAACAACACTAGTCAGAAAGTCCTCACTAATGTTGTTACCTTCAAAATATCAAAAAGGCTGCAGATCACTTTCTACATCAGACAAGCTGGCTTTAAAGGTTTCTCGTTCGAATAAACGACCCATATATGCCAACAGGTTCGGTGACTTTTCCTTGGTCAACTCAATGCCCATCGTAGGCAAACGCCAAAGAATCGCCGCCATACAACAATCCACTAACGTGTAGTCATCGCTCATAAAGTAGGGCTTTTCGATGAATATTGGGTCGATAGCAATCAAACTATCCTGGAAATCCTTCCTGGCTTTTTCCGCTTCGGCATCATCTGCTGATCCCTCAAGCGCTTTGGCTACCAATGGTGCCCAGTCCCGCTCTATACGGTACAACCATAATCGACTACGCGCCCGCTCAACTGGATAAACCGGTAATAAAGGTGGATGCGGAAAACGCTCATCCAAGTACTCCATCATTACATTGGGTTCATAGAGCGTTAGCTCTCTATCCACTAGCGTGGGTAGTTCGTTATACGGGTTCAAACTCGCCAAGTCTTCCGGCTTGTTTGCTAAATCCACGTCTAAAACATCAACGGTGACCCCTTTTTCTGCCAAAACTATACGTACTCGATGGCTATAATGATCATTGCCATCAGAATAAAAAGTCATCGAAGATCGTTTTGCAACCACACCCATGAAGTCACTCCTTAGAGTTTAACTAGTAAAAAAACCAAACAAAAAAACGGCAGAAAGGGCAACCCTAAAAGAAGCGCCCTTTCTGCGGATTATATGTATCTAATAATCATTTAGACTAATCTATATCCTTCCAGAATTCCTTATTCAGGAAGTACACTGGAATCAGCAAAATGAACAAAAACCCAATAACATAATAACCAAGTCTCTCACGCTCTGCCCGAATCGGTTCAGCCGTATACACCATATAATTGGTAAGATCCGCCATATTGGTTTTGAATTCGTCCTCGCCCATACTTTCTTGCATAGTCTGTAAGACATGAGGCATACCAACATCCTTGAAAATATGGTTATTCACGCCAAAAGGTCGAGATTCATCTGCATAAAAGCTGATTAAATACGAATACAGCCAATCGCTTCCTCGTGCTCGCGCTTCAAGCGTCAAATCTGGTGGCGCTGTGCCAAACCATTTTTTAGCAAGATCAACCGGCATCGCTGTATTCATGACATCACCAATCTTGTTGGTGGTGAACATCAAGTTCTCCATCATGATATCGGCAGGAATCTCTAAATCATCGGATACTCGCTCGTAACGCATGTATTTGGCAGAGTGACAGCCCAAACAATTATTAACGAAGATCTGCGCACCTTTTTGCAAAGATGCCTTGTCATCCAAATTAATCGGCGCATCAACAAGATACTCATTATGCCCGGACGACGCCTGCACCATCATCGGCAAGCTCATTGCGACTAATAATACAATTAACTTTTTCATTAGTGCGACCCCGTTACCCGTTCTGGAACTGGTTTAGTTGCCTCTCTTGCAGTCCAAAAAGGCATAGCAATAAAGAATAAAAAGTAAAACACTGTAGCAATCTGGCCTACCGTAGCGTAGGTGATAAAAGGCATCCCAAATGCTGGATCACCCGGGTTCTTAACACCACAAATACCCAACACCACAAACGCTACAACAAATACTGCAAGTGCTATCTTACTGATAGTGCCTTTGTAACGAATAGATTTCACTGGGCTTCTATCCAACCAAGGCAACACAAACAATATAGCCACTGAAGCACCAAACCCAATAACCCCCATCAACTTATCAGGTATTGCGCGCAACACCGCATAGAATGGCGTGAAATACCACACCGGAGCAATATGGTCTGGTGTTTTTAATGGGTTAGCAGGTTCAAAGTTTGGCTTCTCTAAAAAGTAACCGCCGCCTTCAGGGAAGAAGAAGATAACGATACAGAAGATAATGAGAAATACCACAATACCAATCAGATCATGTACCGTGTAATAAGGATGGAAAGGGATGCCATCTAAAGGCTTACCGTTTTCATCTTTCTTCGCTTTGATATCGATACCATCAGGATTGTTAGAACCCACTTCATGTAGAGCAATAATATGCAGAACCACTAAGGCCAGCAAAATAATCGGAAACGCAACGACATGCAGTGCAAAAAACCTATTCAAGGTAATACCAGATATCAGGTAATCGCCTCGAATCCACTCCATCAAACCATCACCGATGTAAGGTATAGCACCTGGCAACGAGATAATTACCTGGGCACCCCAGTAAGACATTTGCCCCCAGGGAAGTAGATACCCCATAAAGGCTTCAGCCATCAGCACGAAGAATATCAGCATACCAAACATCCATACTAACTCACGAGGCTGACGGTAAGAACCGTACAACAAGGCGCGAAACATATGTAAATACACCACAACAAAAAATGCAGATGCTCCGGTAGAATGCATATAGCGCAACAACCAGCCATAATCCACATCGCGCATAATGTTCATTTCAACCGATGCAAAAGCACCTTCACCGGTTGGGGTATACATCATAGTAAGCCATATACCAGTCAACAATTKGYWNTACTAAYACYASCAWWGNCWRMASANCCAAAGAAATACCAAAAATTGAAATTCTTAGGAGCATAATATTTGCTCATATGATCTTCAAACATTTTGGTTGCCGGGAAGCGATCATCAACCCAGGTCATCAYACTCTTAAACATACTCATTATGCAGCCTCTCCATCTTCACCGATCTTAATCACGGTATCTGAAATGTAATAATAAGGAGGAACTTCCAAATTAGTAGGTGCAGGTACCGATTGAAATACTCGACCAGACATATCAAATTTCGACCCATGACATGGACAAAAGAAACCRCCTAACCACTCGTCTCCACCWAGATCCGCAGCACCAACCTCAGGTCGATACAAAGGCGAACAACCAAGGTGTGTACACAGGCCAATCAGAACAACTATATCGGAGTGGGTATCAAATGAACGGCCCCGATTCTTAGTMGATGCAGGCTGCTTACTGTCATTAGATTCAGGGTCRCGCAGACTACCCTCAACCTCWGTCAGYCTTTTCATCGCTTCCGCAGAACGACGCACAATCCATACGGGCTTGCCGCGCCACTCAACTGTCATTTTTTGACCCGGCTCCAATTTGCTAAAATCCGCAACGACCGGTGCTCCTGCCGACTTGGCTTTTGCGCTTGGATTCCACGATTTAACGAATGGAACCGCAAGACCGACTGTGCCGGCAGCGCCAACTACAGAAGTAGCACCAATCCAAAACCGGCGACGCCCTTCATTTATGCTGTCAGTACTCATTGACCTATCTCCAAAAGAATTCACAGCATTTATCCACCCATTTATCGGTGAACAACCTCTGTATACTCATAAAAAATTACGCGGCTATAGTAAAGAAATTCCCCACTAGATACAAGGAAACGAAGACATTTGAACCGAAGAAACATAACAAAGATTATTAAACAACCTATGTAAACACCGCCCCTCAGGCCTGCATAGCAACAACAAGAACCACTACACAATAGACACAAAAAAAGCCCAAAACAATGTTTTGAGCTTTTTTTCTCCAAAGCCTTGGATAACCAAGGAAAAGGATTATCGTTTTGAGAACTGTGGCTTCTTACGCGCTTTCCGAAGGCCCACTTTCTTACGTTCAACAGAACGTGCATCACGAGTAACATAACCAGCTTTACGTAGAGGACTACGCAACGCCTCATCGAATTCGATAAGTGCGCGAGTTATACCGTGACGAATCGCTCCAGCCTGGCCGCTATTACCGCCACCCTTCACTGTCACTGTAATATCAAACTTTTCTGTCATTTCGACTA
>NVVG01000212.1 GCA_002402125.1 Moraxellaceae bacterium
CTAATCATCTCGGCTCTTAATCTTCAGCTCCTAGTCCTCAACTTTCAGTCCTCGCCCCTGGGTATCCTGAAGAAGTGCTCTCGATAGTACTTTAGCTCCTCAATTGAGTCTTTGATATCGTCCATTGCTAGGTGAGTGCCTTTCTTTTTGATGCCTTTAAGCATGCCAGGGCACCAGCGTGCGGCTAGTTCTTTTATTGAGCTAACATCCAGGTTGCGGTAGTGGAAAAACTTCTCCAATGCAGGCATGTGACGATAAAGGAAGCGACGATCCTGGCAAATACTATTGCCGCACATTGGCGAGCGGTTGGGATCTACCCATTGAGCCAAAAAGTCTAACGTTTGTTGTTCGGCATCTGCTTCTGCAATCTTACTGCGGACAACTCTGTCGGTAAGGCCTGATTGGCCATGTTGATTGGTGCACCACTCATCCATGTCATTCATTACCAGTGCCGATTGGTGAATCGCCAATGACGGGCCTTCACTCAAGATGTTAAGATGGGAATCGGTAACAATGGTGGCGATTTCAATAATGACGTCGTTGTCTGGGTCTAGGCCGGTCATTTCTAGGTCAATCCAGATGAGGTTTGCTTTCTTATTGGTGCTATGTGAGTTCATAGGGAATGAGCCGCAACTTGGTTTGGGAAGCTTTGTTAAGCAAGTTTCGTTACGGAAACTTGGTTAAGGAAACTGTGTTAAAGAAATTATGCTGCGTATTACACGCAATATAAATGAGAAAATAGTAGAACAATCATAACCTACAACGGTATCTTTGGTAGTTAAAAAAACTAATTGATTACAAAAATATGGCAAAACGTAAGCTTACACGCAAGCAAAACTGGCGAATCCAAAAAGTCCAAGATGAAAAAACCAAACGTCTGGAAAAGAAATTGGCTCATTCAGAAGAAGGTGGTCATCTTGGCGCTGAGTTGGCTGGGCTGGTGGTGAGTCATTTTGGTACCTTTGTTGAGGTGGAACCGTTAGATAAAGAGCAACCGTTAGATAAAGAGCAGCTGGTAACCGAAATGGAGACCCCTGAACCGGTATTAAACGATGAGGGCAATGTGCGCTGTCACTTTCGCGCTAACGTCGGTTCCATTGTTACCGGTGACCGGGTGGTATGGCGCCTAGGTAAGGATGGTTATGGCGTGATAGAAGCCGTGCTGCCAAGGGAGTCATTGTTGAGTCGCCCCGATCCACGGGGGAAATTAAAACCAGTTGCAGCTAATATCGATTTTATTGTATTGGTCATCACACCTGAACCTACCCCGTCTAGCATCCTGATTGATCGCTATTTAGTGGCGGCAGAGCTGCAAGATATCGATGTGAAGATATTGTTGAACAAGACAGATTTACTCAATGACGACAATCAAGCTGACATTGAGGCCTTGTTGCAGGAATATAAACGTATTGGTTATCAAGTGATGCGCTCCTCGGTGGTTACCTCGGAAGGTTTGCCGTCTTTAAAAACGCAATTGGATAATAATGTCAGCGCATTTGTTGGCCAGTCTGGTGTGGGCAAGTCATCGTTGGTAAATAGCTTGCTGCCGGGGGTGGATATCAAAGTGGCAGAGTTATCTGAAGGTTCTAAGTTGGGTCGTCATACTACGACCAATGCACGATTATTCCATTTTCCCGATGGGGGGGATTTAATTGATTCTCCYGGAATTAGAGAATTCGGACTYTGGCATCTATCACCAGACCGAGTGGTTGAGGGTTATAGGGATTTCCAACAGCACATAGGAATGTGTCGGTTTCGAGATTGTAAACACGACAGGGAGCCTGGTTGTGCATTGCAATTGGCGGTGGAAAAYGGYGAGGTGAGTGCGCAGCGCTTTGAGAATTATTTCACCATTATTGATATCTTAGAGCACAATGGCTGAGTTGTTCTCTGTATTAAAAAGTACGTGGTTACGTCATGTGGTGTAGTAGTGTTGTATAAATCATGCCGTGCAAAGTAGAGCATAAAATGGCTAGAAAAATTCGCCATCCTCTTCGATTTCGACCTTTTTGCGCGAGGYTTTGCTGCGKTGATCCAGCGTTTTACGAATATGTTCAAAAGCGGCGGACCTTTTCTTTTTAGCTTTTTGTTGTTGCTTGAGATCGGCTTCAGCTTCCACGTCAATATCCAATGATTCGATGTAACCTGCGTCAAATTCGGAGTCTTCAGGAAGGGGTTTTTTGATTTTTTTCTTTTTGTCGGATGGACGTTGTTGCTGACGGGCAATACGTTGGGCGGCACGTTCGCTCAGTACCAAAATGGCGATACGTCGGTTGGTTGGGTTAAGTGGGTTATCTCGATCAAATAATACCGAAGAAGCTAGGCCAGACACCTGGGCAACCTTATTACCAATAATGCCCCCGCTAACCAGTGCGCGTCGTGCTGAATTTGCGCGTTCTGCGGATAGCTCCCAGTTGGAATAATCGTCACGTTCGGTAAAGGCCGCAGCATCAGTATGCCCTGATACGCTAATTTTGTTTTCTAATGTGCCAATGGTGGCGGCGAGCTCTTTTAGGATAACCACAGTGTGGCGTTTGATTCTACTGCTGCCGCTATTAAACATGGGTCGCGAGTCTTTATCGATGATTTGAATGTGCAATCCATCTTCAGTAATTTCGATAAGGATTTGATCTTTGAACTTTTCTAAATCGGGGTTTTCTTCAATCTTGGCTTCTAAGGTGGTTTTTAATTCTTGAAATTTTTTCATTTCAATTTGTTGCGCCAGGTCTTGTACGGCTTCTTCATCCAGCGAAATGTGGCGTTGTTCTTGGTCCTCGGCCGTTTCTTGTTTTCCGCCATCATCGGAACTGTCGGTATCCATTAGGCTGCCTTCAAGATCAATAATATAGGGCGAACCTCCGTCAGTGAAAGCCGTTGGGTCACTGAAATAGCCGGAAATAGCCTTTTTTTCTTCTTCGCTGGAGGCTTCTAACAGCCATAACACCAGAAAAAATGCCATCATTGCCACGGCAAAGTCAGCAAAAGCGACTTTCCACGCGCCGCCATGATGGCCACCTTTAACAACCTTTTTGACTTTGCGTACAATAATCGGCCGTTCGCCGTTTTCGAATTCCATTATTAACGACCGCGGATGTGTTCTTCTAGTTCGGTAAAGGTTGGCCGCTCATTGGAGTAGAGGGTTTTACGGCCAAATTCCACGGCAAGTTGAGGAGGAATGCCATTGACGGTCGCTAACATGCAGGTCTTGGCACACTCAAATACTTTCATGCTCTCTTTGGCGCGATGTTCTATTGAGGAGCTTAACGGCGATACAAAACCATAAGCTAACAAGATACCTAAGAATGTGCCTACTAGTGCGGCGGCAACGTGCAACCCTAATTCTTCTGGTGGCCCGCCTAGGGACTTCATGGTAATAACAATGCCCATAACCGCCGCAACAATTCCAAAACCAGGCAATGCATCGGCGACTTGACTGAGGGCCCCTGCGGGAGCTTCGGCTTCTTCTAGGCTGGTTTCGATGTCTTGATCCATTAAGCTCTCGAGCTCAAATGCAGATAAATTGCCCGTTGAAATAATGCGTAGATAGTCGCAGATGAAATCCAATAACGTTTGGTCTTGTAGGATTCTGGGGTAGCGAAGAAATAATTCGCTCGACTCGGGCCCTTCAATATCCTCTTCGATGGCCATTAGGCCGTTGCGACGGGACTTGTTGAATAACTCGTAGAGCAGCGCCAGCAGATCCATAAAGGCTTCTTGGCTGTGATGTTTACCCGAAAATGCGGCCCCAATAGCACGGCCGACGCCTTTAATAACGTGAAGAGGGTTCGCTACGATGAAGGCACCAAGGGCTGCGCCGCCGATAATGAGTAACTCAAATGGCTGCCAGAGAGTGGCCATTTCGCCATGTGATAATACAAAACCGCCAAAAACACTTGCGCAAACAATGATATATCCAAAAATAATTGCCATGAAATGTACGTAGACCCTAATTCTGTGATGCTGAATGGATTTCTAGAGCTATAGTTAAAGTTAAGGACAGCTTTGGTGATTTAACAAATTTATGTCAACACAATTTTCTCCAAAAGGCCTAGACGCCTGGTTAACTATCTTGGATGACAGCTTCTTGCCGGTAATGCCGGTAACTGCGAAGGTGTTAGGTCAACTTCTGAAAGATGAAGGCGTATCGCTGCATGATGTTGGTACGTTAATAGAGCAAGACCCCGTGATGACGGTGCATCTGCTGCGCGAGGTGAACCGGGTGTTCGCTAAAAAAGCCGCCGGGACGTTAACAAATGTACAACATTGTTTGTCTTTATTGGGCTTAGATCGAGCCAGAATCCTGCTGAAACGCTTTAAAACAATTAAAGGTGATCCTCAAAGTGGCCGTGATATGGCTTATATGCGAGCGATTATGCAGAGTCTGCATGCGGCGGCACAGGCGCGGGCATGGAATGCTGTGCGACATCAAGCATCGCCAGAGCATGTGTATTTATCCACATTAATGGCCGGCGTGCCGATGTGGTGCCTGTGGCGTTTTGCCTATAAAGAAATGAAAATCATCGATACCTTTCAAAAACGTGAGCGGGTACCGGCAGTTGACGCTGAACGGGCGGTATTGGGCTGTACCCGGGAGGAGCTGGTGTTAGCGTTAGCAAAACGTTGGCATTTTCCAGAAAATATTATCAACGCGATGGATGGTTCAAAGTTACCTTCTCGTCGTTATTTAGCGGCGGCGGTGAAAATAGGGCTGGCTGATAAAAAGCCCGTATTGCCCAATAAAGATGAGACCGGGCGTATTGTAAATTTGCCATCATTTCCAGCGGCGCTAGCCAATTGGTTGGCCGAGGAGGCCAGTATTGATTGGTATTCTCGCCAGACCTATCGTTGTTTGGCCATTATTGGCGCGTATTTGGGGGTTACGCAGGATGAGGCCTGGGCGGTTATTCGCGACGCGGCGTTGGCAACATCACGGCGCTTCCCTATTCCTGGTGTGTTGACCCCAGGCGCCAGCTTGATATTCCCCCTGTTGCCGCCACAAAAAAGACGAATTCGGTTAGATTCCTTACCCGAGTTAGTTGGGCGACTAAAAGAAGGCGAGTCGATAACCACCATTACTCGCACTCCTAGTCGCACTTCGAGTCGCACTGGTGTGGCAAAAATGGACGTTTCTGATATTAGTGGCCCTCGCCGCAAAGCAACGTCACCAGTGGCATCAATGGCTACGGCGTCACCGATCCCGGATGCGGAAGCCGGAGTGCCTGGATTTAAGAGTGTGGTGAAACGCCGGGTATTTGAACGCTATGTGAAACGCCTAATTGGTGAAGTCGGTTATTTTTCTGCCGAGCATGAAGTGATTCGTAGTACAGCGGATGTGCTGTTTGATGTGACTGAGCTACAGCGCGTGGTTATTGGACTTGTGGATAAGAAAGCTGGCAAATTACGCGGATATTATGCAATCGGTTGCGAAGCTTCTCCGCAGCTGGAAAAGTTCAGCGTCGATTTAAAGACACCTAGTTTCTTTAACCAATTGTTGCGTAAACCACAGGCGGTTTGGGTGAGTCCAGAGCGGGAAGCCGAGGTTGCTGGGTTGGTGCCTGGTGAGTTTAAGCAGGCTGCGCAGTCAGATGAATATATTGTGATGCCGGTTTTTAATAGCAAAGGCGCCTTTGGCATTGTGTATGCTGACAAGGCTATTAACGCTGGGGGGGATTTGAGTGAGGCCGAATTGAAAATATGCCGCACCATCGCTAACGCAACCAGTAAGCACCTAATCCAGATGGCGAAAAAAACCAAAACAGGTAAAGAAGGCTGATTTTTAACCGGAGCCTAATGCACGACTTTTGTTTCTACTTCCTTTACACTTCCGCCATTCGTAATCTTAATCTTAGATGGTGTGAATATGGCCTTAGATCCAATTGATCTCCCCCTTCTTATTGAAGCCGAGCAGCTAGAGCCATTGCTTGGTCATCCACAGCTATTGATTGTAGATTTGTCTGCGATACAGTTTTATATGCGTTGTCATGTGCCGGGTGCGATCTATTTGTCGTTTTCGGAGCTGATGCGCAGTGAAAAGCCCATATTAGGCTTGCTGCCAACCCAAGAACAATTGACGACACTTTTCTCATCTATCGGTTTAACGCCGGATACTCATGTCGTGGCCTATGACGGTGAAGGTGGTGGTTGGGCCGGGCGTTTATTGTGGACACTTGACGTCATTGGTCATAAGCGTTATTCCTATTTAAATGGCGGCATCCATGCTTGGGCGAAGCGAAAAATGGAGCTACAGAGTGAAGAGATGATCCCCACGCCAACGGACTACCAGGTGACGTTGGATCTGACGGCAAGTGTGGATAAACAATATTTATTGGATAACTTGAATCGTGATGATCTGGTGATTTGGGATGCCCGTTCATTGGCTGAGCATACCGGCGAAAAAATGCTGGCCGCGCGTGCTGGCCATATGCCAGGTGCTGCCCATTATGAATGGACACAAGCAATGGATCAAATGGATGCGTTGCGTATTCGAGATTTAGACACGGTTCGAGCCGAGCTGGCAAAGATCGGGATTAGCGGAGACAAGGAGATAGTGACCCATTGTCAAAGCCACCATCGTTCGGCGTTTACCTACTTATTGGGTCGAATCCTGGGTTTTAAAAATATAAAAGCCTATCCAGGCTCCTGGTCTGAGTGGGGCAACGATCCAGATACCCCCATCGAACTTAGCGATATTTGATACGCTAACCTTATTAATATTCTGCGATTAGATGAAAACCTTATGAACGAAAAATTATCTGTATTACCGCAATATATAGTGCCACAACATTGGTTGTCCCGTTTGGCGGGCTTGGTGGCCGAATCAACGGTGCCGGCAGTCAAAAATACCTTTATCCAGCAATTTATAAAGGTTTACGGGATTGATATGAATGAAGCGTTGGAGTCCGATCCAACGGCGTACAATACCTTTAATGATTTTTTCACCCGGGCCCTTAAAAAAGGTGTTAGAAGCATTACCGAACAAGGTATTGCTTGCCCTGCCGATGGCTCCGTGAGTCAAATCGGCGAAATATCTAATGACCTGATTTTTCAAGCCAAGGGGCATTACTATCGTATTGACGAATTGTTAGGTGGTCGGTCCAGTAATGCTGAGTTATTTAAGAATGGTAGTTTTGCAACAATTTATCTGTCTCCAAAAGACTACCACCGGGTACATATTCCCTTTGCCGGTACTTTAAAAGAGATGACCTATGTGCCGGGTAAATTGTTTTCGGTGAATGGTAAAACCGCTAACCAAGTGCCGGGTTTATTTGCCCGTAATGAGCGCGTGGTATGCCTGTTTGATACCGCGATGGGGCCAATGGTTGTGGTATTGGTAGGTGCCATGATTGTTGCTAGTGTTGAAACCACCTGGGCCGGTTTGGTGACGCCCCATAGACGGCATATATTTGTAAATGATTATTCGGGTACCGACCAACAACCGATTACCTTTGAACGTGGCGATGAAATGGGGCGCTTCAAGTTAGGTTCCACCGCTATTGTGTTATTCCCAGAAGGTAAGGTGAAATGGGATAAGCAATTGGGTGAAGGCTCCCCGGTTAAAATGGGGCAACAAATAGCAAGTTTGCTCTAGCAGACCGACGGCCTTTGCCCTTAGCATCGGTTTATTTGGGTGTTAATGTTAGGGTCGTTTTGATGTTTGTTGTTTAATTGCCCAGTCGATGTGTTCGTTGACTAATGCTGAATCACCGGTTTGTTTTGTTGTTAAGCCGCTTATGATCTCAGCAGAATAGGGTGCATTACCTAATCCGACGGCAAGATTTCTTAACCAGCGCTCATAACCAATGCGTCGAATAGCCGA
>NVVG01000213.1 GCA_002402125.1 Moraxellaceae bacterium
GTTCTGGAACTATTTTTTTAGGAAAAATAACGGAAAAAGATGTGCTTAAAAACTCGATTAATTTTGTCCAYYCWCTTARTACTACTTTGTCACTTTGTGGAAGATCGAAAAAAGTGATTATCTTGATTGAATGAAAAATCACCATTATCCCCAAACGGGATTAGGGACTATTCGACAAAGTACGGTAGTTTATTCAAAGTTTATCAACGCGAAAATAAGGAAAAGGCAGCACAATATCTGGAAGGCCTATTTCATGAATGCAAGCATAATATAGAGCGGATGAATGAACGAATAGCAAAAAGTGACTACCAACAGCTTCACCACTTTATAAGTGTATCCCCATGGGATCACGAACGGGTAATAGCAGCAGTAAGTGGAGATATAAGTAAATTATTAGAGGAACGTGCAGAGTTAACAGGTTTAATAATAGATGAGAGTGGACATAGAAAAAGAGGAAAGAAGTCGGTTGGTGTTGCTCGACAATATTTGGGAAGCCTAGGTAAAGTAGATAATGGACAAGTRGCGGTATTTGCGGCCTTAAGCCAAGGAGATGATGTGGCGATGGTAGATACGAGATTATATTTACCCAAAGCATGGACGGAAGATGAGTCTCGGTGTAAAAAAGCAGGAATACCTCTAAATAAAAGGAAGTATAAAACCAAACCAGCTTTAGCTTTAGAAATGATAAARGAGATGGGAGGTGGTGTGAAGTATGATTGGATAGGAGGAGATAGTCTTTATGGGAATAGTATAAAGCTTAGGAAAGGATTGCAGAAATTAGAGCTATTGTATGTAATGGATGTAGGAGAAACCTTATTGGTTTATCTTGAGGACCCTCAACCTTATATACCTGCATCAAAATCAGGAAAAGGAAGAAATAATAGTAGCTATATAAGTGATTCTACTTCCTTAAAAATCAAGGATTTAAAAGCTAAACTTAGTGATGCTCAATTTATAACTTATACTGTCAGAAGAGGGACTAAAGGTCCATTGATAAGAAAAGTAGCCGTAATTGATGTTTATGTGTGGAGTGCCAAGAGGGTAACCATAGCTAAAGCTGAAAAGTTAAGACTAATTATAAGTAGTAATGCCGATGGTTCTGAAGTTAAGTACAGCTTAACAAACGATATTAGTTTAGCCAATCGAGAAAAACTATCTGACCACGGAGCCCTTTATAGACAAATGCAAAGGTACTGGGTGGAACGAGGAATACAAGATTGCAAAGACTCTTTAGGTATGACGGATTATCAAGTAAGAGGATGGAGAGCTTGGTACCATCACATGACTTTAACTATAATGGCTTTACATTATATGCTTGAACAAAAAGTGTTAAACGAAAATGAAATACCTCTTTTGTCTTGTTCTGATATCAAGTTCTTCTTGTCTCAGACATTGCCTAAAAAAGCAAACACTTCTGAAGAAATTTGGAGCTTGATTCAAAAAAGACATGAACAGAGACAATCAGACTTAAACAGATATAAATAATATCAAAGTGACAAAGTAGTATTATTTGCAAGGCTTACATAAATGAAATTCCTGGATACAGAGTTTCATTTATTGCTCAAATAAAAATTTTATGATCAAACATTTTTTGAAAGCATATAAAACTGCAAAACTGAACGCAGTTTTGCAGTTTTATGTAAAAAGGTATTTTCTAGATAAATCAGATCACGACTTAAAAACAGGAATCTAAATTTGATACTAAAGTTGTTTTTAAGCGATTTAAGACACCTTTGTTTTAAAAATGACTACCAAGTCGAATTAGACCTCTCCGCAGCTTAAAATAAAGGATTTCAAGAGTGTACCATTTTTCCAATTGCATTAAAAATAAATTATTTTTTGCAGTCTTGCAGTTTCTCCGTTTTGCAGTTTTTAATTATCTTTGCTGCTATGAGAATAGGAATCACCAATTTAAAAGGAGGTGTAGGTAAAACCACCCTCACCCAAAATTTAGCTGTTTGTTTTGCTCATATGGGCTACAAAACGTGTATCGTCGATACAGATAAAAATCAAAACTCCGTTTCATGGAGTGGAGCTCGTGATGAAAGCTTACCAGAAATATTAGTTGTAGGCGTAACTGATCCAAAAGCAGTCAACAAAACTGTCGACAAACTTCATAAAGACAACGAGATTGTTCTCATTGACGGAACCCCTTCCCTTTCTGAAATGACCACCCGAATCATTTTGGCTTCGGATATCTTATTGATTCCAATTTTACCAAGTGCACATGATGTTCGATCGATGGGACAGTTTTTTGAGAGATATGAACAAGCGCTTGAATTTAGAGATTCCATTCCTGCTTACTTTTTTGTCAATCAATTTTCTGAGAAATATATTATTCATAGAAGCATTCGTGATATGCTGAAGCAATTTGAAATAGGAATCATGAAATCTACTTTTAAAGATCGAGTTTCCTATCTCGAAACGGCAGTGGAAGGAATGGGTGTCTACGAGTATTCTGATAAAAAAGCAAAAGCAGAAGCGGTCAAAATGACTCAAGAAGTCTTAAAATTGGCAAAAAAGGAAGGTTTAATTGAATAAGTTCCTTCAGGAACTGCAAAACGGGTAAACTGCAAGACTGCAAATTTTTTATTTAAAAGGAACAAAATAAATATCATGGCAAAGAAAAAGATAGATACTTCAAAGCTAAATTTAAGCCTAGGAAAGAAAAGACCTATAAAAAAAACAACGACTAGAACTAAAAAAGTAGATAGCGATGAAGTAGTGAAAAAGATTCATCCTGAAGTAGGTTCCAAAACTAGAGTTTCCACTCCAGTCAAGCCAAGAATGGAAACACCTTCAGAGCCTACTAAGCGGGTAACACTTGATATTCCTGTCAGTCTACATAAACGAATCAAAATGAATGTTTTTGATATGGAAACAACTATGAAAAAGTATTTTTTAGAACTAGCAGAGAAAGATTTGAAATCAAAAGATAAATAAATGCAGTTTTGCAGTCTGAAGATGAAACTATAAACATGAAAAATAAAATAACCCTACTTTCATTATACACATTGATATTTTTGATTTCTGGATGTTGTAATTATTGTGCAGAATCACAAGATCATGAAATAATTGGAATTACCTTGTATGATAAAAACACAGGAGAATTAATAGAAAATAATGTAAAGGCTTTAAATTTTAACCTTGAAAGTGAATCTAATAATCAATCTATTTTGATTTATAAGGAACATTCAAATCCGCCACTAAGATTGAATCTATCTGTAGCAAAAGAGAAAGGGATGGAGGATAAATTGAAATTAGAATGGACAGAAGGATGCAATTGTCTAGTAGCTGAGTTAGTTGTAGAATATGATATATATTTGGATAAAGAGTGTTGCAGCAGCTATCGAAGTGTAAAAGTGAGAAATATTAATAGCGTTTGTACTGATCCAAATCTAGAATTCATAGAAGTGGGTGGGAGAGTGAACGAAATTAGAATAATGGTTGATTTATAAGTTTTTGCAGTAAATACTGTTTGCAGTTTTGCAGTTTATTTTATTTTCCATTAAAAAAAGAGTAGGGGAGAGGTTATATGAAAACAGGTTTTACAAAACCTCAATTACCTTCCCATACACCTGTTTGGTCCAACCATTAATATGACCTTTATTATTTCCGATTTGAAYTCCACGTTTTTCAYTTTTAGCTTTGACCAGATGAGTATAAAAGTTGCCATGCACTTTACAATAGACTGCATCACCAACTTTCACAGATTCCCAAGTCGCTGGAGCTAAAATATGTTTTTGACCAGAAAAAAAAATAGGAGTCATTGAGTTTCCTTTTTCACTCGTTTCAAAAGTTTCTCCATTTTGGAGTTTTTCAAGTTTGTAATTTCTCATAATTATAAATTTATCCCAACAACTTTAATTGATTACTAATAGTTCCTTATCAATTTTAGTTGGCAGAAAAACTTTAAATGATTAAGTTCATGCTCGTTTTATTTAAGAACAAAAATATAGCAATGAAATTAATTAAACTTACGAGTATATTACTTTTAGTAATCCTTCCTATATCCATATATGCACAAAGATCTCCGATTCGATATGGAAAATTATCTAAAGAAGAAAAAACCATTGAAAAAACTAATTTGGATGCAGATGCGAATGCAATCATTCTTTGCGATTTTGGAGAGATAGCTTTTTCAAGAGGAGAAATTACTTTTTCGAGGCATATACGAATTAAGCTTTTGAACAAAGAGAGTTTTGATGAAGCTAATATTGTCATCCCTTATTATATCAAGGAGAAAAAGAAGGAAAGAGTAGAGGTCAGCGCTCAAACTTTGAACATTAATGAAAAAGGAAAAGTAAAAGCAACGAAAATTAAAAAAGGCGATATTTTTACAATAAATGTCGTAGATGATTTGCACGAAAAACGATTTACATTTCCAAATGTCAAACCAGGGTCGATCATTGAATATAAATATACGCTCGTTTCCAATGATTATCTTTCCTTAGAAGGTTGGACCTTCCAAAATAATCTTCCGACTTTGAAAAGTCATTTTAATGCAAACATTCCCAGTTATTTAGATTATCGAATTGTTTTAAATGGCTCTCGAACCTCTGTTAAATATGGAGGAAAATCAAATGATTTTTGGGTGCTCGAAAACTTGCCTCCACTTGAAAAAGAACCTCATTGCCCAAATCCAAATGATTATGTTGAATCCATTCGATTTCAGTTGGCAGGTTATAAAACTCAACCACGAGGTGCAGGTACAACAATTCAATATGAAGCAGTTTTACCAACGTGGGAAATTTTAGCTAAAGAAGTTTTGGAATTGGATTCCTACAAAGAAGTTTTAGAAGAAAAAGAAAAATCAGATTCTATTATCGCAACAATTATAAATGAAGAAGATTCCAAAAGAGAAAGAATTAAAAAGATATATAAATATGTGCAAGATAGTTTAGAATGGAATGAAAACTATTCAATGTTCGCCTCTGAAAACTTCTCGGAGATTTTAAAAAAGAAAAGAGTATCAAGTGGTGAAATTAACTTAATGTTAGTTCGATTGTTACAAAGTGCTGATTTGGATGCGAACCCATTGGCGACGAGTACGAGAAGTCATGGATTGGTCGCTGAAGTTTATCCATTAGTTTCTCAGTTTAACCAAGTTTTAGCTCATGTAAAATTGTATGGGAAAGACTTTGTGATGGATGCTACGAGTAAATTTTTACCCTATGATTTATTGTCAAAAGAAAACCTGACTCCACTTGGATATTTATTGAGTAAGGAAAAACCTCGATGGGTAAATGCAGCATATCCTGCAAAAGCAAAAAACAATATTCTGATAGATTTAAGTTTTGAGGAGGACCGTCAAGCATGTAGAGTGGTTTATTCCTTCAAGGGGTATGATGCTGCCAAATATCGTCAAGCCTACCAAAAAGAAAATGGCGGAGATGAATTTATTACCAATCATCTAATTCATAATATGGAAGAGCAAGGATTAGAGTTAGATAGTTTTCAAGTTGAAAACCTAGATGACTTAGGGAAAAAATTCTCGGTGACTTGTTATTTTACAAAAGAAATGGATGAAGGAGTGGGAGCAGCATTTATTTATATTAATCCATGGATGAAAAAGCATTTTGAGAAAAATCCATTTAGGGATGACATTCGAAATCTGCCAATAGATTTTATCGTACCTACTCAAGAAAATTTAACGGTAAATATTCAATTGCCTGAAGGATATGAATTGACTGAAATTCCTAAAAGCTCTAAATTAGCGATTAAAGATAAAAAAGCGATGTATCAATATACTGTTAATGAAATAATTCCAGGAAAAATTCAACTAAAGAGTGAATTGGATATTGACGATCCATTTTTTAATAATAATGAATATCAAGCGATCCAAGATTTTTTTAGCGAACTTGAAATCATACAATCAAGTCAATTAATTTTGAAGAAAAAATAAACGTTCTTTGACTAAACATAGAATTTTTCAAAGGCCCAAAATAGAATTATGTTTTTCAAAAAGAAAAAGAGTAAAACACCCAAGACAGTCGAAATCACCGATCAAAATTTTAATGAATTAGTGATGGCATCTAAAGTTCCAGTTCTTCTTGATATTTGGGCACCTTGGTGTGGACCTTGCAGAATGATAGGTCCAATTATTGATGAGATTGCTGAAGACTTTGAAGGGAGAGCTTTGATTGGAAAAGTGAGCGCAGATACAAATCCAAAAATTTCGGAACTGTTCAAAATCAAAAGTATTCCTACGCTTCTTTTTTTACAAAAAGATGAATTGGTAGAGCGATTTTCAGGTTTAGTTCCAAAACCTAATGTAGTAGAAATTTTAGAAGAACTTATTGCTGAAAGAAATGCTGAAAAGTAGGATCAGTATGACTCATCAATTTTATTTCTTTCCAAACAAGAGGCAACCTTGTTTTTATTTTACTAACAAGTTGAATGTTCAAAATATATAATACCTATTATTGGAATATGCGAGATTATTTTGTTTATTAGTGTGATTAAACAAAATAAACTCTCACACCCTTATGGAAGTAAATGGAAAACACGACTTTTATGTCTCAAAAGAAATGCTATGGAATTACTTAATGGATATTGAAGTACTCGCCAAGATCACTCCCGGAATTTCTAATTTAGAAGGATTAGGAGACGACAAATACAAAACATATTCTGTCATAAAAATAGGGCCAGTCAAAAGTACTTTTACTGGGAAAATGCAAGTCGTCAATAAAGACCAACCTAAATATTTTCAAATAAAAATGGAACAGCTCAGTCGAATTGGTAACGCTCATGTTACGGTCGATATGAATATTGAAGAAAAGGAAGGCGGCATTGTTGAACTTGCATTTGATGGAAAAACAAACCTATCGGGTGTCATTGCTCGAACAGGACAAAGAGTTTTATCTGGAGTTGCCAATGCAATTATAAAAGAAGTTTTTTCAGCCTTGGAAAAACATATTGAAGAAAATAGAACATCTGAAGTACCGGGCCAATAGATACCTAATGATTCACAATCAAATTCTATAGAATAACCTATCATTTTCAAAAAACAAAATTTATAATTTTTTAACTTCTAAAACCTTATTCACTATGGCAAATAAAATATCGGTCACAGTCAATGGAAAACTATGTACCGGAGAAGTAGCGTCTAGAACCTTACTGTCCGATTATCTTCGGGAAGACTTATCACTAATAGGTACGCACATCGGTTGTGACACGAGTAGTTGCGGAGCATGTACTATTCATGTCGATGGCAAAGCAGTAAAATCATGTACGATGCTTGCGGTTCAAGCAGACGGATGTGAAGTAACAACTGTCGAAGGACTTGCTACGAATGGAAATTTACACCCAATCCAAGAAGGCTTCAAAGAAGAGCATGGATTGCAATGTGGTTTCTGCACACCTGGAATGATGATGACAGCTACGGATTTTTTTAAAACTAATCCCAACCCTACAAAACAAGAAATTCGAGAATCACTCGAAGGTAATTTTTGTCGATGTACAGGCTAACATAATATTGTAAAATCAATACAATATGCCGCAAAGAAAATGTAATGAGGTGAATGCTTAAAATAATGGTGAATTATTAATGGTGAACGGTGAATATTAAGACTATTCAAAATTCAAAATTATTTTTCATTATAGAAACAATTAAAACAAAAAATCATGACAAAATATATAGGAAAATCTGTAAAACGAGTCGAAGACAAACGATTCATTACAGGTCAAGGAAAATATACAGATGATATAAAACTGCCTGGAATGGTGCATGCATACATTCTTCGAAGTCCGTACACTCATGCAACCGTCAATTCAATAAATACTGATGCGGCGAAAAATGCAGAAGGTG
>NVVG01000214.1 GCA_002402125.1 Moraxellaceae bacterium
GAGATTTGCCCCATAAACTGGTGGAAGCATTTCGTGCTACCTTAGAGGAAAGTAAAGAGGCAGACCTGCTGATTCATGTGGTTGACGCCTGTGCGGATGAGCGGGCCGAAAATATTCTTCAAGTAAATGAAGTGTTAAAGGAAATTAAGGCCGATTCGGTGCCGGTGTTATTGGTGTATAACAAAATTGATTTGATGGGTGATGTAAAACCACGCATTGATGTGAATGATCAGGGTGTGCCACAAGCCGTGTGGATGTCTGCCAAGACAGGTGAGGGCGCCGAGTTATTATTGGAAGCACTTAAAGTTCGGGTGGGGCGCAAGTTAGTTGAAGGTGTTGCACGCCTTACGCCGGCGATGGGCCAGTTGCGGGCGTTGTTTCACCAGCTGGGGGTGGTATCGTCCGAACAATATGATGACGCCGGTAATACCCTGTTGGAGATTCGCCTGCCCGAGAAAGAATTCCTGCAAGCCTTGAAAAAAGTAAATTTAACCGCACAACAGGTTATGTTAAGTGGTTATCAAGAGCCGGAAGATCCTTATGCGGATTAAACGGCAACAAGCAGCTGTGTAAAAGTTGCATTGCTTGCAGGAATAAGTGCGCTGTCATGTTGAATGAAGTGACAATAACAAATTAAAAGAGTAAGTTAACCGACAAATGTCAGTGTTGAGTGCGACCTATCATGCGTCGCGCCACAACACATTTTTGTTGTTTGTATATAATTTAAACAGGTGGAGACCTCTATGGCCTGGAATGAACCCGGCGGTGGCAAGAACAATAACCAAGACCCTTGGCGTGGAAAAAATGACCAAGGACCTCCCGATTTGGATGAAGTACTAAAGAAGCTTCAGGAACATTTTGGTGGTTTACTTGGTGGCGGCAAAAATGGCGGCAAAGGTGGCGGCGGATTTGGGCTGATCATTGTGCTATTAGTGGTTGCCGTGGTAATTTATGGTGCCTCAGGATTTTATCGTGTGGAGCAAGCCGAAAATGCAGTGGTGCTGCGTTTTGGTAAGTTGCATGAGACCGTGGGAGCGGGTTTGCATTGGAATCCACCACTCATTGATACCGTGCGTAAGATAGATGTCATTCAAGTTAACTCGTTTAATATGAATGCCACAATGCTGACAGAAGACCAGAATTTGGTTTCTATTGGTTTGGTTGTGCAATATAAAGTTAGCAATCCTACCGATTACTTTTTGGAAGCGAATAACCCGCAAGAGGCGCTGCGTCACTCCACCGAGAGTGCGCTACGTCACGTTGTTGGTGGCACTAAGATGGACAGTGTCATTACCGAAGGTCGTGGAGCGATGGCGATTGATGTACGCACGCGCTTGCAAGAATATTTGAATCGATATCGTACCGGTATCGATGTCACCAAAGTGAATATCGAGGATGCACATCCACCGGATGAAGTTAAAGCGGCATTTGATGATGTTATTAAAGCGAAGGAAGATGAGGAGCGGGTTCAAAACGAAGCAGAAACCTACGCCAACGGCATTATTCCCGAGGCGCGCGGTCAGGCGAAACGGATGGGTCAAGAAGCATTAGCGTATAAATCCGAAGTAGTCGAGCGAGCCAAAGGTGAAGCGGGCCGTTTCGTGAAGATATTGACGGAGTACAATAAAGCGCCAGAAGTCACCCGTCGCCGGTTATATCTGGAGACCATGGAGCAGGTGTATGCCAATACCTCGAAGGTGGTCATCGATGTTAAAGGYGGTAACAATATGATGTATTTGCCAYTGGATAAGATGATGGCAGGTGGTGCGCYCGCGGCGCAGGGAACGRCTACAGTTCCGCAGCAGAAGGCAGCCACAAGGAGTTCAACAGGGTCAGCAGGGGATTTACGAGGCATGGATCGATTGCGTCAAGTGCGTGAGAATAAACGTTGGGGAGCGCGCTAATGAATACTAAGAGCTTAGTCAGTTTGTTGCTGATAGGAGTCGTTGTTCTTGCCGGGTCTATGTGTATGTATACCGTAGGCGAGTATCAGCGAGGGTTACTGTTACGTTTTGGTGAGATAGTTGAAGACGATTTGCAACCCGGGTTGCATTTTAAACTTCCCTGGGAAGAGCCACGTTTGTTTGATGGTCGGGTATTGGCGCGAGATCTCCGCCCAGAAGAGTACTTAACCAAAGAGAAGAAGCGCCTCATCGTGGATTCCTTTGTCATGTGGCGTATTGCCGATGTGACCAAGTATTTTACCGCTACCGGTGGTGGTTTGGAGCTGCGAGCTCAAGCGTTGATCTCGCCGCGGGTGAATGAAGGTCTGCGTAATAAATTCGGTGAGCGTTCGGTGTTTGATGTGGTGTCCGGTGAGCGTGAGTCGTTGATGGCGGAACTAACGATAGATATCGATAAGCAAACCAGAGACGAGTTGGGTATCGAGATTGTTGATATTCGAGTCAAGCGTATTGATTTGCCGCCTAGTGTCAGTGGTTCTGTGTATCAACGGATGCGAGCCGAGCGAGAGCGAGAAGCGCGGGAGCACCGGGCCCAAGGTAACGAGATTGCCGAAGGTATCCGAGCGGATGCAGATAAGCAGCGAACCGTGATCTTGGCGAGCGCATTTAATCAAGCGGAGCAGATTCGAGGCGACGGTGATGCTGAATCGGCTTCTATTTATGCCAATGCATACAATAAGGATCAAGAATTTTACGGGTTTTATCGTAGTATGCAGTCTTATCGTGCGGTATTTAAAGATAAAGGCGATATCTTGGTTATTGAACCCAAAGGAGAGTTCTTTGAGTTCATGAAAAGCGGCATGAAATAGCCGAAGCATTAAGGCGGACGTTAATCTAAACTTTAATAGGGTTATGTTCGCCCACGGGCTATATCCCGTGGTATCATAAGGAAACCGGGTCTTGACCCGGTTTTTTTATGACCTCAGATAACGTAAAACAAGTCTAGAGAGCGTTTTCGGCTTTTCTTGTGGTTGCCAGGGGTCATCTTAACTGATTGATTTTAAAGACTAAAAACTGGAATGTATTTCAATGTCCATTGCCGATAGATGGTTGTTGCCAGATGGGGTCGAAGAGATCCTACCTACCCAAGCCGCAGTCTTAGAAAGTTTGCGTCGAGAACTATTAGATTTGTACCGCAGTTGGGGGTACGAACTTGTCATTCCGCCGTTGGTGGAATATCTGGAGTCACTACTGATTGGCGCCGGCAATGATCTGGCGTTACAAACCTTCAAACTAACGGATCAAACTACCGGCCGTTTGATGGGGGTGCGAGCGGATATGACTCCCCAAGTGGCACGAATTGATGCCCATACATTGAATCAACAGGGCCCAGTTCGCCTGTGTTATGCCGGTGATGTGCTGCACACTAAACCTTCGTCGTTAACCGCTTCTCGCAGTGCCATGCAAGTGGGTGTTGAGTTGTTTGGGCATGATGGGGTCGCCAGCGATATCGAGGTGATATTGCTGATGCTTGATACCTTATTGGCGGCTGGTTGTGAGAATATTCATTTAGACCTTGGGCATGTTGCGATTTATCGAATCTTGGCGGAAATGGCGCAGTTAGATGAGGCGCAAGAAATGACGCTATTTGATATTTATCAGCGTAAGTCGGTGCCAGAGTTAGCCGAATTCCTTGATGCTCATCTTGCAGACTCACCGCTCAAAGCTAAGTTTATTGCCTTGTCAGAATTAGCCGGCGATCAATCGGTATTGGTAAAAGCCAAGACGTTATTGGCGTCGGTATCAAAGGAGATTGAAGCGGCTATTGATGATCTGCAGACCATAGCAGATACCATCCGAGCCCGACGACCTGACGTCTCGCTGTATTTTGATTTGGGTGAGTTGCGTGGTTATCACTACCACACTGGCCCTGTATTTAGTGCCTATTTGCCAAGTGTTGGGCATTCTATCGCCTGTGGTGGTCGCTATGATCATATTGGTGAGGTGTTTGGTCGCGCAAGAGCGGCGACAGGTTTTAGTACCGATTTGGCCAGCTTGATTAAGATAAAGCAGCAGTCTCCGGGGCTGCCTGTGCCTTTGGTGTTTGCACCCTGTAGTGATGAAGATTCCCTGCTTAAAGAGATAGCGCATTTGCGCGGGCAAGGCATAAGAGTGGTCGCGGGTTTGCCGGGCCAGACTGTTTTACCAGAAGATATGGGCTGTACACAACAACTCAAATGGCAAGAAGAGCGTTGGGTGATTTGTGCGTTATAAGCTATAAAAACTATTCGTAATTGATGCTGCATGACATTGTTCAAACTTTGTTTTGACTATGTTCTAACTATGTTCTAACTATGTTTTGACCATGTATAGTGCCGCTGATGAATGTTAGATAACTGTAAATAGAGATACCGAAAATGGGTAAAAATGTAGTCATTCTTGGCACCCAATGGGGTGATGAAGGCAAAGGAAAAATTGTTGATTTGCTGACGGATCGTGTTGCTTGTGTAGTGCGGTTTCAAGGTGGTCATAACGCCGGTCATACCTTGGTAATTGAAGGCGTTAAAACTGCATTGCACCTTATTCCTTCAGGAATACTTCGTGATAATGTTAAGTGTTTAATTGGTAATGGTGTTGTGGTAGCTCCCGACGCGTTGCTAGAAGAAATCGCGATGCTAGAAGACATGGGGGTTCCGGTTCGTGATCGTCTGCATATTAGTCCTGCGTGTCCTTTAATCCTGCCTTACCATGTGGCGCTGGATCAGGCTCGAGAGATTGCCCGCGGCAAAGCAAAAATAGGTACAACAGGCCGAGGCATAGGGCCTGCCTATGAGGATAAAGTGGCTCGTCGTGGATTGCGCTTGGGCGATATTTATCACCCGGAACGTTTTGCGTCAAAACTTGAAGAAGTGCTCAGTTACCATAATTTTTCCTTAGAGCATTATTACAAAGTGGATACTATCGATTACCAGAAAGTATTGGATGAAACGCTGGCAATGGGCGAAGAGATTGAGAGCATGGTGACGGATGTCACCGATGTATTACATCAGCATCGCCTTGCGGGTGACAATATTTTATTTGAAGGCGCTCAAGGCACCTTGTTGGATATTGATCACGGTACCTATCCGTTTGTGACTTCATCAAATACCAGTGCCGGCGGAACCGCAACCGGTAGTGGTTTTGGTCCGCTGTACTTAGATTATGTTTTAGGTATTACCAAAGCCTATACAACACGGGTTGGCTCTGGACCTTTTCCTACCGAATTGTTTGATGATGTCGGCAAGCACTTAGCAGAAAAAGGCCATGAGTTTGGTACCACCACGGGGCGAGCTCGCCGTTGCGGTTGGTTTGATGCGATTGCTTTGCGCCGTGCCATGCAGATCAATTCAGTTTCCGGTTTATGTTTAACGAAGCTCGACGTGTTGGATGGTTTGGATACTATTCGTATTTGTGTGGGTTACCAAGATAGCGATGGTAACCCCGTCGATTTATTTCCCGTTGATGCGGGAGATTACGACGGTCTACAACCCGTTTATGAAGACGTACCCGGTTGGAAAGAATCAACCGTTGGCGTGCAAAAGTTAGAAGATTTACCTGCAGCGGCAAAAAGCTATATCTCTAAAATAGAAGAAGCTGTAGGGGTGCCGATTGATATCGTGTCTACGGGGCCAGATCGAGTGGAAACCATCGTGTTAAATAACCCGTTCTAAGCATTGTTGTCCTAAAAGGCGTTCTGCTGGCAATAGGTCAGTGCCTTTTAGGCCAATCATTTTTTCACGTATAATGTGTTGCCGTCGTTAGATTTTAAATTGCTGTACCAGTTCTTCCAGTTGTATTGATAATTGCTGTTGTTCTTCGCAAGCGCTAGCGGTTTTCTTCACCGCTTCTGCGGTGATGATCGCAATTTGACTAATGTCGTGAACATTACGATTGATTTCATCTGCGGTAACACTTTGTTGTTCTGCGGCACTGGCAATCTGAAAATTTATATCCGTTATGTTGGATACCGAGGCGGCGATACCTTCTAACGCTTGGCCAGCTTGTTCGGCTTGCTTTAGTGCCGCGTTAGTTATCTGTTGGCCTTCTTCCATGGTGACTACGGCAGTTTTTGTGCTGTTTTGTAGTCGTTCGATAACGATTTGGATTTCGGTAGTCGACTCATTGGTACGCTGTGCTAAGGTCCTTACTTCGTCGGCCACCACGGCAAAACCACGACCAGCTTCACCGGCCCTGGCGGCTTCAATGGCGGCATTAAGTGCAAGAAGATTGGTTTGTTCGGATATGCCGCTAATGACCTCTAGCACACTGCCAATGCTGCTGCTTTCGTTTGCAACCAGGGAGATTACGTCGACGGCTTCGTTTACTTTGTTGGATAACTCACCCATGATTGTGATGGTTTCGCTGACAACGCGYYGGCCATCTTGAGCCGWCTCATTGGCRCTRTTGGCRGAGTCTGTTGCMCGAGCGGTATTTTCTGCAACTTCCTGTACGGTATATGACATTTCATTAATKGCMGCCGCAATCTGATCGGTRGAATCTTGTTGSGCATCMACTTCTTGTTTRGTCTGYTGCATTACYTTCGAGATATGRGTTGCCGCGTCCTTTAGGTGTATGGATACAGTGGCTAATTTGTGAATGGTTTGTTGGACTTTCTCAAGCATGTGGTTGAGTGCACYGCCGGTAACCCCCAGCTCATCATTTGATGCATTGGGCGCTCGAAGGGTCAAGTCGGCATCATTTTCGATGGAGATTAACGTGTTTCTCAACTGTTGGATTGGAGGGATAATTGCTTTTAATAGAGTGATACCAATAACAATGCTGAGGATAATCGCAACTATCAGTACTATGATGGCAGTCCGAACCAGGGTTGTGTTATTTGCTACGATTAGATCTGCAGAATGGGTTACATCTGATGCAGATTGAGCAACCTGTTGCCCTGCGGTGTCAACGTTTAGGTTGGTATCATTGACGGCTGTTTGGGCTTCGTTTAATAATGTTGAAAGCGATTGGTCAACTTGGATTCCATTGGATCTTGCTTTAGCGATAAGTGAGTTGCCTAGCACGCGATTTTCATCCACGTAGGCATCAACAGCTTCAATCATAGTTTCATAAAAGAATTCAGAAGATTCTCGGACGTTTTTTGCTATCTCCGGGCGGATGTTTTCTAATTCAGTCAGTAGACTCTCTAGTTGTTTCTTGGCTTGTTCGGCGTTTGATTCGGACTCATTTAACCAGCTTACCGATAAGTCATATAGCCAGAATCGAAGTTCAGAAAACTTGACGGTTATTCTATTGGCTAGTGCCAATTGATGGAGGCTTTTTTTCTGTTGTTCTAGAGAGATTAATTGGTTGTCGATAATGGTGATCTGATTGTCTACTAACAGTTTCTGTTGGATGCTGATCTCAGAGTTACTTTCTATTGAAATAGTCAGATACAAAAGAGCGCACGCCACTAGTGCGGCAAAACTTATGCTCGCGATCTTGATTTTAAGCGCAATACTGATCGTTATTTTATTACTCATCAATCCACCTTAACTGGCTCGACTATTATTAAGCTAATTTGTAATAGGCTAATTGCGCCGTCTAATTTCCCCCCATGGTTCCCGTAATGTTCATTAGCGATTATTTTGGGTGAGGTGTCTCATTAGTATGACGAGCCTATTTTCAGTCTAAGCCATGAC
>NVVG01000215.1 GCA_002402125.1 Moraxellaceae bacterium
GTAGCAAGGATAATCTTGATTAGTAATGAGGTGTCTGTAAAAAGAAACGAAATAGCAAGCAGAGCAATAATGGCTGGGCCAAATTGGCTCAAATATTTCTTTGGTGTCAAATCGGATAATTCACGTTTCGTCAACATTTACGCCCCCACTTTTCTAGAAAGGAGATATGTCACACATGAAATGATTTATTTTGCAATTTACAGATTAATAATAACACGTTTTTAATGTCGGTAAATAACAGGCGTGAACTACGTATTGAGGCTGAGAATAGATGGTAACGACTTGAAAGTAGTGGGGTTTGAAAGGTTGGGTTGAGAGTGTGGAAATGAGTAAAACACTATCTTTTTAGCGGTTTTCCTTATATTCAGCTGGAGATATATCCCCCATCGTTGAATGCCATTTTTTTGATGATAAAAAGGTTCAATATAATAGATGGTTTAACCAAAATTGATTTTAGCTTCTAGATCATTTCGAGAATCCGCATTTCTCAAGGCTTCATCCAAACTGATACGACCATCTTTATAGAGTGTGATTAAGGCATCGTCAAAGGTTTGCATRCCATCAGCACCACTGTTAGCCATGGCTTCTTTGATTTCGTTCAAGCTRCCTTTTAAGATCARACTGGCAATATGAGGYGTATTCAACATAACTTCGATTGCTGCACAGCGTTTGCCGTGCACATCTGGAATTAACCGTTGAGAGATCACCGCACCTAAGTTGGCGGAGATATCCATGAAGAGCTGTTTATGTTGGGCTTGATCAAACATATTGATAATGCGTTCCATCGCTTGGTTGGCATTATTAGCATGCATGGTTGAAATACATAAGTGGCCTGTGTTGGCGAGCTCTAACGCTGCTTCCATGGTTTCACGATCGCGGATTTCGCCAATCAAAATAACATCTGGCGCTTCCCTTAAACTGGCTTTAAGTGCACTGGCATAGGATTTGGTATCAATCCCTACTTCACGCTGGTTGACGATCGATTTCAGGTTGGGATGTGAAAACTCTACGGGATCTTCAATGGTGAGTATATGGCCTGCACTATTGTGGTTACGGTGATTAATCATTGCGGCCAAGCTGGTCGATTTACCCGAACCGGTTCCGCCAACCATTAATAATAAGCCACGTTTTTCCATGATGAGTTCTAACATGACATCAGGTAACTTTAGTTGCTCTGCAGTGGGGATCTCTGACGGAATCAAACGTAATACCATGCCTATGGATCTACGTTGTGAAAATACGTTTACTCTGAATCTAGCACTGTTATCTGGCAGGCTAATGGCAAAATCCAGATCTTTAGTTTGCTCAAATTCTTCAATTTGAGCCTCAGTCATAATATTGTAGGCCGCCGATTGGGTAAGTTCAGGCGTTAATAAGTAACTGTCCATTTCAATAGCAGTACCGTGAACCTTAGACTTCACCGGTGCGCCGGAAGTAATAAATAAGTCAGAACCATCAATTTCAACCATTTTAACTAGATAGGGCATGATATCGAGTGCTTCATCTGGTGCATCACCAAGTACAGACAGATCGGTTGGCGTTTGGGTTTTTTCAATATGGTCACGTTTATCCTGACGGATAATGATGGAAAGTTTTTCATCGTCTTCAGTAATTTCAGAGATGAGTTTTACGCCACCTAATAAGGAGGCAACAAAGCGGATCTTCTTATTAATGGAGAGTTGTAATTTTTGAGTGTCGTTTGTGATTATGTTGACCGCTTCGTGCAACATGTCATCGGTGACTACCTTGTTACCAACCGCACGCTCTTGACCTTCTATGCTTACCCTTGGAGCCACATCGGCATCAAATTTTAAATAGTCTGCTTTTTTCTCAAGCATGAGTTTTACATAGGGTGAAATATCCATAACAGTGTTCGCCTTGTTATTAAAATCTAGTAATGTCGATTATGAGTTGGGTGAATCTTCGTCGTCCTCATCTTCTTCATCAGGCACTAATGAAAGCCCGAGACTGCTAAGACTTGAAGAGGCCGCTTCTTCTTTGTCTTCTTCATCAGGTAGTTCAGGGAGCTCCAGTTCTAAACCGACAGCGCTGTCTTCATTGTCATCGTCACTGACTTCTTTAGACAGTTTTATTTGTAAACGCACCTCATTAGCAGAGTCAGCATTCTTAACCGCTTCGTCATAGCTAATTTGTCCTTCTTTATAAAGGTCAAACAGGCATTGATCAAAGGTTTGCATTCCCAGCTCTCGAGACTTAGCCATAATTCCCTTAATGCCGGAAACATCACCTTTGGAGATTAAGTCTGAGATAAGTGGCGTATTTATTAGGATCTCAATCGCGGCACATCGACCACCATCAAGCGTTCGAATAAGACGTTGGGAGATGATGGCACGTAAGTTTAATGATAAATCTTGCATCAACTTAAGCTGTTTTTCAGAAGGGAAAAATCCCAATATTCGGTCAACTGCCTGATTAGCATTGTTAGCATGTAAGGTTGCCAACGCTAAGTGACCGGTTTGAGCAAATTCAATGCCGAAGTCCATGATTTCTTGATCACGGATTTCACCTAATACAATCACATCCGGTGCTTGTCGCAGCGTATTATGAAGTGCCGTTTCCCAGCTATCGGTATCAACGCCGACTTCACGTTGCATGATCACGCAATTTTTATGGGGATGTACATACTCAATGGGATCTTCAATAGTGATGATATGCCCATGACTGCTTTCATTACGATGATCGATCATGGCGGCCATCGTGGTTGATTTACCGGAGCCTGTACCACCCACCATGATAACCAAACCATTTTTGGCCATGATGATATCTTTTAAAATTTTGGGCAGTCCCAGTTCATCAAGGTTAGGAATTTCCGAAGCGATGGTCCGTACGACTAAACCTTGCGTCCCTTGTTGTACATAAGCATTGACTCTAAATCGTGATAAGCCCGCTGGCGCAATGGCAAAATTACATTCCTTGCTGGCCTCAAATTCTTTCAATTGCTTATCGTTCATCACACTTTGGGTGATGGCTTTAGCGTCTTCTGCAGATAAAGGATGTTTAGATAAAGGCGTCATCTGACCCTTTATTTTGATTGCCGGGGGAAAACCTGCGGTGATAAACAGGTCTGAACCATCTTGTTCCAACATCATCGTTAATAATTTAACGATGAGCGACATTGCTTCATTTTTTTCCATAATGATAGCCTTGCATTGATGTTTAGACTTAGTTTAGAGCAAAATCAGTAAACAAATACGGCTATTTGTTAATTATTATGGATTTTTTTGTATGAATTAAAAAGGGGGAAAGGTGACTAGATCGTCTGATAGCTAAGCAATGCAGAAATGCAATATTGGAAGATGAATTTGGTACCGGGGGGGGGAATCGAACCCCCACTTCCGAAGAAACTGGATTTTGAATCCAGCGCGTCTACCAGTTCCGCCACCCCGGCAAATTCAAGCGACAAATTATAGCGATCCAGCGGTAATTATGGAAGCATTACTTTTAATAAGATTGGCTTAAAGTGGGTGTTTAACCAAACTAAGTAATGAATAAATTACTCGTTAGGATATAAGTAAAGCCAGCTAGTTTGATATGATCTGCGTATGCAACTTACAGATTTTCAATTTGAATTACCGCCTGAGCTTATTGCTCAATTTCCAGCCAAACAGCGAACAGCGAGTCGTTTACTTTCTTTAGAGGGTAAAACAGGTTTGTTGAGTGATCAGCAGTTTGTTGATTTACCTCAGTTTTTACAGCCGAACGATCTTTTGGTCTTTAATAATACTAAGGTTATTCCTGCGCGTTTATTAGGACAAAAAGACAGTGGTGGCAAGGTCGAGGTGTTGGTAGAGCGGGTATTAGATCAGCACCGTGTATTAGCGCATGTTCGCAGTAGCAAGTCGCCAGGCGCCGGTAGACACTTGTTGTTAGAGGACAAGTTGGATGTTGAGGTATTAGGCCGACAAGATGCCTTATTTGAGCTTTATTTCCATAGTGACACGGATGTTATTGATCTATTGGAGGCTCATGGCCGCTTGCCTTTACCTCCTTATATAGAGCGTGATGTGGCTAAAGAGGATTTAGAGCGTTATCAAACGGTTTATGCTCAACATGTTGGCGCGGTTGCAGCACCCACTGCCGGTTTGCACTTTGATCTGCCAATGTTAGATAGCATTAAAGAGATGGGCATAGCATCGACACAGGTGACATTACATGTTGGTGCGGGAACGTTTCAACCCGTTCGTGTCGATAATATTAAAAACCACCAGATGCATTCGGAGCGAATCGAAGTGACGGATGAAGTGTGTCAACAAGTTAAGGCAACACGGGCACGTGGTGGACGAGTGATTGCCGTTGGCACCACCAGTGTTCGGGCACTGGAAAGTGCATCACGTTCGGGTCAAATTTCACCATATTCAGGTGAGACTGATATTTTTATTTATCCGGGCTATGAATTCAAAAGTGTCGATGCGATGATCACTAACTTTCACTTATCTGAATCTACCTTATTGATGTTGGTATCAGCCTTTGCCGGCAGAGATAATGTGATGGCTGCCTATCAATACGCCATAGAACAAAAATATCGCTTTTTCAGTTATGGCGATGCCATGTTTATTACTAGGAAATTAAATGACAACATTGGATAACATTCGCTTTGTATTAGTGGGTACCACGCATCCCGGCAATATCGGTGCAGCAGCACGAGCGATGAAAACCATGGGTTTATCAAACCTGCATTTGGTCACTCCCAAGATATATCCCGATGCAGAAGCCACAGCCAGAGCGTCAGGTGCAGATGATGTATTGGCCAAAGCGGTGGTGCACGATAGTTTGGATTCAGCGATTGCGGGTTGTCATCAAGTCTATGGCATGAGTGCACGCCTGCGGCATTTACCGGTGCCAGTGGTGAATCCACGTGAAGCGGTATTACAAATTCAGCAAGCCCATGATGAAGCGAATATCGCCATTGTCTTTGGTCGTGAACACTCGGGTTTGTCTAATGAAGAGTTAGACAAGTGCCAGCATTTAATTAATATTCCGGCTAATCCAGATTATAGTTCGCTGAACTTAGCGGCGGCTGTGCAGGTCTGTGCATATGAATTAAAAATGACCTTTGATCCCAGCATAGAAGTGGGCCGAGTGGGTGAAGAGCGAGAAGCCGTGGTAGCAGAGGATATGGAACATTTATATGGCCATTTTGAACAAAGCTTAACGGCGATAGGGTTTTTAGATCCTGAAAATCCAAAAAACTTAATGCGACGTTTACGGCGTTTATTTAATCGTGCCGATTTAGATCGTAACGAATTACAGATTTTGCATGGTATATTGCGAGCAGCAGAAACCAATAGAGGGCAGGAGTGATGAACGAAAAAATTACTTTGTGGCAACGAATAAAGGAAGATATTAATTGCGTCTTTGATCGCGACCCTGCTGCACGCAATTTTTTTGAAATCATCACTACCTATCCCGGCGTACAAGCAATTCAGTGGCATCGATTAAGTCATTGGTTATGGCTACGAAATTTTAAGTGGTTAGCCCGATTCTTATCGACCATTAGCCGTTGGATGACAGGCATTGAGATTCATCCAGCAGTCAGAATTGGCCGCCGTTTTTTTATTGATCACGGTATGGGTGTTGTGATTGGTGAAACCGCTGAAATTGGTGATGACTGTACTTTGTATCATGGTGTGACCTTAGGGGGTACGTCGTGGAAAGAAGGCAAACGTCATCCAACCTTAGCCAATAATGTCGTTGTCGGTGCCGGTGCAAAAGTGTTGGGTCCCATCTACTTACATGACGGAGCAAGGATAGGATCAAATGCGGTCGTGGTTAAAGAAGTCGCAGCGGGTGAAACGGTGATCGGTGTGCCCGGCCGAGTGGTGAGAACCGACTTAACTGACGATAAAAAACAACAACATAAATTAGCTCAATCAGTGGGGTTTGATGCTTATGGTACCTCGAGTGCAGCGATGGATCCGGTGGCAGCGGCCATTCATGGTTTGATTGAACATATTCATGCAATGGATAAACGGGTTGATGCAATGACCGAGACTATTCAAAAACTGGGTGGTGATTGTCCTGAGGTAGATTTGCCTGAATTAGAACAGTGTGATTTGCAGGAAGATCAAAACGATACAAAAGTTGACTAAAATACTCGGGTATGGAAAACTTATCCCCATAATTTTTTAGGGTATGGGTATGCGGTTAACTACAAAGGGTCGTTATGCGGTCACGGCCATGTTGGACTTGAGCTTGAATTTTGGCCTAGGTGCAATTACCTTGGCGGATATTTCAGAGCGCCAAGGCATTTCATTATCTTATCTAGAACAGTTATTTGCTCGACTTCGTAAGCAAGGTTTAGTCAGCAGCTCTCGTGGTCCGGGCGGTGGTTATCGCTTAAGCAGGACAGCAGGTGAGATCACGGTAATGGATGTTATCGCCGCCGTAGACGAAAAAGTGGATAGTACTCAATGTAAGGGCAAGGCCAATTGCCACGGTGAAGAGCAATGCTTAAGTCATGAATTGTGGCAGAGTTTGAGTGATCAAATTCGTAACTATTTAGCAGGAATTTCTTTAGCCCAAGTCGTTCAACAACATGAAAGTAGCAACAATAGCGAAAAAGTCATTCGGTTCGACGCACTTTAACGCGACGTAGATTTTCTTTAACGTTTAATTATCTTGCTGCCAGCTCGCTTATGCCGTGACTGATGATAGCCATGTTGTTGTCATTCGAATTAATCAGCGAACAAATTGCACTTCGAGCGGTCGTATTGAATATAGATAGCGGTCGCTTACAATATACAAATAATAGGTAACACAATGATCACACTAACAAAATCAGCAGTAAATCGTGTCCAAGAAATGGTGGCAAAAAAAGAGTCTGCAATAGGACTCCGTATTGGTGTGACTGAAAGTGGTTGCTCTGGTTATAGTTATGCATTGGATTTTGCTGAAACAGTGTCTGACACTGATACCGTGATTGAGCAAGATGGGGTAAAGCTGGTGGTCGACGCGACTAGCATGCCAATATTGGATGAGATGCAACTTGATTTTGTTAAAGAAGGTTTAAATCAAAGTTTTAAATTCAATAACCCGAATGTGATTTCATCATGTGGTTGTGGCGAAAGTTTTAGCGTCACCAAATAAGTATAATTTTTAACTAGTAATAGAGGAAAATTGTACAGTCGATAACAACAAAATATATGCTGACCAATAATTAAAAAGCCCACGTTAATGTGGGCTTTTTTTTATCTTGCTAGTCTCTCCATTAAATAACATAAACAATCTTGTTGAATAATGCGTTCATCCAAGGTCAACATTGATGGCATCGTCGCTCGGCGAATAACTAAACGTCCGTCAATAACGCTGAAATAACGCTCACTGACATCATGGCCATTTTCATCGGTAGCCAGCAAAGGTAAACCGTCTAAATTGTTGACGGTACCGATGGTAGTATTTGCACTCACATCGGTGAAATTTAGTTTTTCAAGATCAGGATCCAGTAATAAATCAGCCTCCTGTTGGCTAAAGCTAAAATTGATGTCTTCTCTAATTTTGACTAGTGCGACCGTGTGGTAAAGATCAATATCTTGATGATGTACCGGATGAACAGGAAA
>NVVG01000216.1 GCA_002402125.1 Moraxellaceae bacterium
TTCCCCTCATTGGATTTTCTTGATCTGAGCGACAATGAACTCAGTGACATCGATATCACTCAGAACACAGCGTTGACCTATCTTGATCTGAGCAACAATGAACTCACCGACTTCAATAGCACTCTGAACACGGCTTTGACGTATCTTGATCTGAGCAACAATGAACTCACCGACTTCAATATCACTCTGAACACGGCTTTGACGTATCTTGATCTGACCAACAATGAGCTCACTCAGAACATAAACCCTGTGTTTGCGGCATTAGGGATAGAGGAGGGGGACGCAATTGTATCCTTTAATGGGATGTCAATTGGGGATCCTATGCAGGATATTAAATTAATCAGTGACGCCCTGCAGGCCTCAGATGGAAATTGTACCGTTGGGATTCAAGACAAAGAGGGTCGCCAGTATGATCAGACATTTCCCTGTGGAGGTCTCTAGTGGGTGATTTCAGTGCTTCACTCAATGTTAGAGCTGCATTAACTGTACTATCTCTGACGGGTCTAGTGGAAGAACCCCTAAGTGGTATAGAAAATCTGCTGAACAAGGGAAGTAGAGGCACAGTTTAACTTTGGTGTAATGTATGCGAAAGGGCTAGGAGTGAAGAAAAACGACTCCATTGCTAAAAGATGGTATGGCAAAGCTTGTGATAATCGATTTCGAAAACTCTGGTAAATTCTGGGCAATTATTTGGAGACAACCCAAAGGGTACATTTTGCAATTGAACGTTATACGCACGGAGGTTTAGTTGGACCTACAAAATGGGATTCAATTACGATTTAAGATATGGAAATAATATTGTTAAGACATGGTAAGCCTGAAATTGAGATGAAAGGTAGGTTTAACCCTGAAGAATGGCGAGAGTTTTTGAAAAAATATGATGAGGTCCATGTTGACCCAAAATCGCTCCCGTCTAGTGAGGCATTAGAGATTGCATCTTCAAGTGATGTAGTCGTTTGCAGTGAGCTTCTTCGCTCCTCTGAGTCTGCAAAAATACTGGGTGTAAAAAAGATAGATTTTGAAAATGCATTATTTAACGAGTCTCCAATGCCCCATGGTTTATTCAAAAGGCTGCGTTTAACGCTTTTAGAATGGACCGTTTTTTACCGTATCGCGCAATGGTTTGGTTACACTATTGGAACTAATGAGACTGGCCGGGAGGGTAATGTGAGGGCTTTAGAGTGCGCAAATTTGTTAGTTGAGCTGGCTCGGTCGAATAAAAAGGTGTTACATGTGGGGCATTACGGACTAAATTCGTACATAGCGGTACATTTACTAAAGATGGGGTGGGCTGGTAATCGGGGATATTATCAAAAACATTGGGAGTTTTGGCGATTTAAATATTCGGGTGACCTAAAAAAAGCGATGAAAGGCTGAAGGAAAAATTGGGATATTAATAGAATTTAGAGAAGGTAATGAGATGGCGCATTTTTTCTTTAATATTTAACCTGCAAGTGACAGCGTTGATCTTTTATTGATCGATAAGGATATGTGCACCACCAACCCGAGCCAATCCCGTTAGCCGGTTGGGTTTTAATGCGTTTTTTGGATGTAGCCACAAAGGATTTGTACAAATGAAATTTGGTTCTAGTTTTATCCCCCTACTCATACTCTCTATTATTAGCCTCAACACGTTTGCTTCCGTAACGCCTACTCCCGAAGAAACAAAACATGCGTTGGCCACAGCTATAAAATCTAATGATGTGCAGCAATTCAATCAATTTATAGATGAATATCAATATTCGGGATGGGAAATTAAAGCCATCTATTATCGCGATAAAATCGCATTGGAACTTGCCAAGAAAGACGGCAGCGAAGCCGCGTTAACCCGATTTATTGATACCTATCCAGATAGCGGGTGGTTTAATAATGCGGTCTATTATCGTGATAAAATCGCGCTGGAGCTTGCGAAAAAAGAAGGCAGCGAAGCGGCGTTAAAACGTTTTCTCGAAAAGCACCCAGATAGCGCTTGGTTTAGCAGCGGAGTTTATCACCGCGATAGAGTGGCCTATTATAACGCCAAATCTGACGGCACATTGAATGCGTACAATAGTTTCCTACGAAAATATCCGAATAGCGAGTGGAAAGAAAAGGTCGAAAAACTAGCCCGAACATTGCGATCAAAAGAGAACAAAACAGCTCGTAAGGGTAAATCTAAAAATGAGTTATCCGTCAGTCAACAACGCACCCGCAATGCGCTAGCAATCTATGAGATAATAAATAGGGATAAGCGAAATGCTGAAAAAATCAAACAAAAAGCCGCGAAAGAAAAACAGTCAAAACTTGCCCGTTGTTATCGAATGAAGGATCGCATTCGCAGTTATGATGAGCGCAAGGTTTGGTACGAGCTGGATAAAAAAGGCGACCGTCAATATCTGACCGATAATGACGTAAAGTCGTTAAAGCAGAAGTTGGCGAAGAAATACCGTCAAACCTGCTCTTAGCCATAACTCCTAAATGAAACAGAACACCGGATAGGATTTCAAGCATAAAGAAATTTTTTGGCTGCAGAATCAACGATGGCTATGGATAGCACAGCATTTCCAACGTTCTAAAAACAGGCCAAATCGCTATTAAACACCAAGCCTTCTAATGTGTACTTTTCAACGACAGCCTTGAACTTTTCACTGGCATAGATATTTAGCAGCTGGTCATAACGTATTTTAAATAACATGTTATCAATAACCATTGACTCATTAAACGCCAAACGCTTAATACCCATAAACAACCCTTGAGCGACATCTTGCTCACTATTAGTAAAATCAATCACTTCATCAGATTTTATGTGCAATGTATTAAATAAATAATAGCGCTCTGTACCGCACGTCAACTCCAAAAACCCCCCAAACTTTTCCAACTCATCGACAAGTACATCGTGAGCTTTGGCAGAAAGAACCAAAATCCCAGTTTGCCAAAACCCTAAATCAGGAATAGGGGTTGCTGTTGGAAACTCCTCAGGCTGAAAAAATTCACAATGAACAGGAACCCACGCTTTCTTAACTGATTCACCTTTTACACCGAAATTTAACGCAAAATCGTCACCCATAGCATCATAGATAGCATCAGGGTTTATATGAAAACTTTGATAAGCTTCAACCTCGGCTCTCAATTTATAAATACTCATGGCTTATTCCTTTACGCTGTCTGGCCTTTCGCCAACATGTACTTCAAGGCAGAAGTCTTTCAATCCCTATATTTACATCCACTAATTATTGGGAAAGCAGACATTCAAAACACAATCGTCCAATCCCTTTTTCTTACCCAATGTAATCCCAAGGGTTCAGTGTTTTTAGACCGTCCAAACAAAAATCGCCGGTATTGCGAGTTATAACGGTCATACCATGAACTAATGCAGTCGCCGCAATCAAGGTATCTCGATACGGCCTTGGATCTGGTACATGATACCCAGCACTAACCAAAGCAACTTGTTTATCTACAGAAAGAATACGCCCCTCAAAAGCAGGCAATACATGCTCATTCATCCATTTCCTGAGCACCTGGCCTTTGACTTCATCTGATCGATCTGCCATCAGTATGCCCAGTTCTATTTCATGAATCGTTATTGATGAAACATACAACAGCTGAGAATCGACTTCTAAAGACCAAGCTTGAACATTCTTGTTGGCTTTGCCGCTTTTTACTTTTCTAAGCTCTGAAATAACATTGGTGTCCAATAAGTACATATTTAAAATTCCGCCGCCGCGGCCTTGTCGGAAAGGTTACCAGGGGTGAACTCGATATCCTCAACACCATCCATAGAGAGCATTTCTCCAATAGATGCTTTTTTAGCTGTCATCGCTTGATACTCATCATAAGACAACAGGACATGAGAAGGCTTACCACGGTCAGTGATATAAACCGGTCCATTAAGCGCTTCTCTTTTCGCCCTTCCTGTATCTTGATTAAACTCTCGACTTGAAAGCGTAGACATATTACACCTCTTTACCTGACGAATGTAGCAATGTTACTACATGAAGCCTGAGTGCGCAACCTCATTACTACATTTGAACAAGGTCTTTTTCCACAAAACGGCCAAAATTAGCTATTCGCGAAAACGCTTAGTCTTCGCTTTAGTGGTCACTCGGGTCGGTGATTTTATTTCATCAAATTTATTGAAAGCGGACATTGCGGTGAATTTGCTTAGGGTGATGTTTGGTCAGTTTGCAGTTGGCCAAATGGTTTTTTGCCTCCCAACAAGGGATTCTAGGGATACGCCCTCTTCTGTACAGATACCCCAAAAAAAAGTACACTATCCCATTAAACGGATGCTACTCCACTCCCAAAGGACTATTCGATGACCTCCCAATATATAAAGCACCTATTCTTTGCCTCTATTCTGATTACATTAACTGCTTGTGGTGGCGGCGGTGGTGGTAGCGATAACTCTGAGCGCAGTATTACACCTGATGATAGTGATGGTGATGGGATTGCTAATGATATTGATAACTTTCCGCTAGACGCTATTGAGTTTGAAGATGCCGAATTTGCGCGTTGTATAAAAGCCACGTTCGATGACATGGAAGCAGTGAGATTATCCGAGATTATTGAGCTGCATTGTTTTGATATGGGCATCACCAGTGTAACCAATCTGCACGCCTTCCCCTCATTGGATTTTCTTGATCTGAGCGACAATGAACTCAGTGACATCGATATCACTCAGAACACAGCGTTGACCTATCTTGATCTGAGCAACAATTTTGGGCTCAACGCCATCGAAACCACTTATAACACGGCTTTGACGTATCTTGATCTGAGCAACAATTTTTGGCCCACCGACATTGACCTTACTCCGAACATAAACCCCACGTTTGCGGCATTAGGGCTAGAGGAGGGGGACGCAATTGTATCCTTTAATGGAATGTCAATTGGGGATCCTATGCAGGATATTAAATCAATCGCTGAGGCTTTGGAGGCCTCAGATGGCAGTTGTACCGTTGGGATTCAAGACAAAGCGGGTCGCCAGTATTATCAGACGTTTCCCTGTGGAGGTCTCTAGTGGGTGATTTCAGTGCTCACTCAATGCTAGCGCTGCATCATCCGCATTAACTGAGCTATCTCTGACGGCTGTTGTGGTTTACTAAAGCTCTTGCTTCACCGGTAATGGGGATCAGCAATTTAACGCGTCCATATTGGTTCATTACATTAGACCCCTAATAGTTCACGTAAATAGATGCCCGTATGTGAGCGCTTGCGTTTGCAAATTGTTGCAGGTGTACCCTGCGCCACAATTTTACCGCCACCCTCGCCTCCTTCGGGGCCAATATCTATTACCCAATCGGATTCAGCAATAACATCAAGATTGTGTTCAATCACCAATACAGAATGGCCACTATCCACCAATCTGTGCAATACACGCAACAGTTTTTCTACATCTGCCATATGCAAACCCACCGTAGGTTCATCAAGCACATAAAGAGTGTGTTGTTTTCCACGGGCTCCCGGCCTGACCTTAGCGAGCTCGGTAACGAGCTTAATACGCTGAGCTTCACCGCCGCTTAGTGTTGGGCTTTGCTGACCCAACGTTAAGTAACCCAACCCGACATCCTGAAGAAGCTGTAACGTATGATGCACCGAGCTGATAGCGGAGAAAAACTCTGTTGCCTCCTCAATATTCATGGCTAACACTTCACCGATATGCTTTTCCTTGTAACGTACCGACAGTGTCTCATCATTAAAACGCCAGCCATGGCATTCCTCACAATCAACACGAACATCCGGCAGGAAGTTCATTTCAACCTTCACCATGCCGTGACCACCACAGGTTGAGCAGCGTCCGTTGCCGGTATTAAACGAGAATCTCGCAGGGGTATAGCCGCGTAAACGAGCATCAACCGTGCCCGCAAATAATTCACGAATAGTATTCCAAATCCCGAGGTAGGTAGCAGGACAGGAGCGCGTCGTTTTGCCTATCGGTGTTTGATCGACTTCCAAAATRCGCGTAATGGATTCCCAGCCTTGAATCTCTTCACAGCCRAACCAATGWGGYTTTTTGGCTTTYGCGGCTTTMGATTGTTTTATGTTKATTTTTGGACGTAAATTTCTGTACAAGATTGAACGGATCAGCGTGCTTTTTCCACTGCCACTAACCCCGCTAATACCAACCAAACGTCGTAATGGAATGGAAACATCAAGGTTATTAATATTATTTTCATTAGCGCCGACAATTGTCAGCGTTTCTTTATCAAATTGATCTCGCTGCTCACTACTACGCAAGTCAGTCATCGGGTGACGCAAGGGTTTAGCCATGAATTGGCCAGTCACCGAGTCTTTATTTTTCTTTAACTGCGCCAAGGTGCCATGAGCGACCACTTCCCCCCCATGAATACCGGCCCGCGGTCCCATATCAATGATATAGTCCGCTTCTCGAATCGTATCTTCATCGTGCTCAACAACTAAGACAGTATTACCTTTGGTCTGTAACTCCCGTAGCGTTTCTATTAATTGACGATTATCCCGCGTATGCAAGCCTATGGTTGGCTCATCTAAGATGTAACACACACCTTGCAAATTGGAACCCAGCTGCGAGGCTAAGCGAATCCGTTGCGCCTCGCCACCACTTAAGGTGGGGGCAGAGCGATCGAGCGTTAAGTAGGTTAACCCTACTTTTTGTAAAAAGTGCAGCCGCCCCTCTAATTCCCCTAATAAATCCTGAGCAATCGCTTTCTCTCTACCGGTTAGCTTTAATTTTCCTAACCAATGGGTGGCGTTGTCAATGGATAAACCGGCTAAATCAGCAATGGATTCATTTCTGAATCGTACTGCCAATGCTGTATCGTTTAACCGTTGACCATCACAGTGCCCACAGACAACTTCTTTTTCTTTCGCGTCCAATAAATCATCGGTATTTCTAGATTCTAACCAATTGTCTTCCTCACCACTTTGCTCTTCATCAAAATCTGAAATGGTAAGTCCGGTACCGAAACATGCTGTGCACCAACCGTGTTTTGAGTTGTAGGAAAATAACCTAGGGTCCAACTCATCAAAACCACAACCACATGAGGGGCATGAGCGGTTTGTTGAAAACAAGGATTCTTTTAATTTCTTTTTGCCACCTCGAATGCGTTTATTTTCAGAACTATTTGATGAGCTATTTGATGAGCTATTTTCTGAGACAATAACGATACCATTACCAATATCCAACGTTTGTTGGAGCACTGTCTCTAGCTGTTTTTCATTACGAACGGTTATCTCCAATGTCGCAATGGGTAATTCTATGTCATGTTCTTTATATCGATCCAACACGGGCCATTCTGCAGTTGGAAGAAATTTCCCATCAACTCGTAATGTTGAGTAATCCCTATCACTTGCCCACTTTGCCAATTCCTTATAGATACCCTTTCTAGCCACAACCATAGGGGCCAACAACGTGACTGTTTTTCCCTGATAGTCTGTTAAAATTCGAGACAGTATCGATTCGGCACTTTGAGGTTCAATTGCCACATCACAGGTTGGACAATATTGCGTTCCCAGCTTTACATAGAGTAAACGCAAATAATGGTAAATTTCCGTCATGGTCGCAACCGTACTTTTTCGCC
>NVVG01000217.1 GCA_002402125.1 Moraxellaceae bacterium
ACGTATGCCACTGCTTCCACCACCACCAAAACCCGCCATTTCACCCACCGCGTATAGGTTATCAATTACCTTGCCTGCTTTATCCTGCACACGGCTATGATCATCTGTTTGCACCCCTCCCATGCTCTTACGACTAATGAGATACTCTCTCATTGCTATTAGAGGCATGGCTTTCTTTTCAAGAATCTGTTGACCTTTAAGGGTACGAATTTTATCACCTTTCCATTGCCGTAGCTGATTAATTCGTCGTATCTGCTCATCATCTTGGTATTCTTTACCACGAGCCAACTGGTCGTCGTACTGCTGGATATCATGACGCAACTGCTCATAAGATACTAACCCATCCCCCGTTAACGCATTCATCTTATCCACTAATTCGGCAAGAGAATAGGCAACAATCACATCGGGACATTGTGTCGTCAAGTATTGATATAGGTCGTCATTTCCAAACATGATCTCTCTGAGAAATTTAGCGCTTCTTTTGTCACGAATAGACGGGTTATGTTCAGAGCCGGAAATAGACACTTCTTTTTTGGCGATTTTCTTATTTAGAACCTGCCAAGTGTACCCATTGTCTTGTTCACACACCCTGCGGCATAAATCTGTGGTATCGAACCCCGTTACCATTGGGGGAGGCCCTATACGCTTACCATAACAATCTACCCATAACGCAGATTTTGGCGGAAGAAGACTCAAGCCATGATCTGGCATTTGGGGTTTTGGATGCCGAATACCCGCGGCATAGTTCCATTGTTGATCCAAATGCGTAATATTACCGCCAAGTTTATCCACTTGGTCATGCAAAATACCGTCGGAGTACTTATGAGAACCATTGAGAATAATGTCTGGCGGCGGCGGCCAACCCTGTGGCCAATTTTCTCTCACTTTATCAATTGAGCCATTAATACCTCCCGTAGCGGCGATAAAGGTATCCGCACGAAGTACAAAATCAGTGTTGGTTGCTTCATTTAGCCCRTGACAGGACGTTAACAGCCCTCCTTCACGCTCAAARCCTGACACAAAGTGCTCAAACAATAGTGTCAATTTATCCGCTTGGGGATGATTTTTAAGATGATGAATCAATGCCTCCATCARTCCCCAGCCTGTACCCCAAATGATATGGTAACGAGGCACTGAATTACCCGGCACCCGGTCTCCACGCTCAACCCAACTCACTGCGGGGAAAAATGCCACATCACGCTGACGTAACCAGCAATATATATCCTCATGGTTTCTATAGGCATACATTTCGGCCCATTTCATCGGCCATTTATCGTCGGACGGCATTTCACCAAAAGTGGTCCAATCGTTTAACAGCTGCTCTGGGTTATCAACAATGCCATTTAATTTCTGCTGTAGCGTGCCACACAGAGCCATGCCACCAAAAGCTTCACGAGCGAGGCCTCCAAAATTCATCTCTATGTCGCGGTCGACGATTATCACCTCAATACCACGATCTAACAACTCGATTGCAGAGACTATACCCGCAATTCCACCACCAATAATGGCGACATTCGTTGTATATGTTTGCTGACCCACCTGTTTACCTCTTATGTCGAAAAATTTTTTAGCAGCGCCTATATATTGTTACTTATTAACCTTTGGTCTCGCTGCCCCTTCACTATTAGTGTTAGCAGAACCCAATATGCATTTTAGTCACTTAATATCACAAATTGATCTTACTAGTTTTTCTTAAACTATCACTAAAGGAATACAATGGTAGATAGGTGCCCTGGAGGTAGTTATCATGAAACGAATATATTACTTAATACCAACAATAGAAAGTGTTGATGAGATATCAGATGATTTGCATCAGCAAGGCATCACGGATTGGCATTTTCATGTTATAAGCAAGAATGAATCTGGCTTATTTACACATAAACTCCATTCTGCAAGCGTTTTGTATCGCACTGATTTGGTTCGTTTTTTAGAAAGAGGTGCCATTGTTGGAGCGTTGATAGCTAACTGCATGCTTCTGCTCGTTACCGCCAGTGTTGCAGTCGACCTTAGCGTTGGTGCGTGGTTAGCGATCACGCTCTTTGGTGTTGTTGCGGGTGCTTGGCTCGGTGGTTTTGGTGGCATTACGAGTGAAAACTATAATATACGCCAGTATCATGACCGAATAGAAGATGGAACTTACCTGATTATGATCGATGTCAAAAAGCAAGATGTCGCCGCAATGGAAAGCGCAATGAAGAAAAACCATCCTGAGGCTGAGCTACAATCCGTCGTCTCAACAATTACCAACCCGTTCATAGAGGCCAAAAATTAGATATGGCGCCCTAGACGTAACGGGCTAGAGACGATAGACCCAAAACAACGACCTAGAAGCAACAGTCGAGTAGCACATCAGCTGTGAAAAACTAAGCTTCTCTTAAGCAGCGTGGAGCCATATGAGGAAGGCTCTACGCAAGTCTCTACCTAACTCTCCCACAAAACTATGTGTACCGTGTTGCCGTTTCATGTCGATTTTCTGTTCATATAGGGCTAATGTTATTACTTAGCTATTTCTAACAGTCATCCAAAAACCGCCAATACCCCCTCAGAGTAGTTTTCCAACCACTATGAAAAGAATCATTGCCATTGCAGTTGCCGGCACTCCTCCCAAAAAAGCCTTAAACACCTACGGAAACTTCGAGCAGTGGATACAAGGCAATCATCCTACCGAAGACTTTATTGTATTTGATGCCGCCGAGCCCGAACAATATCCAAATACTGATACCCTTCTTGGCGTTATTATCACGGGGTCCGCCTCCATGGTGACGGACCGTGAGCCATGGGTGGTTCGGTTAGAACAATGGGTGCAAACCCTAACGCAACACCAAGTCCCCACCCTAGGTATATGCTATGGCCACCAGCTATTAGCCCAAGCCTTAGGGGGTACCGTGGAATTTCACCCACAAGGCCGCGAGATTGGTACGGTACCCATTGAGCTAACTGATGCCTGTGAACAAGACCCTCTTTTCTCTCTAAGCCCTAAATCCTTTTCTGCTAACGTCACCCACGCCCAGAGTGTCAGTACTCTGCCACCTGATAGCGTGCTGCTTGCGAAAAACAACTATGAACCCATACACGCGTTTAGAGTTGGTTCCTGTGCTTGGGGAGTACAATTTCACCCGGAATTCACCGCGAACGTTATGCGATTTTATCTATTTGAACGATATGACTCATTGATAGAACAGGGCTTAGATATTAAGCAATTATTTGATGGGATAACAAATACAGAGGAATCTCGAGCGGTTCTAGACAATTTCATCGCACTTTGTCAGTCTTAATTATTTCCTACTAGAAATAGCAGGCGGTGGTTTTCGATAATTTGTAGCAACATGGGCAGCATTATCTTTTACATTCTGATCCACAAATTTATAATATTCGTCCTTTAAATGCGTCCACCAATCATCAGATATATCGGCACCATGCCGACGAATCAGCTCCTCTACACCCTCTAAACTGCAGTGAGTTGCATCATATGACAAATGTAACGTACATAATTCTTTGTCATAGGAAACATCATCAATACCAAACTCATGATCCAAGCAATCCAGAATGGCCTGTTGATTGTCAACATCAACACCTTCAAGTTTTAAATGTCTCACAACCAAACTAGTTTCTTTTACACCTGGGCGATGGTCTAACGTACCCATAAATCACCTACATATTCATAAAAGGCATACTAGATCCCCAGAGCATGCATCTTTAACCTAAACAAATCATAGCTTCACTCCTTACAGTGTAGCTATGATTTGCGGTGTACATGAAATATAAAACTTCTCTTTATAGTCAATTTCGCATTATTTATGGTTCAGTGTCACTCGGTGAACCATACCCGCTTCAAAATGCCCCGGTACATTACAGGCAAACACTACCTCACTATCACCGGTAAATTTCCAAGTAAGCGATTTACTTTCACCCGGTTGCAAAGACACGGTGTTACCGTCTTCGTGTACCATATCTGGCATTTTCTGCATCATTTTCCGATGAGATATTTGTTCTTTCTCATCCCCAATAGAAAATTCGTGTAGCATTTTTCCTTTATTGGTAATTACAAATGTCACAACATCACCGCTTTTAAAATTGGGCTCTGGCGAAAACTCATAACGCATAGAATCCATCATGTTAACGTGAATGGTAGCTGTCGCCTCGCTGTCAGCTACGGTCAACCCAACTTTACTGCTCTCCGAACCGTGCTCATGATGATGGTCACCTCCGGCAAACAGCGGTCCAGCCCACAACCCCACTAACGCCATTAAAACACACCGTTTTTTATAAGCCATGATCCACTCCAAAAGTTATTAACATTAACTAAAACCTCATTTAGGATTTTCACCCTAAGGCATTGTCCAATTACATGGTCCAATTACATGATCTAGTTACATGGTCCATATGCATCAAACAATGTTACAAATCCTGCTCAGCCTTCAACCCCTGTTTCCTCCACAAATAATAAACAGCAGGTACCACTAACAGGGTTAACACAACAGCACTGAGCATACCGCCAACCATTGGCGCTGCGATACGGCTCATCACTTCGGAGCCGGTCCCGGTTCCGAATAATATAGGCAATAAGCCCGCAATAATTGCCGCAGCCGTCATCATTACTGGGCGAACTCGCATACCGGCCCCTTGCAGAACAGCCTGACGTAAATGCTCAACGGTTGCACTTTGTCCCTGCCGTTTGTGTTCTCCCAACATTTGTTCGTAGGCTTGATTAAGGTATACCAACATGATGACACCTATCTCCACCGCCACACCAGCCAACGCGATAAAACCAACACCTACCGCAACCGAAAAGTTAAAGCCTTGCCAATACATTAACCAAATACTACCAACCATTGCCAACGGTAGCGTTCCCATGATGATCGCCACTTCGACAATATTGCCAAAATTCATAAATAGCAAAATCAGGATAATTGCCAATGTTAACGGTACCACATAAGTTAGTTTTTCCTTTGCCCTTTGCATGTACTCATATTGACCTGACCACGTGATGGAATAACCCGCGGGCAAGTCCAATTGATCGGCAACAACTATTTGTGCATTTTCTACGTATGTACCCACATCAACGCCCTCAATATCGATGAACGACCAACCATTGAGCCGGGCATTTTCACTCTTAATACCGGGCGGACCATCCTCAATAAATATGTTAGCCACATCACCCAATGCAATACGTTGCCCACTGGGAGTTACCACAGGTAACAATGACAGCTGTTCTGGAGAGTTGCGATAGTCTTGAGGATAACGAATATTAATCGGGTAACGCTCCAACCCCTCTACGGTGCGTGCTACATTCATGCCGCCGATTGCGGTCGCCACCACCTGCTGGACATCCGCTATGTTAAGCCCATAACGGGCGGCCTTCTCTCGTTGAATATCGACTTTGATATAACGGCCACCTGCTACTCGTTCAGAATACACCGACGCGGTACCTGAAACATCCTGTAAAATGACTTCTAGTTGCTGACCAATATCTTGGATCACCGACAATTTTGGCCCCGCTATTTTTATACCTACCGGGGTTTTAATACCCGTTGCCAACATATCAATACGGGTTTTTATTGGCATAACCCAAGAATTTGTCACGCCGGGTAGCTTCACCAAAGCATCCAACTCCTTTATCAAGCCCTTAGTGGTGAGGCCTTCACGCCATTCACTCTTTGGTTTTAACTGGATAAAGGTCTCAATCATCGAGAGAGGAGCGGGATCAGTCGCGGTTTCCGCGCGTCCAACCTTACCAAACACCGTTAGTACCTCCGGTACCGTAGCAATCAGTTTATCCGTTTGCTGCAACAACTCTCGCGCTTTGCCAATTGAAATACCTGGGTAAGTGATAGGCATATACATCAAATCACCTTCATCCAAGGGTGGAATGAATTCGCTACCAATTTTATCAAGTGGCCATAATCCTACTGCCAACACAACCACCGCCGCCAACAATGTTATTTTTGGAAAGGTTAATACCTTTTCCAACGTAGGCATGTAAATAGCGGTAAGTATTCGGTTAACGGGATTTTTGTGTTCTGCTAACACCCTTCCACGGATAAAATACCCCATTAAGACAGGTACTAGGGTAATAGCCAATATAGCAGCGGCTCCCATTGCGTATGTTTTGGTAAATGCCAAGGGAGAAAACATTCGCCCTTCCTGAGCCTCTAAGGTGAAGACCGGAACAAAACTAACGGTGATAATCAGTAAGCTAAAAAACAAAGCTGGACCGACTTCACTTGCCGATTCCGCTACAATTTTCCAACGGTTCTCTTGCGTGATAGGGGTCTTTTCCATATGTTTATGCATATTTTCAATCATCACTATCGCACCATCAATCATCGCGCCAATAGCTATGGCAATACCTCCCAGCGACATAATGTTGGCATTTAACCCCTGTACATACATGATGATGAACGCAGCTAATATGCCTACAGACAAACTAATAATCGCCACCAGCGATGAGCGCACATGGAATAAAAACACCATACAAACCAGCGCAACGACACCAAATTCCTCGAGTAATTTAATCGCCAAATTACTCACCGCGCGCTCTATTAAGGCACTACGATCATAGACAGGTATCACCTCAACACCTTCTGGCAGCCCTTTCTTTAACTGTTCAAGTTTAGCCTTAACGCCTTCTATGGTTTTTTGGGCATTTTCACCAAAACGCATCACCACGATTCCGCCAACTACTTCTCCTTCACCGTTTAGCTCTGCGATACCACGACGCATTTGTGGTCCTATGCCTATTTCAGCCACGTCCTTCAATAACAACGGTGTGCCATTACTATTAACACCTAAGGGGATGTTGCCAAGATCGGTCTCATTTTTAATATAACCCGTTGCCCGCACCATGTATTCCGCTTCAGACATCTCCACCACCGATGCGCCAATTTCCTGATTGCCGCGATTAATGGCCATTTGAATATGAGATAAGGGAATACCAAACGCCCGCAATCTATCGGGGTTAACTTTTACCTGATATTGCTTAACCATGCCGCCTAATGCAGCAACCTCTGATACACCAGCAACCGTCTGCAGTTCAAATTTTAAAAACCAATCTTGGATGCTGCGCAATTGGCTTATGTCATGCTTACCCGTCTTATCAATTAGGGCATACAAATAAATCCAACCCACACCGGTAGCATCAGGTCCAAGCTGGGATTTCGCATTATCAGGCAATGAAGATGCAACTTGACTGAGGTATTCCAACACCCGGCTTCGAGCCCAATACAGGTCAGTATCTTCATCAAAAATCACATAGACATAAGAATCACCAAAAAAAGAATACCCCCTCACCGTCACCGCACCTGGCACGGATAACATTGCCGTGGTTAACGGATAAGTCACCTGATCTTCTACCACCTGGGGGGCTTGACCGGGATAGGTGGTTTTAATAATCACTTGCACATCGGATAAATCTGGAATTGCGTCGAGCGG
>NVVG01000218.1 GCA_002402125.1 Moraxellaceae bacterium
TATCAAATCCATCAATATCACTATCATAGGCTATAGCGCCATATATAGGGCCCTGACTGCCAGCCACAGATAAAGAAAAACCATCAGTTAGGCCATCTTTACACTTGGTAGCATCATCTGCATCAGCAGTACAGCCACCAGTAACTTCATTCTCTTCACCAGGCTGCAAGGCCAGTTTGGCAGTAAACATACCGGCAATTTTAGGCGTAGTATACTGAATTAAATCAGATTCTTTATTTTCGCCAAATGTCACAGTCTTTATATCGGCAGCATGATCATTAAACAGATCAAATTTACCTTGAGATTTTTTCATTGGGGTATCAAATTTACCCAATTGAAGACTACCAAAATCAGTCTTAATACCCGCATAACGGCTACGTTGCTTAAACGTATCGCCATCACCATCGGCGGAAACTTGCCACTCTATTTTATAGAAAGCCTTAACACCGTCCGCTAACTCAGAATGGCCTTTTACGCCAAAACGAGAGGAATGGCTATTCACCGCCCAGTTAGACGCAGCATCTTCAGCCAATGCAGCATCATCAAGATCTATACTCTCAAGATCCACCGATAGATCCATAAGACCATAAACAGTCGGTGCATCCATACTCATACCCGCTACAGCAACACCAGGCATTACGATTGCTGCGCTAACAGCAAGTGCGATTAAATTACGTTTCATTTCTTTCTCCCAAAAGGTCCAAATCATTATCATAAAATAGACATTACAAACGTAAAAAAATACCAACAACACAACAACAAAAAGGCGATTAAGTTTTCTAAGATTATAAACCGCCCAATTTTTGTTCCGTCATTACAGCAGCATTCTTTTATCCCCTTCCTGAGGGTCGTCGCATTATTTCCCCCGCAACGACACGTCATAAACGTACTATCATATGACACTCGGTTCCAATTATAGGTGCAATCGAAATATGGTCAACTTTTTTACGTATTTTTCTTATAAAGTAATAACTTTTAATAACTCTATAAGAAAAAATATTCGCGTTTAGCCCAACCAAAAAAAGAACACCAAACTGAAAAGCTAAAAATTCCCCCTGAAAAAAACCTCTCTCCAATGACGTAGAACTACCCAAAAGAAAAATAAACTGTCGCACACGAGCTATTTTAGCGTTCTAAATTTGGCGCATTACTTAACCGTGATCCACTGTAAAAAATGRGMTTTTTCTTCTTTTGTTGCAGTGCCCCACAACTGYTGAAGACTTCCCAGTGTACTTGAAACCGTTGTATTCATTGCAGCACTATTACCTACTACRCCGCTCTCTACTGCACTATTCTTTGCAWCGCCYTCACTAGAAAACTGGTAATCTGGAGTGGACGCGAACCTAAGACCAGACATAAAACTTTTTGGCGCCGCCAACTCAAAATCTGCGGCAACGACACTGCCTGTAACAACGTTTTTTACCAAGAGCACCGGCTTACCGGCAAATACTTTGGACTGTTCAAATGAAGGAACAGATTTATGTTGTATCTGATAGGTTTGATTAGGCTCTGCTGTAAAGGTGATTTTTACCGGAGGTGATGTCACTTTCTCATCATCGCCAGAATCAAGACTCCAGAAATCCGCATATCTAACTATGAGTGTATGTTGACCAGGCAATACACCATACTCCTTTATTTGCCCCACAAAACTCATTGCCATGGGTTTATTATCAATATAATCAACCTGCACGGTATCAAAGGATCGAATCGTAGCAGCATCAGCCACCTCCCCCTCGTATAAGGCTTTTTTGCTAGTCAAACTGCTACAGCCGGAAAGCGTGAGGAATCCAAGGGTAAGGTTTACGATTAAAAATATAGACAGCGATTGCTTAAACAGCATGTTTCTTCCTTTGATGACTAACTTTGCAAAGTATTGTGCAACAACTTACTGGGAGGACGCAACAACAACGCGTACGCACAGTTCTAGAACGCAGCAATAAGTGTGGAATTATGAATGCTATTTCAGAAATATCTGAGGCATGGAAGCCGAAGTAAGACTACATGGATGTATTTACGTCGTTTTCTGAAATAGCATTCATAATTCCGCACGTTTCTAAAGACACAATGATCAACCATGACTAACCTACGATTAGTTTAACCCCAACCACAACCAACAACAGCGAGAAGATCTTCTTTAACGTGGCAGCCGGTAACCTATGCGCAAACTTCGCACCAACCTGTGCAAAAACCAAACTGGTAATACCAATACCAATAAACGCAGGTAAATACACATAACCCAAACTCCACTCCGGCCTCATAGGCATATTCCAACCGGACAAGACAAACCCCAGCGCCCCAGCAATCGCAATCGGCATACCACCAGCGCTAGAAGTGCCCACCGCCTCCTGCATTTTCACATTGCACCACGTCAAAAACGGCACCGTCAACGAACCACCACCAATACCAAACAACGACGATACCGACCCAATAAACGTACCCGAAACAATCAACCCCACCTTACCTGGCAGCCCCCTCTTAGGATTCGGCTTCAACCCCAACCCCATCTGAGCCGCCATCAGCAAAGCAAAACAACCAAAGATCAACTGCAAACTACGGCCCTTTAATACCCCCGCCACCTCAGCGCCCACCAAAGCCCCAACAACCAGACCAATAGCCAGCCAACCCAAAAGATCCCAACGCACAGCACCCTTTAAATGATGTTGACGAACAGAACCATAAGACGTAAGAATGATTGTCGCGAGTGAAGTACCCACCGCCATATGGGTCAATACCGCATCACTGAAATCCAATGCCGTAAAAGCAAAAATAAGTACGGGCACAACAATAAGACCGCCACCAACACCCAGCAAGCCACCAATGAGCCCCGCAAACATACCCAGAACAGGGTAAATCAAATATTCCATTAAACGTAAAACCTATCGCTGCCGCAAATAACTAACGGCAGCTTATTAAGCGACATTGCTGCTTAATTTAGAGCACCAAAAGCCATCAACCGCTGATAACGCTCTTCTAACAACACATCCACTGACTTAGACGCCAACCGATCAAGGTTCTCAACCAGTCCAGCCTTTAGATTATCCGCCACCTGATCCAGCTCTCGATGAGCGCCGCCCATAGGCTCAGGGATAATTTGATCCACCAAACCAAGATCATGCAGTCGGCTTGCATTCAAACCCATCGCTTCCGCCGCATTAGAGGCGTACTCCGCGCTTTTCCAGAGAATTGATGCACAACCTTCGGGGGAAATCACAGAATAGGTACTGTACTGCAACATCATAAGATGATCACCAACACCAATCGCCAGCGCCCCACCGGAACCACCTTCGCCAATAACGGTGCAAATAATCGGTGTTTTTAACCCTGCCATCACCAACAGATTCTTGGCAATCGCCTCACTTTGACCGCGCTCTTCCGCTTCGATACCAGGATATGCCCCTGGCGTATCGATAAAGGTCAAAATAGGCAATTTAAAGCGCTCGGCTGTCTCCATCAGGCGCAAGGCTTTGCGGTAACCTTCAGGGTTAGGCATACCAAAATTACGGGCAACTTTCTCTTTTACAGAACGCCCCTTCTCATGACCGATCACCATCACCGGCTTACCATCTAGATTGGCGATACCACCAACCATAGCCTGATCATCGGCTAAGGTGCGATCGCCGTGCATCTCATCAAAGTCGGTGAACATACGTTTAATATAATCAAACGTATGAGGCCGCTGAGGGTGGCGCGCCACCTGAGTCACTTGCCAGGGAGTCAGTTCGGTGAAAATCGTCTCTGTTAACGAGAGGCTTTTGTCTTTCAACCGGTCTATTTCTGCTGAGAGATTGATATCAGAGTCTCCAACCACTGCCCGTAGTTCCTCGATTTTTGACTCTAATTCAGCAATAGGTTGCTCGAAATCCAGATAATTAGGGTTCATATATTCTCTTCTCACAGATATTGTAAATTCAATTGTTATTATTAGCGGCCGCCATGGTCACAAACTTAGGGCCCATATTACATATTAATGCTACGTTACCTTACTGAAGCCGCGAGTGTCGAGTGCAAATCGTAGCAAATTGTTTCCAAACCCAGCTAAAATGATGCCATTGTCCTTTATCTTGCCCAAACCCCAGCCCTATCCATTAACTGGTAGCTTGCCATAGTGTCTTATCGATAGGACACCGATAACGACTTATTGCCACATAATTGCTCCAGTTGTGTCAATAAATCTGGGGACGGTTTAATGTTCCAATCGCCCCCCAGGTATACTCGACCCTTCGCATCGCTGCGCTGATAATCAATTCGCACCCGGCAACCGTCTTGGGCTCTATAGGGTTCCAACAACCTATGTAACTGCCCTGCAAAACCCTCACCTACAACACCCTGATCTATCGACAAAGTCACCATCCTGGCATAGTTTTCTCGTGCCTGGGCAATGCTAAACATTTTCCGCACAACAACCTTTAGACCACCGGCATATTCATCAACACTAATTTCACCTTCAACAACCAATATCGCATCTTTAACGATAAGGTCTTTATACTCTTCATAAACATCGGCAAACACGGAAACATCGATGCGGCCACTTTTATCATCCAAGGTGATAAAGGACATTTTTGCCCCACGTTTATTAGTCATAGTGCGGCTGGCAATCGCAAGACCCGCTATAATGCTTCGACTACCCCGGCCACCGGGTTTAACGTCCTTAATACGACTGGAAATAAAGTTTGCGAGCTCTTTTTCATATTGATCGATAGGGTGGCCAGTGAGATAAATGCCCAAGGTGTTTTTTTCACCATTGAGTCGCTCATCATCACTCCAAGGATGTGCTTGTGTGTACTCTCCGCCTAATTCCTCCGCGTCCTCACCACCACCAAACATATCCGCCATACCGGCACTTTTATTCTGCATGTATTGATCTGCTGCTTGAACAGCATCGGGTAACGATGCCATGATGGTTGCTCTATTTGAGTTCAAGTTGTCAAATGCGCCGGCCCGTATGAGAGATTCTAATGACCGACGGTTAAGTTTTTTCATATTGACCCGTCGACAGAATTCGAACAGATCCTTATAAGTACCGCCTCCCTCTCTACCCTCAATAATGGCCTCTATCGGACCTTCCCCCAAACCTTTAATCGCACCTAAACCATAAACAATCTCGCCGCCTTCATTGACGGTGAATTTATACTGACTAACACTGACATCCGGCGGCACGATAGACAATTTCATACTGCGACAGTCATCCACCAAGATAACGATCTTATCAGTATTATCCATATCCGCCGACATTACGGCGGCCATAAAAGCGGCGGGGTAATGCGCTTTTAACCAGGCGGTTTGATAGGACACTAGGGCGTATGCAGCAGAGTGAGATTTGTTAAAACCATAAGCCGCAAAGAATTCCATGGTGTCAAAGATGCTTGTTGCTAACGCGGCATCAATACCGTTTTTTTCACAACCATCGGCAAATACCGTCCGCTGTTGCGCCATAACCTCGGCTTTTTTCTTACCCATGGCTCGACGTAACAAGTCCGCGCCACCTAAAGAAAACCCCGCCAATATCTGTGGAATCAACATAACCTGCTCTTGGTACAGGATAGTTCCGTAGGTAGTATTCAACACAGGCTCAAGATCTGGGTGCGGATAATCCACTTTCTGACGACCGTGTTTACGTGCAATAAAGTCATCCACCATGCCGGAGCCCAATGGCCCGGGTCGGAACAATGCTACTAGGGCGACAATATCTTCAAATACGGAGGGCTTAAGCTTTTTAATCAGGTCTTTCATGCCGCGAGATTCGAGCTGGAATACCGCGGTGGTATCGGCGCGTCTTAACAAGTCAAAGGTGGGTTTATCATCCAGCGGGATAGCGTCGATGTTAATGGGTTCTTTGTTTTGTTGCTCGAGCACGGGGTTGATGGTTTTTAACGCCCAATCAACAATCGTTAGCGTTCTTAATCCCAAGAAATCAAACTTAACCAGTCCGGCCTCTTCTACATCATCCTTATCGAACTGGGTAACTAAGTTATTGCCTTCATCATCACAATACAACGGCACATAATTCGTTAATGCTGAGGGTGCAATTACCACACCTCCGGCATGTTTACCGACGTTTCGCGTAAGACCCTCAAGCTTTAACGCCATGGTTAATAGCTCACGGGCTTCCTCATCATTATCAAACAACTCCTGAAGTTGCGGCTCTTCTTCCATTGCTCGCGGCAACGTCATGCCTACCTCAAAAGGGATTAGCTTCGCAATACGATCGACAAATCCATAAGACTTACCATAAACTCGGCCCACATCACGCACGACCGCCTTTGCCGCCATCGAGCCATAGGTAATAATCTGACACACGGCGTTGCGGCCATATTTTTGCGCCACATAATCAATAACACGATCTCGACCATCCATACAAAAGTCGACATCAAAATCCGGCATCGATACCCGTTCCGGGTTAAGGAATCGTTCAAATAGAAGGTCATATTCCAACGGGTCCAAATCGGTGATTTTCAGCACGTAAGCCACCAGCGAGCCCGCACCAGAACCACGCCCCGGCCCTACCGGCACACCATTATTTTTCGACCATTGAATAAAGTCCGCTACGATAAGGAAGTAGCCTGGAAACCCCATCTCAATAATAACATCCAGCTCTATGCGCAATCGCTCATCATAAGCTTTACGTATCTCTGCAAAGTCTGGCGCACTGCGATCAAACAAGAAGTCCAAGCGCTCTTCTAGCCCTTTTTCTGATTCTGACTCCAAAAAGGTGTCAATCGTCATCCCTTCTGGTACAGGAAAATCTGGTAAGTAGTAAGTGCCCAAAGGAATTTCAACGGAGCAACGCTTGGCTATTTCAATGGTGTTAATAACCGCTTCAGGTATATCAGAAAACAGCTCAATCATCTCTTCAGGAGTACGTAAATATTGCTCCTCGCTGTAGGCGTGAGCTCGATCCTTGGTATCAACCGTCCAACCTTCACGAATACATACCCTCACATCATGGGCATCAAATTCATCTTTACTAATAAAGTGCACATCATTGGTGGCAACAACGGGAACATTGTGTCTAGTAGCAAGTTCTACGGCTTGATGAAGATAAGTTTCATCGTCGTTCCTACCAGTACGTTGTAATTCCAAATAGAAACGATTGGGGAACATAGCCAGCATGTCCTGCAAGCGCAGTTCGGCTCCTTCCACATTATCATTTAATAAGGCACGGCCTATTTCGCCCTGTTTGCCACCAGACAGCGCGATTAAACCTTCACTTTTTTCCGCTAAGAATTCCCGCTTTACTACAGGTCTGCCAGTACCCTGCCCGGTCAAA
>NVVG01000219.1 GCA_002402125.1 Moraxellaceae bacterium
CGGCCTTTGGTGAAACCTTCCATTCCGGCTTCAACCACTACCAAACTAGTCCCCGAGGCCCCTTGCTCAGGTGATTAAACGCGGCAACAAGTTTAGCGTAACGACTACATAACAGTCCGTTGCCAAAAACATCACCTGACATGTCGCCAATGCCTATCACCGTAAAAGGTTCTGACTGAACATCAAGCCCCATCTCTCGAAAGTGCCGCTGCACGGATACCCAAGCACCTCGAGCGGTGATTCCCATTTTTTTATGATCGTAACCAACACTACCACCGGAGGCAAAGGCATCGCCTAACCAAAATCCATATTCATTGGCAATTTCGTTGGCTATATCAGAAAATGTTGCGGTGCCTTTGTCAGCTGCCACCACCAAATAGGTGTCATCGCCGTCTTTTCTAATAACATTTTTCGGTGGTACAACTTCACCCTCAAGTAAGTTATCGGTAATATCCAACAAACCTTTGATGAAAGTCCGATAGCAATAGATGACTTCGGCCATCATCTCGTCCCTACTAACACCTTTTGGGAGTTGTTTAGCAACAAACCCCCCTTTTGCACCAACTGGCACGATAACCGCATTTTTTACTTGCTGTGCTTTCACTAAACCCAGAACTTCGGTACGAAAGTCTTCCATTCTATCGGACCATCGCAAACCACCGCGTGCGACTTTTCCGCCGCGTAAATGCACCCCTTCCACTCGCGGCGAATAGACAAAAATCTCAAACATCGGTAGCGGTCTGGGTAAATCCGGAATCATTTCTGGAGCAAACTTTAACGAGATGTACTCTTTGTTATTGCCCTCTTCATCGGGCTGAAAAAAGTTTGTCCGTAAGGTCCCGGCCATCATATCAAGATAACGCCGCAAGATGCGATCCTCATCCAAACTTGCCACATCATCTAACGCGTCCACAATATCACCCGTAAGACTTGCTTCATAAGTGCCGTCTTCATCCAGATCAAGACTAAACCGTGCATTAAAAAACTCTACCAACATTCGGGTAATATTAGGCTGATTGGTCAATGCATCCTTAATATAGCGCTGACTAAATGCAAAACCTGTCTGCTTGAAAAATCGTGCATAGGCCCGTAACAATGCAACTGAGCGCCAACCAAGTCCTACCGCCAAAACCAATTGATTGAAACTATCGTTTTCTGCAGCTCCTGCCCAAATCTGATAGAACGCCTCTTGAAATTGTGTTTTCACTTTATCAAGTTCAATGATAGTGCCGCCATTATAGCGAACACTAAAATCATAGATCCAAACCATTGACCCTTGCTTTTCTCTTATGTGATACGGTCGTCCGCCTAGCACGCGGAAACCTAAATTCTCTAGCATCGGTAATACGTCGGACAACGGTATATCTTCATTCCGTCTAAAAATCTTAAAGCGTAACGTATGAGGGTCCTCCTCAAGCGCTCGATAAAAAGAAACCGAGAGCTCACACTCAGCACTTAGAGTCTCCATGTGTTCGATATCAGAAACGGCCGTCCTGGTAGAAAAATCATTACAGTAAGAAAGGGAAAACGCGTCCATATACTTAGCATGTAATGCACTGGCTTTTTCCTCGCCATGGCTCTCAACCAACGTCTCCTGCAATCGGTCCTCCCACGAGCGCGCCAGGTCAACAAGCCTTGATTCTATTTCCTTGACATCGATATCAATTAAACTGCCTTCGTTCACCCGTATCACAATATACAGCCGCGTTAATGTCGACTCGGTAAAATAGGTATTAAATTCTAAATCTTGCGCATCGACATACTCACACAACACTTTTTGGAACTTTTTCCTCAAAGCCGTCGAAAACTCCTCTCGAGGAGAATAGATAAGACAGGATATAAAACGCCCGTATTGCCCTTTACGGACAAATAGTCGCAATCGGCGTCGCTCCTGTATCTGTAAAATACCCACCGCAGTAACCAATAAATCCTTGGTGGAGGTTTGAAACAACTCCTCTCGCGGAAAGGTTTCTAGAATCTGAAACAATCGCTTGCCATCATGGCTTTTTTTAGACAACCCCGACCCTTTCCGAACATCTGCAATTTTGCGGCCGATAATGGGAAAGTTTCGAGGGCTATTGTTAAATACTCTCGACGTGTACAGGCCTAGCAATCGATATTCACCAACCACATGACCGCGTTTATCGAACTTTCGAATCGATACAAAATCCATATAGGTGGGACGATGTAGCGGTGACTTTGTGCCTGATTTACCGAACACCAGCAGTCGATTCGTTAACAACAGCGGTCCACCGTCATCCTCCATTAGATCAATATTCTGATCCAACTTACACATACCCAAAGCCGTTCCTTCAACTGCAATGAGATTATTCTGCCCACCCTGATCGACTACTCGGTATTCTTTAAAACCCAAAAAGGTAAAATGATCATCAACCAACCACTTCAAAAAAGACACCGCCTCATCAAGCGTTAATTCCTCTACGCTGTCAGGACAGCTTAGTCCTGGGGATATTTCAACGATGCGGTCAAGCATTGGTTGGAAATCGCCCACCGCCAATTCCAACAGGTCCAAAATAGAAAACAAGGAATCTATAATGCTTTGAATAGTTTCTTCGTTACTCTGGCGATCAATTTCAATATGCATCAACGATTCATTGACATTTCCCTTGCTGGAATCATTGAATTTAACTTCTGCCAATATGCCGGCTTTATCGCGATCAATTGAAAAGCCCGCATTGGTGACCGAATGAATCGCAATATCACGCCGAGTAAACTCCATCATCATGGATTCAACAACAAAGGCCTTATCCGGGGCCAAGATTTCAACGATGGTATGCGTACCCTGCCACCCATGATCTTCAAACTTTGGATTAAATACTCTAACTTTGGGTTTACCGGGCGTTCGGTGCTGAACGAAGTCCCACAGGGCCACGGTGGCACCATAGAGGTCATCGACCCGTTTGGTCGCTAATTCTTCTAACGGGGCTGCGGCATAGAAATGGCGTGCAAACTGAATCACCGAGTCTATCTGGGACTTATCGGCACGATCGAAGCGCTCACGCACTTTTTCCGCCAATTTCCCTAAAATGACCTCGTAATCTTCTCCAAGCGACAGATTTACCATGCTCTACACCTCACTGTGTACCGTATGTGATGCTTATCGGTAAAACAAACCATAATAGGAGCACCAAAACCAAAACCCAATAACCTATATAAACCTTAGTTCACACTATCGATTTTTTACATAACTTATTGCAATCATTCACAAAAAACGCTTACATGGCCTACTATCTATTTGGCGTTAGATTGGCTCTTATTTGAGTGTGCTGGGAACTAATGGGAAATCTTAGGGCCATATAGCAATTGACGCTGGGACAAGGCATAATCAAGCTTAAAAAAACATCAGAATTTAGATCGCCGGAGTATATTATTCATGTCAGATCGGGCTGCTATTCAAGCGCTAAAAACGTATTTATCTGGACAAATTATTGGGCAAGAACACCTTTTAGACCGATTGCTAATTGCTTTATTAGCCAATGGGCATTTATTGGTAGAAGGTGCACCAGGTCTGGCCAAAACCAAGGCTATCAACGCGCTTTCTCACGGTATCGAGGGTGATTTTCATCGCATCCAGTTTACCCCTGACCTCCTCCCGGCGGACGTAACTGGCACCGAGATATACCGACCTCAAGATAGCAGCTTTGTCTTTCAAAAAGGTCCCATTTTCCACAATCTGGTGCTTGCCGACGAAATTAACCGAGCACCCGCCAAGGTACAATCTGCTTTGTTAGAAGCCATGGCGGAGCGACAAGTCAGTGTTGGTGCCACCAGCCACCGATTGCCGGACTTATTTATGGTAATGGCAACGCAAAACCCAATTGAGCAAGAAGGCACCTACCAACTACCTGAAGCTCAGCTAGACCGGTTTCTTATGCACGTCACCATTGGTTACCCAGATGCTGATGCTGAAAAGAAAATTCTCCTGCTAGCCAGAAACGAAGCCTTATCGGCAAGGGATAAACACCCAGATGACGCCGCCAAACGCATCGACCACCACATTACCCAAGAACAAATATTCAGCGCCCGCGAAGATATCCTTAACTTGCACATGATCCCTTCTATTGAGGAATATATCGTGCAGCTGACCATGGCGACGCGTAACCCACTAGCTTATGGGGATGATTTAGACAGCTGGATCGAATATGGGGTCAGCCCTCGGGGCACCATTGGTTTGGATGCCTGCGCGCGGGCTCATGCATGGTTAAATGAGAGAGACTTTGTCACGCCAGAAGACGTACAAGCCATTGCCCATGACGTGCTAAGGCATCGGCTAGGCCTAACCTTCGAAGCGGAAGCCAAAGGCGTTACTCCAGATCATATTATCGATGAATTGTTAGATCGTGTGGCCGCGCCTTAGATAACTATGCAGCCTTCACGCAACACTATGTCCAATACCAAGTCCAAGTCCAAAGCCAAGCCCAACTCAACGGCAAGGAATAAAGGCTCAAGCCAACGTATGCTTATCGAGCGAGAAGACCTTTCTCAGTTCAAGGGTGTATATATTTCTATGAGCGAATTGATTGGTCTTCAAGCCAGCCATGCCAAGCTTGACCTCACCGGTCAACGCAAGTCCTTGGCGACCATGTCAGGCATGCATCGCTCCTCGTTTCGAGGCCGCGGCATCGATTTTGATGAAGTACGCCAGTATGCCCCTGGCGATGACATTCGTCATATCGACTGGCGAGTTACCGCTCGTACCGGAAAGACCCATACCAAACTGTACCATGAAGAGCGTGAGCGCCCGGTGTATCTAGTGATTGACCAGCGCCAATCGATGTTTTTTGGGACAAAAGATGCCTTTAAATCTGTTGTTGCCGCCCGTACCGCTGCTTACCTTGCGTGGGCAGCAAGAGATCACGGAGACCGGGTGGGTGGCTTTTTATTCAACGATACCGAGGTACTTAAAGTTCGCCCCAAAGAAGGCAAACGAGGCATTCAACAGTTTTTCCGCACCCTGATCCAATTCAATCAAACACTACCGGCAAGAGAGACTAAAGCTTCACAGTCCAGCTCATCTATTCGAGCCGCTATCGAAGGACTGCAGCAAGTTGTCAAACCGGGCAGCCTGGTATTCGTCATTAGCGATTTCCATGGTTTTGATGATATCGCCCTGCAGCATTTGGCCCTAATCGCCAAACATAGTGACATGATTGCCGCTCATATCAGCGACCCCATGGAGCAACGACTACCGGCCACAGGAAGTTACGGTTTCACCGACGGTACCCGTAACATTAAACTCAACACCGGAAATCGCGAGTTACGCAAACGGTTTCGAACCCGCTATATAGAACAACACATCCGCATCAAGGAGCAGTTAACCCGGATTGGCGTGCCTACTATTGATATCAATACCGGACAAAGCATTTCAACGGCATTAGCTGAGTCCCTCGGCATGAAGTCTAGAAAAAGGAAGCACCGTTGAATCCTACCGATCCACTGAGCCAAATCGCAGACATTCATTTACCCGCCGCAGTTTCTGCTTGGCCACCGGCCTATGGTTGGTGGATAGCAACCGTTCTAATCATTGTCATTCTAGTATTCATCGTTCGGGCGCTCATTGCCAAACGTCGTAACAAGCGCTACAAAAAAGAAGCAACCTCAGCGCTGGCAAATATTAAGCAACAATATCAAACCAACGACAACACACTCGAAGCACTCGAGGCAATTAATGCATTGTTAAAACAAACCAGCATCACCCGTTATGGGCGCAATAATACGGCCGGACTTAATGGTGATTCCTGGTTAGCGTTTCTAGACCGAACCGGCAACACGAAAGACTTCACTAAAGGGCCTGGGCGCAGTTTAACCTATACCCTCTATACACCAAATCCCGTTGCTCCCATTGACGAATTRCTAGACATCACTAAAAAATGGATCGCTAAACAATCATGATCATATTCGAATGGCTATGGGTATGGCTATTATTCCCCTTGCCGTGGATATTTAAACTTATTCTGCCGAAAACCGCTAACGCAGATCAAGCCATGCTGCGCGTACCGTTCTTTGATAACGTGAAGGAACTCGCCGATAAAAATCTCATCGAAAGCACTCGCAAACCACTGCGCTTTCGTTTTTTACTGTTCATCATTTGGCTGCTCTTACTCACCGCGGCGGCAGGCCCCATGCATTTGGGCGAGCCAGTAGTAATCCATGCCGAAGCGCGTGATTTGATGTTAGCGGTTGATGTTTCTGGCAGTATGCGCCAGCAAGACTTACGTGTTAAAGGTGAACAAGTTGATCGGCTAGAGGCGGTAAAAAGCGTACTCAAGGAATTTATCCAACAAAGAGCGACCGATCGCATGGGCTTGATCTTATTTGGAAGCAACGCCTATTTGCAAACCCCCCTCACCTTCGACAAGAAAACCTTAGGTATATTATTAAACGAAGCACAAATTGGTATCGCAGGCCGTCAAACCGCGATTGGTGATGCCATCGGCCTAGCGTTAAAGCGCCTAAAAGACCGCCCAGCAAAGAGCAAGGTACTCATTCTACTGACCGATGGGGCAAACACCGCCGGGCAAATAGCGCCGATTCAGGCGGCGAAACTTGCTGCAGAAAAGCAACTCAAAATATACACCATTGGTGTGGGTGCGGACGAAATGGTCACCCCTGGCATGTTTGGCAGTGGTTTTGGTTCTCGACGCATCAACCCATCATTAGATCTTGATGAAGAAGTCCTTACCTCCATCGCAGAAATTACCGGCGGGCAATACTACCGCGCCCGCAACACCGAAGATCTCCGGCATATTTATGATTTACTGGATGAATTAGAACCCACCGAAGCAAACCCTGAAACCTTCCGCCCCGTTCAATCGCTATTCTATTGGCCATTAGGGTTGGCAATGCTACTAACGTTTGCTATCGCGATACATTCCATTATTCGATCTGCCTCGAAGCAGAAACATGTCAGCCAGCCCGATAACATACCAACATCGCCGAACCCAAAGGAGAGCAATTAGTGGAACCCGCATTATCTCACTTCACGCTATTCCATTTTATTCGGCCTTGGTTCTTGTTAGCCATACTGCCATCACTGCTGGTTTTTATTCTACTTTGGTTTAAAAAACCTCACTACGGTTCGTGGCATCAGATTATATCACCGCATTTATTGCCCCACCTCTTGCAGGGCACCGCCAAACAACAAAGTAAGTGGTCATTGGTGCTGATTCTTATTGGCTGGATCCTTGCCAGCATTGCCTTAGCTGGACCTAC
>NVVG01000220.1 GCA_002402125.1 Moraxellaceae bacterium
TGTGTATAATTCTCAGGTTCTTCGATAAAATTTTCTATTATTATTTCATCAGGATACTCTTCATCTGAGTGAACATACTGATAGTTAGTGATAGAATCTACCCTAGCTATATAATGAGTCTCCCATAGTTTTCTTGTGATATTTTCGATAGAAGTCAGTGCTTCTTTTGTAAAGATACCATCTTCGTTGGTGAAGATGATAGTTACTGCATCATCATTTCCAAATACAGCACGAAAATGGTCATAGTTTTTAAGTATCTTTGACTCTTCTCCAAACCATATTCTATAACTTCCCTCAAATTCTAAGTTCTTTAGATTTGATGCCATTACAACTGTTATAATTGGGATTAAAATTGCTATTACCCAACGAAACTTTATTACTTTGTCTACGAATTTTTTAAGACTGGGCATAAAATACCTCCTTGTATTGAAGTGTTGTTTTAATCATTATGTGTCCTCTTTTTTAAAAATGGTATGCAATATTTACTGCAACTCTTTGATGATCACCTAAAAATGCATAGGCAGTTTGGTCTGATTTGGATGCTACAATGTAGTAATAATCAAGACTTACTTTAAAACTATCTAGCAATCGGCTTTCACCTTTGAGATAATAAACCTGCTCATCATATTCTAAATCAAAAATACCACCACCAACTAAGGTGCTATCATTTGCATTGTTTAAACTATATCGTGCCCCAATAAAAAGGTCATCTTGCATAGTCTCAAATAGTTCTAAATCACCGTATTTATTTTTCTCAAATGTATCGTATCTGTAGTACTCAGCGATTAGTCCAAGTGCAGCACTCTCATAAAAGTTTTCCAAAGTATGTTCAACTCCGAGTGCTATATGAGAGTAGTCACCTACATTTTCATCTTCATCAACTTTTGCATATAAGGCTTCGAGTTTAAAAAGTGTTGAACCTACAACTAAGGTATCATAAGTAATGATTTTATTGACTATATAAGCATTCTGTACAAAACTAGTAGGCTGCCCAAAAGTAGATTTTATGCGGTCTAAATTATCGGGTGTATTTGTTGAAAAATAACGCTGTGAATCATAACCATTTTCAAAAATAACAGAGTAATCAAGTGCATACTCAGTATCAGTAGAACCACTATACTTAAGAAATACAGAAGGACGATTAACCCCATCTTGTGTTGCTAGAGCACCATTATATGTCACAAACTTAGGAAAAAAGTAATAAACATAAGGATATGCTGCCATTTTTTGTTCTTGTTCGTCGAGTTTGACTATAAGTGAAATTTCACCTGTCTGTGTATAATGAGAGTATTGTATATTCCACACACCGAGTTTATTTGTACTAAAGAGATCATCTCTAAATTCATTTGGATTAAAAGCATCAGCGATATTTCTAAGTTCTAAAGAACCCCAAAATTCTATACTTTTTCCAACCTTGATAGCATCGTTTTCAAAGTCATACTTTACATATAACTCGTCTAAGCGGGCAAAAGTTCTTTTGGTCTTTTGAAGCTCACCTGTAAAATCATAATAAGCCTCTTGTGCATACAGTTTAGAAAAAATTGTTAAATTATCATGTGTATAAGTAAGTTCTAGAGTCTGTGAAGCCGTAAATGAGTTTGCATTTTTGTCATTTGCTTTAGTTAGATAAATTTGTGAGTCTAAATCCAAATGCCCACTTACATCAAACTCAGCAAAAAGTAGGTTTGAAAATATAAGTGAGAGCAGTAAGATTCTCATTTCTTGAGATATCTTTTATGAAAATCTTTTGCTTTAAGTCCAGTTTTAACCTTTTGATTGCTCCAAACTAAAACAGTCGTTTTATCGTTTTGTATATTCTTCATACTTATTTGACCGATTCTATGTATAGAACCAAATGTTTGATAGTTTGAAAATACTGCTGTTTTTAAAAGCTCTTTTTTTCTATCATAATACTCAATTTTTAAAACTAAAAATGTTTTTGCATCGATAAAAGAGATAAGTTTCGTGTAGCCAGAGTACTTAGAAACTGGTATGCTAATAATCGTATATACAGCATTTTTTATTTGTGCTTCATTGACACTATAGACATATTTATTTACATTAAACGCAGAGAGATCTTCGTAAGAGAACTCACTTCCCATAAATGCACCAGATTTATTTTTGCTTGCTATTCTTTTGACACGTTTGAGTGCCGGAAGATATAACCATTGGTCGTCATCTTTGTTTACATGTTCATAAGATAAAAACTTTGTTCCCTTTACATCAGCAGGTGTTATAAACTCCATAAGAGACTTGTCTTCAGTCTCACCCTCTAGTACTTTCATTTTCATAGTACGAATTTTTTTTTGACCTGCTGCATTTATTAGTGTCATCTCCATCGTTGATGTAGAGTCTTCAAATCCGCTCATCACACCTTCACTCTTTTTGGCCACTTCTAAGTCAGTAAATGCGACTAAACTACTTAGCATAAGTGATACAATTACAAAATATTTCATTTTGTTTCCCTTTTATTTATATTTAAAGTTGACAATGTTAACATATAATGTGACAGATGTCAACATAAAACTCTGTTTTAATATTTTTATGCTAAAATCATACTATGAATGCAAAAACTAACTCATCGTATCACCATGGAAATTTAAAAGAAGAACTGATTTCTGAATCTTTAAAGATGGTGGAGAGTGGTGGTATAGCTAGTATCACTCTGCGAGAGCTTACAAATAGACTTGGAACATCTAGGACTGCTTTATATAGACACTTTGTATCTAAAGAAGAGTTACTTCAAGAGGTTATTCAAGCTGGTTTTGAAAAACTAGATACTTATGTGTTTTCTACATTAGATAGTGATTTAGACTTAACCCTAAAACTACATGATGTAGGAAAAGCCTATATCGATTTTGCTATAAAAAATCCAAATCTTTATAGAATGATATTTGGGCATGAGTTAAAAGAACAACGTGAAGAGAATTGCGATATAAACGAGAGAGAAGATGCCCCTGGTTTTCATAAACTTGTTGACATAATTATTGATGCACAAAATGCGAATATATTAAAAAAAGATGATGCATTTATGCAGGCAACTGTTATGTGGTCGATGCTTCATGGACTCTCTAACCTTCTTATCGATGGTCATGTTCACATCGTTGACAATATAGATACACTTTTTGAGTTGAGTTTTAAAACTCTTATCAGTGGAATTGCTTTAGACTTAAGTGAGTAGTTCTTTAGACAAATACTAAAGAAGGGTAAAAGAGTAACCGTTCTTTATATGTACTTTTTTGTATCGGTACAGCCCATCTAACTCTATTACAACACGGTAATAACCTTTATGGTTTCCAAGTTTTATTTTTTTAATGATACTTTTTGTATCTATATTTTTCTCATAACTTCTTATATTGATATCGCGCTTAAAGTCACAGACAATTCTATGTGGTTTTGTGAGTAGAAAGTTTCGAAGCATTTTATCTTTTGTTATTAAGTCAAACTGTTTTTTATTTGCATATAAAGATATAAAAGATAAAGAAGCGAGTTTAGTTAAAGGTTCACTTGTTTTAGGAAGTACTTTAGCATTTGGTCTTTTTTTATCTCCCCCAATATTTTGAGAAACAAAAATTGGTAGATGCCAGTCAACACTATTACCAAGCAACTCTTTTTTACTAACAACAGAACCATCTAAGTTTTTATAAGTAATAGTGACACTCTCTAGTGTTCTTGCAGTTGATGGAAGCGTGAGTGTTGCTCTCTTTAATGGTTCAATTTTGGAAACTTTATTTGTACTAWAAGAGATGTCAGTTTCATTTTTTGAAGGGAAAAAAGGGTTTTGGCGGGCATTTAAAGAACTTATCAATACAAGACAAATTACTAAAAGTTTTATCATAYRTATTTGCCTTATTTTATTTCTAAGTATTATAGCAAATTAAAAGATTTATTGTGCACTTATCTCTTTGAGTTCAAAGTATTCGCGTTGTAAGTCAGCATTTTCAAGTTTGAGTCTTGAAACTTCATCATATAAATAAACCTGATAATCTTGTAAACCAAAAAGAATTTCTAAAGAGGATGTTCCATAGAGTAGAATGCCAAGATAAATACCAAGGATTACTACTATAGAGAGGAGAAAAAAGAACTTTTTAAGAGAGAGACCAAGATGCTTCTGAGTCACACTCTCACTTACATCAATCTCTTCAAATAGTTCTTCATTTTGCATAGTTTAAACTCTATACTTAGTTAAAAAGTGCAGCACCTAAGTACTCACCGTATWCAACTTCATTCTCTATCTCAAGTAATCGGTTGTATTTAGCAGTTCTCTCACCACGTGCAGTTGAACCAGTTTTAATCTGGCCACAGTTAAGTGCAACAGCGAAGTCTGCGATAAAGGCATCTTCACTCTCACCTGAACGGTGACTCATTACACAAGTATAACCATTTCTTTGCGCTAAACGCACAGTTTGCATAGTCTCAGAAACTGAACCGATTTGGTTTGGTTTAATTAGAATAGAGTTAGCGATGCCTTCTCTGATTCCTCTTGAAAGAATATTTGCATTTGTAACAAAAAGGTCATCACCAACGATTTGAATCTTATCGCCGAGTTTCTCAGTCATAAGTTTAAAACCAGCCCAGTCATCTTCATCTAAACCATCTTCAATAGATACAATAGGGTACTTAGAACATAGGTCAACATAATAGTCAACTAACTCTGCAGATGTAACAGTACGATTTTCAGAGTCAAGTTTATAGCCACCACCTTCTGCGCGAATTTCAGATGCAGCAACATCTAAGGCAATACCGATTTGCTCACCAGCTTTATAACCAGCAGCTTCGATTGCTTCAATAATAATCTGTATCGGCTCTTCGTTAGAGCTTAAATCTGGAGCAAATCCACCCTCATCACCTAACGCAGTGTTATGGTTTTTAGCTTTTAAGATACCTTTTAAAGTATGATAAATTTCAGCAGATGCTCTTAATCCTTCTGCAAAATCTTCAAAGCCAAGAGGAACGATCATATACTCTTGAAAATCAACACTATTATCAGCATGGCTTCCACCATTAATGATGTTTAGCATTGGAGTAGGAATAGTCATAGCATTTGCACCACCGAGGTAACGGTAAAGTGGCATACCAAGAGATTTGGCAGCTGCACGTGCTACTGCCATAGAAACACCAAGTACAGCATTTGCACCAAGTTTACCGTAGTTTTCAGTACCATCAACTTCTTTCATCGTAGCATCAATTACGGCTTGGTTAAAAGGAGAAAGACCGATGATAGCGTCAGAGATTTCATTGTTAACATGACCAACTGCTTTTAAAACACCCTTGCCCATATAACGCTCATCACCATCACGAAGCTCTAAAGCCTCACGTTTTCCAGTACTCGCACCTGAAGGTACAATAGCACTCTCTATTGTTCCATCACTAAGTTCTACTGTTGCTTTTACTGTTGGGTTACCACGTGAATCCATTACTTCTATTGCGCTTACACTATCTATAAACATATATTTGCCTTTTATGATTTATTCAAATTTTATAAAAATCATTCTATTTTTTTGGCATTTTACCCAAATTTCACTAAATTTTTAGTTATTTTCTGCATCTGAATCTGCAATAGAAGCTGTATCCATAACCATAACATCAGAGATACCCATTGCTACTTTGATTTTATTTTCTATTTCAGTAGCTAATTCTGGTTCATCTTTAAACATTTGCTTAACATTTTCACGACCTTGACCTAGTTTTTTGTCTTCATATGCAAACCAAGCACCAGCCTTGTCAATTACATCAAGTTTTACACCATAATCAACTAACTCACCCTCTTTAGAGATTCCCTCTCCAAACATAATGTCAAAYTCTGCTTGWCKAAATGGWGGWGCWACYTTRTTTTTRATKACTTTTGCTTTWACWCKRTTTCCRATRACAKYTTCACCYTGTTTAAGTGAAGCRATACGRCGWACATCAATACGAACAGAAGCATAAAACTTCAGTGCATTTNCACCAGTTGTAGTCTCAGGAGAGCCATAACCCATCATTCCAATCTTCATACGAAGTTGATTGATGAAAATAACAGTACAGTTCATCTTAGATAAAACTGCTGTTAATTTACGTAGTGCTTTACTCATTAAGCGAGCTTGAAGACCAACTTGTTGATCACTCATCTCACCTTCTAGCTCCACTTTTGGTGTAAGTGCTGCTACAGAATCGATGATAATTAAATCAACTGCACCACTTCTTGCAATAGTTTCAACAATGTCTAGAGCTTGTTCACCATAGTCAGGTTGAGAAACAAGTAAGTTTTCTACATCTACACCAAGATTTTTAGCATATACAACATCCAAAGCATGCTCAGCATCTATAAATGCACATACTCCACCTGTCTTTTGGCATTCTGCTGTTATTTGAAGTGCTAAAGTTGTTTTACCAGAAGACTCAGGACCGTATATCTCTACAACACGGCCTTGTGGAATACCACCTATTCCAAGAGCTAAGTCAAGTCCAATAGAACCTGTACTTATTGATTGCATGGGCTGGATATCTTTATCCCCAAGACGCATTAAAGAACCTTTTCCAAATGCTTTATCTATTTGCTTCATTGCTAGGTCTAGTGCTTTTTGTTTGTTTGCATCCATCTTGGGCTCTCTTGTTTTAAATTTTGAAGAATTATATGTTTATTTTTAGAAGTATATTGAAAATATGGCAAATTGTCATACTTATTAGTAAATTTCTTTTATCTTCAACATTTTATCTTTATGTTCAAATGATAGTATAGCATGGAGTTTTTTTGATAACCTGGTTTATTCAACTTTAGCAAATAACCTTGCAAAAGATGTGGGAACTGTTTTTAATCCATGTATTAGTAAGTTCATTTTTAGCCATTTTAATGAACATCTAACACTTGGAATATACTTAGAATCAGTATTTTTTAAACTCCTAGGGCCAGCTTATTTTGTTGAGAGACTCTTTTCCTTACTCTTTGTCTTTTTCTTTGAGATATTAAAAGAAACAATACCACTGCTTATCTCATCTTTGATCTTCACAATTGATAAAACGGGGAAATATAGCAGAGACGAAGATAGACTCAAAGACTTACAACATATAGCTACAATTATTCAGCCTGACACTATTCTACATACAACTCCTCGTATACATGATGATTCTTCGCTTAACTCCTATTTTATGAAAAAGTAGATATCGATTTACACTTGTATCTACTCTATAGGGCAAAAATTTATTAATATTTGGCTAAATAGACTTATGAAAAAAACACTAATTGCACACTCACC
>NVVG01000221.1 GCA_002402125.1 Moraxellaceae bacterium
TATGTCTCGAAGGCTTTTGTATCTATTTGATATATAGATAGATTTTTTGTTTTTTGGGGTCGACTGCACGTAAAAATAAATAATTGAAAACGAATAAAAATAGAAACAGAGGCTAAAATACATGAAAATAGAGTTTAAGAGTGCGCTATTAGCGGCGGCTATCGCCCTGGGTGCAGGCAACACAGCCAATGCTGCGAATGGCGGTGGCCAAAATGCTTTTTACGGTGATTTTCTGCAGTGGTTCACGCAACTACTTCTCTCGATACCTGCTGCTGCTGAGGATTTCGATTACTCGGCGAACAAAAAGCCTTTTTTGATCCCTCAAGCAAAGTCCCACGCACTGACGACTGACCGAGACCGCTCTGCGCCTTTTACGCTACAGGCCAAACATTATCAATCGTCAGATGAGACCGCTCAAATTCTAGAGTACAGTGTTATCGAAGGGCCTTATCACGGCASCCTACAAGGCACMGCGCCAAACTTAACCTATGTACCGAATTCAGGCTTCACCGGTTTAGATAAGATTCGTTTTGAAGTAAGTGATGGTGCCGACGGAAGCACCGAAGGTACGATTGATTTTAAAGTTACCGGGTCATTTGCAACCTTCGAAAGTGGCCAAGTTCGACCGTTAGCACTAAACAGTGCTGGAACTCGTCTCTACGCYTTGAACACGCCCGATGGAAAAATGGAAATWTATGATGTATCTGGCGAAATMCCACAACATTTAACYAGYGTKTCAGTGGGTCTTGAGCCAGTTGCYATYACAYTGCGTAATGACAGTGAAGCTTGGATTGTAAATACACTGTCAGATAACATCAGTATCGTCGATCTTAGTGCRTCGACTCCTTATGTTAAACGTACCTTGCAAGTAGGCGATGAGCCTCAAGACGTGGTATTTGCCGGTGCTAACCTGCAACGAGCATTTATCTCGAGCGCTCACCGAGGTCAGAATTCACCGTCCGATTTTGATGGCTTGACTCCTAGCATTGGCCGCGCCGACGTATGGGTATTTGATGCTAACGCGGTAGACACAGTAGTAGGTGATGCAATGCCGCTAACGGTTGTTACCTTGTTCGGTATGCCKGCWCGTGGTCTTGCMGTGAGCCCCGATGGYAAAACAGTCTACGCRGGTATTTATAAGTCMGGTAACCAAACWACAACAGTAACGCACAATTATCGCGCAACAGGAAAGTACAGCACTAAAAACGGCAAACCCGGTGTGAAAACAGGTGCTCGCGATGTGCTCGCACCTAATACGGGTGTGATCGCTAAATTTGATGGTAAAAATTGGCGTGATCAGAACGGCTTAAAATGGGATGCGTGGGTGCATTTTGATTTGCCCGATTACGATGTGTTTGAAATCGATGCGRTAGCYRCKAYRCCSWMKGTWAARAAACGTCATGCKSRTGTTGGTACGTCTCTGTTTAATCTCGTGGTAAACCCTAAATCAGGCGCTGTTTATGTGTCGAACTTGGAGGCGCGCAACGAATTACGTTTTGAAGGTGAAGGTAACCGCGCAGAGAAACAAACAGTACGCGGCCGATTCATTGAAAATCGTATCACCGTCATTAAAAATGGCAACGTTGAACCTCGAAATCTAAACTCTCACTTAGCGGATAGCAGACCGGGCGGTAACGCCGATGATAACGCACGCAGTTTGGCCATGCCGTTACAGATGCAGGTTGATTCACAAGGTAACTCGCTTTACGTAGCCGCTTTCAGTTCTTCTAAAGTGGGTGTGTTTGATGTGGCAGAATTGGAAGCCGGTACCTTTACTCCATCTGAGTCTAGTCATATTGAAGTGACCGGTGGCGGTCCAAGTGGACTTGCGCTGGATGAAACGCGTAATCGACTATACGTATTGACACGTTTTGATAACGGTATTTCAGTGATAGATACTGCTACTAAAACTGAAAAGAGCCACGTACAAATGTACAACCCAGAACCTGACTTTATCGTAGATGGCCGACCATTTTTATATGACGCTCGTTATAGCTCTGGTCGCGGCGATAGTTCTTGTGGTAGTTGTCACCTATTTGGTGATACTGATGGTATAGCATGGAACCTGGGCAATCCTGACGGCGGCTGGAAGCCTAACCCTAGACCTTACGTTAATAAAGTCTTGGCAAGAAATTCATTGCGTGTACTTCACTCAATGAAAGGACCTATGGTAACGCAGAGTTTTCGGGGCATGGAATTCCAAGGACCCATGCATTGGCGTGGTGATCGTACCGGTGCTGATCGTGTCAATGGTGAGTCGTTAGAGAAAACAGCATTTAAAGAATTTCGTGAAGCTTTTCCAGGTTTATTAGGGCGCCATGAAGAGCCTACTGAAGAGGAACTCAATCTATTTGCTGACTTCGCTCTGCAATTGCGCTACCCACCAAATCCAATCCGCAACCTTGATGACACACTCAATGCTAGTGAAGCGGATGGAGAGGATGTTTATTTCAATCTCAAGACCACGGGTTTCAAACAAGAGAAGACAGGCAACGTAGCAATGATAACCTGTGATGGCTGTCATGAATTGGCCCCAGAAATCGAGCGCTTCGGTACCTCAACACTGATGAGTTTTGAGGGCACTGAATCCTCACAAGATATGAAAGTGGCGCATTTACGTAATGCCTACACAAAGGTAGGAATGTTCGGCCAGAAACTTAGAAAAGTAACCCCGACCTATAAAGAGATGGGCGATCAGGTTTCAGGATTCGGGTTCGCTCACGATGGTGCCGTTGATACCTTGCGAACGTTCTTCGCAATTAACGTGTTTCATGTACCTGAAGACCGTCTTGATAATCTAATTAACTTTGTTATGGTTGCTCCAACGGGATTTGCCCCTATTATTGGCCAGCAGGTTACGTTAAATGTGGATAACCAAGCAATGGGCGGACGTGTTGACTTGATGATTGATCAGGCATTGGCACATACCCTAGCGGGAGGCCCCAGTAAGCCTAAATGTGATCTTGTAGTGCAGGGTGTTGTGGCAGGYGARGCRACCAGTTGGTTAATGCAGGACGATGGCCAATTCAARCCWGATACCCAAGCTGGCACMGTGCTTAGTGATGGGCAGYTACGTGCATTATCACAGGTKCCTAGCAACAGCTTAACCTACTTATGTTCAGCTCCAGGMACGGGTATGCGGGTCGCGTTGGACCGCGATGAAGATGGCATCCTTAACGGTGATGACACKCTRTTGGCCGGCAAAGCAGATACTAGCATTTTAGAAGCCAACCCCAATGCCGCKCCRGAAACRGATGAATTGTTGGATGCMGCWGCAGGTGGCTTTRATCGTGARGYCSRWCAAATARAGAAKGGARAKTATCCAAACTTCAAAMWTTWCTAACGTRATATAGCAACAACYGTTGTAACTAAAACCCACCATCGAAGATGGTGGKTTTTTTTATGCTTGTTAATGWGKGYTCTCTWAGKYKKKYARMRKKAYWMTAWCRRKRRWGSRWKWTYKNGGAGKCMSRTYMWGCGAGCGATGGTATTACAGCGATAAAACCAACCGTTAACATTACAAGAGCTACCCGTTCCGGCGGTTAATCCTGGACAGGTGTTAATAAAGGTTTCTGCATGCGGCATCTGTCGAACGGATTTGCATGTTGTCGATGGCGATTTACCTAATGCAAAACTGCCACTGGTACCAGGCCATCAAATTGTGGGTTATGTGCAACATGTTGGCGAGGGTGTTAGCCGTTTTCTACCCCAACAGCGAGTCGGTGTACCCTGGCTTGGCGGTAGCTGTGGTACCTGTGAATTTTGTAAACATGGTAATGAAAACCTCTGTGATGACGCGGTATATACCGGTTATCAAATTAATGGCGGTTTTGCCGAGTACGTGGTTGCTGATGCTGATTTCGTTTTTACCTTACCTGAAGGATTTAGTGATGAACAAGCTGCGCCATTACTCTGTGCAGGTTTAATTGGTTATCGAGCTTATCGTTTGGCTGCAGATGAACATTGTATTGGGTTCTATGGGTTTGGCGCAGCGGCGCATATTCTTATCCAGGTTGCACATTATCGTCAGCAACAGGTATTTGCTTTCACTCGAGAAGGGGACCTAGAGGCGCAAGAATTTGCTTTGCAACTAGGTGCCGATTGGGCAGGGGCGTCAATGCAGGCACCTCCACATACGCTAGATGCAGCTATTATCTTCGCGCCTGTTGGTGAACTTGTTCCAATCGCGCTGAAGGCAGTACGTAAGGGTGGCAAGGTAATATGTGCGGGGATTCATATGAGTGATATCCCATCTTTCCCATATAGCTGGTTATGGGGTGAACGCAGCATCCATTCGATTGCGAATTTAACCAGGAAAGACGCGGAGGAATTTTTACCTTTGGCTGCAGAGATTCCCATTCATACGCAGGTGAATTGTTATTCGCTAGATCAGGTGAATCAAGCGCTCGATGACTTGAGACAGGGTAGGTTTGTCGGTGCTGCGGTAATTAAATTGTAGTTATCAAGTGGTAGTTGGGCTCTGCTAAGATTAAATTTATATTCGCTCTTAGATATCTACTTCTATTATTGGGTGTTGTAGAATTGGACCGCAATACTTCAAAAACCAAAGTTAGAACTCACGTGTTCGGATATAGCTGCTTTAACAGAGGTCTTAAAAGCTTCTCTTAAATTATCATTGTTACCTTTGCCAGAGATACCAAATTGTTGATCAAAGATTATGGGAGGAGAAGGGGTGTAGCGTGCAAAATTGGCTTCTATTACAAAAGCGTTATCGTTCGATTTAAACGTTATACAATTCACCGCTAGGTTTAGATATATCCGACCATCATTAAAGATTTCTTCTTTCATTGGCCTTATTTTATATTCAGTGAGTATCTCCACAACTATTTTGTCGAGTGATTCAATTGGAATAGTACAGGGAGGGGATAGCGCTAGAAAATAGGCTAACTGTCGTGGTTGATTGACCCTGATGGCATCATGGAACCATTTAGGGATAACCGCAGCATTCAGGCTGGCCGTCAATAGACTCGTGATTACAAACAAGAAAGTAGTCTTTTTCATCCTTTTTCTCACTTCTACTCGTTCGCCGTGCAAAGCAAATAAAAGCAACGACAATAGCAACTGTAACACGGCGATCAATAAATATCCATTTTCGGGATTAGGTATCTCCTTGAGATCAATAGCTAATTTAAGTAGATGTATCTTGAGTAGTGTTCTTTTCTTGTCTATCCATCATGGAATTAAATACATCTATAGGTAGGGGGAATACTATTGTGTTACTTCTTTCTCCGGCGATTTCGGTTAATGTTTGCAGATAACGTAGTTGTAATGCTTGGGGTTGTTTGGACAAAATTGCTGCAGCTTCTGAAAGTTTAACCGATGCTTCCATCTCCCCTAATGCATGAATGACTTTTGCGCGGCGTTCACGCTCTGCTTCGGCTTGTTTCGCTATGGCCCTAACCATGCTTTCGTTCAGGTCCACGTGTTTTATCTCGACGTTGGTAACTTTAATGCCCCAACCATCCGTTTGTTGATCTAAAATTGCTTGAATTGCTTTGTTAACTTGGTCCCGCGACGACAACATATCATCAAGCTCATATTGCCCGAGTACTGAACGTAGTGTTGTCTGCGATAATTGACTGGTTGCCTGGTGAAAATCTTCTACCTTAATAATGGCTTTTTCAGGATCAACAATACGATAGTAGATTACGGCATTGACTTTGACCGATACATTATCTCTTGAGATTACGTCTTGGGTTGGTACATCTAATACAATGATTCTTAGCTGCACCCTTATCATTCGTTGGATGATAGGGATAACTATAATTAGGCCAGGTCCCTTAACCTTGTAGAAACGGCCTAGCAAGAAAATAACACCTCGTTCATATTCCCATAGGATACGTATTGCACTAAAAATCAATAATAAAACTGAAACAGCAAAACCAATCCAAAAGTAGTGCATGATTCTATTCCTCAGGGTCTGATTCAACCAATAGTTGTAATCCGTTAATGGAATTTATCTTTACTCTACTGCCTTTCGACAAAGGTTTACTGGTGATGGCTTTCCATAATTCCCCTTCAATTTTCACCATGCCTACTTCATCAAAGTCCTCTATTGCAATGGCGTGTGCACCAATCAGCGTATCAATACCACTTACGAAGCTTTTTCGTCGAGTGCGCAAAACCATATTTAGTAGTAATACTAAGAACATAAATGAGACCATCGTCAATGACGCGATCAATGGTAGTGCGACTCTAAATACTTCTATGTCAGTGTCAAAAAGGAAAACGGAACCTGTTGCAAACGCAATGATGCCACCAATACCAAAAACCCCAAAACTAGGCATGAACGCCTCGGTCATCATCAGCGCAATGCCCAATAAAATAAGCGCTACTCCTGCATAATTTAATGGCAGCATCTGCAAGGCGTAACCGGCAACCAGTAGTGATATCGCACCAACAATACCCGGAAGGCCTATGCCAGGATTATAGAACTCAAAAATTAAACCATAGATTCCGAGTAGCATTAAGATGTAGGCGACATTAGGGTTGGTGATGATTCCCAGGAATTGATTTCTCCAATCAGGGGAAATGTAGATTTTTTCCAGATTCAGCGTTGATAGGGTTAGCGGACGTTCATTAAGCGTTAGCTCGCGTCCATCTAATTGCAACAGCAGGTCATCGATATCCTTTGCGATAAGGTCAATTACATTTTTATCCAGCGCATCCGTTGAGGTTAGGCTAGCGCCTTCTAGTACCGCTTCCTCTGCCCATTCTTCATTTCGGTTATGTAGCTTTGCTAATCCTTGAATATAGGCAACAGCATCGTTTAATTGTTTCTTTTCCATCGGGCTTTTAGATGGCGCATCTTTTTTGTTTTTTTCACTATCAACAGGTTTTGGTTGGGGGATCGGCGGTCCGAGCTGCACTGGTGTCGCCGCCCCTAGATTGGTAGCGGGTGCCATGGCGGCAACATGGCTAGCGTATAGTATGTAGGTGCCAGCACTCGCCGCGCGCGCGCCTTTGGGTGCAACATAAGTAACAACCGGTATGGGGGACGCTAGAATTTCTTTGATGATCACCCGCATAGACGCAGATAGTCCACCCGGAGTGTCGAGGCGTAGGATAAAAAGGGTTGCATTATTTTCAGCGGATTCATGTAGATTGCTAACGATAAAGTCTGAAGTGGAAGGGCTGATGGCTGCATTCACATCAATAATCCAAACAGACCTTGAAGTTTGATCTGCATTTGCCACTGGG
>NVVG01000005.1 GCA_002402125.1 Moraxellaceae bacterium
TTCTCTATGTGAAATGAAGTCATCTAATGTTTCCTCAAACAGCACCATTGCGGCTTGTCGAATCTCAGTAAAGTCTGTTTTGCCTGTTGCAAGAATGCCTGGCCAGGCCAGAATATCTTGGGCAGAAAGTGGAGTCGCATTGGGCGCAAGCTTTTTTAGCTGCTCTACAGTTTTGATCAGTTGTTGCACCGCTTGTTGATTGATCGATATCTCTGTCGGTGGCATGTTGTCGGTTGAGAGTTTTAGTGTGCATTCGACTTTGCCGCGGCTAAGGCGTTTTCGTACCCGGTCGCGCACCGCATTTTCAAGGTCGCGTACAGGTTCTGCCAACCTAGGGTGGACTTCTAGGTAACGTTGATTCACTGAGCGTACTTCCCAGGATATGTCACCCCATTCTGTTGTGGCTTCTTTTCGGCTAAATGCGGTCATGCTTCGAATCATAAGGTGCTCACTGGGTTGTAGGCGGTGGATTAGAGGGTCGCCGGCAAAGTAATTGACTTGCTCTACTGTAGGGCGAGTGGGCTGTTATATTTAGCCATCCTGATTTGGCGTCATATTTATTGCTTAATTTTGTCTGAGACCAGGTATACTACGCTCTTTTAATATGTACTTAGGATTGAATGATATGCGACCTAGCGGTAGAGCTCCAGACCAATTAAGAGATGTGAAAATTACGCGTAATTATACCTGTCATGCAGAAGGCTCAGTGCTGATTGAGTTTGGGGATACTAAAGTTATTTGTACTGCCAGTGCAACCGATGGCGTGCCGCGTTTTTTAAAAGGTACCGGTAAGGGTTGGGTAACGGCGGAATATGGGATGCTACCACGCTCTACGGGTTCTCGCATGGCGCGCGAAGCGGCGCGTGGCAAGCAAGGTGGGCGTACCTTAGAAATCAGTCGGTTAGTTGCGCGATCGTTACGTGCGGCGGTTGATTTAAAAATGCTGGGTGAAAACACCATCACTATTGATTGTGATGTTATTCAAGCCGACGGTGGCACCCGTACGGCATCTATCACCGGTGGTTGTGTGGCATTGGTTGATGCACTAACGTGGATGTTGAATAACAAAAAGATTAAACAAGACCCGTTAAAGCGCCTGGTGGCTGCAGTTTCCGTTGGCGTTTATAAAGGAACTCCTGTGCTTGATTTGGATTACCCTGAAGATTCTAATGCCGATACCGACATGAATGTGGTGATGACCCAGCACGGTGGTTTTGTTGAGGTACAAGGTACCGCTGAAGCGGATGAATTTAGTCGCGATGAGATGAATTCCATGATGGATTTGGCAGAAAAGGGCATTAAGGAATTGGTTCAGTTGCAGCAGCAGGCTCTTGGTTGGTAACGATGAAAACGTACCAGAAAGAATTTATCGAGTTTGCGATCGCCCAAGGGGTGCTGCGTTTTGGTGAATTTACCTTAAAGTCAGGTAGAACCAGCCCGTATTTCTTTAATGCAGGATTGTTTAATAGCGGTTTGGCGTTGGCGAAGTTAGGGCGCTACTATGCGGAAGCGATAAAGGAGTCAGGCATCAGTTTTGATGTGCTGTTTGGTCCTGCTTACAAAGGAATACCCATAGCGTCTGCGGCTGCCATTGCGTTGGCGGATCAACACGATCGTGATGTGCCTTGGTGTTTTAACCGCAAGGAGGCTAAAACTCACGGTGAAGGTGGTTCGTTGGTGGGGGCGCCGCTTGAGGGGAATGTGCTGATAATTGATGATGTGATCACAGCCGGTACCGCAATCCGTGAAGTGATGGCTATTATTGCTCAGACGGATGCGCGCCCAGCTGGGGTACTGGTTGCATTAGACCGTCAGGAGCGAGGCAAGGGTACGCTGTCCGCCATCCAAGAAGTAGAGCGAGATTTTGCTATTCCGGTGATCAGTGTTGTCACCTTGGCACAGGTTACGGAATATCTTGCGTCGGTTCCAGATGCCAATGGAGAATATGGCCAGCATTTGGATGATATTCAGGCGTATCGTCAGCGTTACGGCATATAAGCGGTGGATTAATTCGGTATTTAGCATGCAACTTAAATAGTTTTTAAAGTCGCATACTGGTTGCCGCTAGCGTTTATGGAAGAATGGTTTATATTATGAACTGTGTYYGCTGRTTTTTGTCCAACGTGGATGCTGATAYSGGTTTAGTGAGAGTAAAAGGTAATATGTTTTCGAAGTCTGTGTTATTTATCATGTTAGTGTCTTTATTTGCAATCGAGGTGAGTGCGGATTCTTCGAGGTTGTATCGTTATAAAGACCTGGATGGACGCGTGGTTTTGAATGGTCATCTACCACCAGATGTAATTAGTCGGGGATATAGCATTTTAAATTCCCATGGTCAGGTTATTCAAGTGGTGCCCCGGTCGTTGACTGCAGAAGAGCTAGAGGCTCGTGATGGCAGTAAAGAAGAGCGTGCAGCGCGAGCACAGACAGCGTCACGACAAAATCGAGCAGACCAGCGGTTGTTAACCATATTCAGTGCACCGGAAGATGCAGAGCGAGCGAGGGAAAGAAAAATTGAAGCCCTTGATGTGATCATCAGTATTAACAAAGGTAACATTGCCCGTTTACTTGCGGAGTTTGATACCGCACAGGGAAAAGCTGCCGCACAAGAGCGCTCCGGTCAAGCCGTCACCTCTTATTTGCTCGAAGAGATTGGACGTTTTGAGCGTCAAATCAATGAGTTAGAAGATACCAATGCGGAAAAAGAGAAAGAAAAGCTCATCGTTCGTGAGAGCTATGCGAAAGATATTGCGCGACTGAAATTATTAATAGGTGAAAGACAAAGGTAATTCCTCCTTCCCTTTGCCTTTTTCAACGGTATGTTGCCGCAAACATCGGTCTTTCTTTAACGTGCTTATTTATGACCTTCTATTTCTCGTCGATAAATAATTGTTGGCTTAATTGTCGCCATTGAACGTCCCAGTTTTCGGTTGGTTTACGTTCAAATTCACTGCGTACATATTGGCAAATGCGCCCTTCTGCGGTAGAAAGAATTAGATTGGCGGATTGAGCTGCACTCAAAGTAGTTCTTTTCTTTTCTTTGATTTCTGCTTCCCTTAACGTCGTTTTAAGTTGGGTCTCAAAGCGATTATAAAACTGTATGATGCGTTCTCTGAGACGATCGGATTCGCCTGTGATTGCGTCTCCAGTAAGGATGCGGGTTATTCCCGGGTTACGTTCGGTAAACGTGAGTAATAGATATAGCATTTGATAACATTGTTCTAGTGCGGAGCTTTCTTCTTTGAGGATTAATGTAACACGAGAAAAAATTGACTCTTCGATAAATACGATTAGACCTTCAAACATCTTCGCCTTGCTAGGGAAATGTCGATATAGCGCAGCTTCAGATACACCAACTTCTTTTGCCAGTGCTGCGGTAGTTATTCGGCCACCGGGAGACGCTTCTAACATTGTTGCTAGTGCTTGTAGTATTTGGTCTTTTCTAGAAATTTTTTGAGTAGGAATTGGCATGTTTATATTTCACTGTTGCACTTATTTTACGTGAAGTTGTCGCGTGATGTTGTTACGTGAAGTCGTTGCGTCATTTTGATGCTTATATTTATCGGTAGGAAATAAACCTTAGTTGGTGATAATGGTGCCAACACCTTCATCGGTAAATAATTCCAGTAATACGGCATGAGGGACTCGCCCGTCAATAATGTGTGAGCTTGTTACTCCCTGTTTTACTGCGCTTACTGCGCAACCTATTTTAGGTAACATGCCACCATGAATGGTTCCGTCTTCAATTAAAACATCAACTTGCTGGCTGGTTAAACCCGTTAGGATTTCGCCTGATTTGTCCATTAAACCTGCAATATTTGTCAGTAATATGAGCTTTTCCGCGTTGAGTACTTCCGCGATTTTTCCTGCAACTAGGTCCGCATTGATGTTATAGGATTCTCCGTCTTTTCCCACGCCGATAGGTGCAATGACGGGGATGAAGTCACCGCGAATCAGCATGTCAACAACGTCTGTGTTGACGGTTTCAACTTCGCCAACGTGTCCAATGTCGATAATTTCTGGTGCGTTTAAGTCTGGGGAGAACTTGGAGATATGGAGTTTTTTGGCTCTAATGAGTTGTCCATCTTTACCGGTTAGTCCGACGGCTTTACCACCATTGTTGTTAATGAGAGAAACGATACTCTTGTTAACCAGGCCGCCAAGCACCATCTCAACAACGTCCATGGTTTCGCTGTCGGTGACTCGCATGCCTTCAACAAATTGGCTTTCCTTACCTATTTTCTTTAGTAGATTGCCAATCTGTGGGCCACCACCGTGGACGATAACGGGATTGATGCCCACAAGTTTCATTAATACGATGTCGCGGGCAAAGCTGTTTTTAAGAGTGTCGTCTGTCATGGCGTTACCGCCGTACTTGATGACGACGGTTTTGCCAGTAAAACGTTGGATGTAAGGCATTGCTTTGGTTAAAACGTCGGCGACGTTTAGTGCTTGTTCTTTTTCTAAGGTCATGGTGTTGCTACTGTAGTTAACTGTTTTAACGTTAAAAAGATAACGTTAAAAAGGTAAAGTTAAGTTAGGTTGTACTTTTAGTAATTGCTCTTTGAAAAGCGCTTGGACGTTAGCTAAGGCTGCGTCATTATCGCCTTCAAAGCGAGCGACTAAACAGGGTGTAGTATTAGATGCCCGTAATAATCCCCAGGAATCAGAATAGTCTACCCGCACGCCATCTAGAGTGACAATGTTTCCGCTAGGAAAATCTCCCTCAGCTTGTAATCGTTGAATAATCTCAAACTTTTCGGTTTCAGACACGGCGATTTTTAATTCTGGCGTACTGACTTTGACTGGGAATTCTGCAAAGACTTCGGTGGCGTCAAAGGGCTCCATGGAAAGTATTTCCAGTAAGCGTGCGGTGCTATATAGAGCGTCATCGAAACCATACCAGCGGTCATTAAAGAATATGTGGCCACTAAATTCCCCGCCAACTACGGCTCCGGTTTCCCGCATTTTTGCTTTTACTATAGAGTGCCCGGTTTCACACATGATGGCCCGGCCGCCCATGTTGCTGACAAGCTCTGCGATGTCTCTTGTGCATTTGACGTCATACAATACGTCGGCACCTGGATTGCGTGATAATAGATCTTTGGCATATAACATGAGCAATTTGTCTGGCCAAATTATTTTCCCGTCTGGAGTTACAACGCCCAGCCGGTCTCCATCACCATCAAAAGCAATACCCAGCTCAGCGCCCTCTTTTTTCACGGCTTCGATAAGTTGTTGCAGATTTTCTGGATTGCTCGGGTCTGGGTGGTGATTTGGGAAATTGCCGTCTATCTCTCTATTAAGGGTGAGTACGGTGCAGCCTAAGGTATCGAATAATGACGGTGCTAAATCTCCCGTTGCACCGTTGCCGCAATCGATAACAATCTTTAGCGGTTTGGCAAGTACGACGTCGTTGGAAATGCGTTCTAAGTAATCCGCGCTGATGTCTGCTTGTTCATAGGAGCCTTCGCCTTGGGCGAGTTGGCCGCTGTCTATGCGTTGTTTAATCGCCTGTATTTTCTCATTGGATAACGCCTGGCTACCAATGACAATTTTGAAACCATTATACTCTGGCGGGTTATGGCTGCCAGTTACCATAACACCTGATTGGGTGCCAAGGGTGTGGGTGGCAAAATAGAGCACCGGGGTAGGTACCAGACCTATATCAATGACTTTCATGCCGCTAGTGATCAGCCCCTGGATTAGTGCTTGGGCTAAATCAGGGCTAGAAAGGCGACCGTCTCTTGCGACAATGATGGAGGATTGACCTTGGCTTTGAGCTTCGCTACCAATAGCGATGCCAATAATATTTGCGACATTGTTGTTGAGGTTTTTTCCGATAATTCCTCGAATGTCGTACGCGCGGAAGATCTCGTCGGATATTTCTTCATTGGTGGCCTCACCGCCTTCCCCCGTTGAATCGGTCGAGGATAATGCAGAAGGTTCGGCAAAATCAACTTCATCTAAATCGATATCATCTAGATTTAGCATGTCGTGATCTTCATTTATCATTGCCAAGGGGTCGTCATCTGCTTCAGCGCCCCCCATCAAGAGTGTGTCGTCTTCAGAAATATCGATATCTGGCATATCGTCAGGCTGGTCTATGGAGCCAAATTCTTGTTGGTTTTTCTGAGCCAGGTTGTCTGTGTTTACTAACGCCGAATGGCGAACTTGGGCATCATAGTCCTGAAATAAGCGTTCGATGGTTTGGTGCAGTGAAGTAAATATGCTGAGTGAAAAAACGGAAGTATGTTTTTCGTGAGCTATCATTGCGTTAAACGAGGACGTTAAACGGGTGGCATTGTGTTCTAGTGACTTTGCTACCAATAGGAGAGAGAGAAGGCTCAGCCCTAGGGTGATGGTTGTGCAAACGGCAACGATAGCAGCAATGGTCGGTGTGATGGTGTCGGTTGAGTTGATTTTGTCTGACGGGTAGTAAATTGCTATCCAGTGACCATTGCCAGATTGCACAGAAATGCCGTTGCGGTTTTTAAATTTCACATCTCCACTTTTATGCACAATGAGAGGCTCCCCCTTGTCAAATTGCTGAGCAATCTCGATATACCCGGCATCGGCGGTAAGCTTGGGTAGTGCAGTGAGCATGTCTTGCAAGCGGAAATTCACCAACATGCTACCAATGACCTTATTGTCTTTTTGGATGCTGACGGCATAATTCAGATAACGAACTTTATTTTGGGTGTGAATTTCTGGAGCAGGAGGAGAGCGCCTTTCAGCGCGGCGAATCATGTCTAGTTGAGCAAAGCTTACGGGAGGGTTGCTGTTGGCATCTTTTCTCGCTTTACCTTTTAAGTAAATATGAATGTTAGTAACAAAAGGCAGTGTTTTGCTGGATTTACGAGCTATGTTGGCGAGTGCTTTAGTATCTTTGGCTTCGATAGCTTGAATTAATTGGGATTGTTGACTGATGTTTTTGAGTGATGCGTTTAACACAAAAAGTTGCTGGGATACGTATTCGCTATAGGTGTTGGCAATGTTGTTGCCAACAATGGCATTGTTTTGCTGTGAACTTTGAATGGCAAGCAAGTAATATAATGCACCAGCGCAAACTAGGATAGATAGCACGCTACCGAAGACAGCCGGAACAAACCGGGTAAATAACGCAAACTTTTGTGATTTTTCGGCAGGGCTTGATGCCGCTGGCTGTTGATCTTTTTTACTAAATAATCCCATTGTTGCTTCCTGATACCCGATGGGTTGACACGCGGTTAGGTTGGTCGGTTGTTGCTTCGTCCAGCTACTCAAGTGTAGAGCTTGAATTTAGAATAGGGTTTTTAACCATAAGCTTAGCAGTGATTATTGCAGTGAGCTGATGTGTTGAATAATGCCATTGGCAATAATGTGCTTGCTGGCGATATCGAGGGTTTTACTGCCTCCAGGCCAGATAATCGTTACTGCATTGAGGTCGCTGTTAAATCCGATCTGTTTGTTGCTGACATCATTTGCCACAATCATGTCGAGATTCTTGCGGCTGATTTTGGCATTGGCGTAGTCGATCACATTTTGCGTCTCTGCAGCAAAACCGACGGTGAAAGGCTTCGGCGAGCGCTTTGCAACCTCAGCGATAATGTCAGGGTTTTCAACAAGCTGCAGTGTTATATTAGGGTTGTCAGGGTTTTTTTTGATTTTTTGGGTGGCGTTAGTATCGGGCCGATAATCAGCAACGGCGGCGGTGCCAATAAAAATAACCTGTCCCTTTAGGCTGTCGAGGGTCTCGATGCGTTCCAGGCATTGTTGGGTGGCAGCATACATATCTTGAGCACTGATTACATCGATGCGACTAACGCCATCAGGGGTCTTGATATTCACTGGGCCGGCAATGATGGTGACGGCAGCCCCCGCGTCGCGGGCAGCTTCTGCGATAGCAAAGCCCATTTTTCCAGAGCTATGGTTGCTAATGTAACGCACTGGGTCGATGGCTTCTTGGGTTGGCCCGGCCGTTACGACTACATGGAACCCGGTGAGGGCGCCCGTCTGAAAGCTCTCAGCGACCGCTAGGGCAATATCGTCTGGTTCAGTCATCCGCCCTAAGCCAATATCTCCGCATGCTTGGTAACCCGCTGCAGGGCCGATAAGCTGAATGCCATTGTTGATGAGTAATGCAATGTTATTCTGGTTTGCCGGCGAGTCCCACATGCCTTGATTCATTGCGGGCGCAACAAGGATGGGGCGACGCGTGGCGAGGCAAAGGGTCGAGAGCAAGTCATTACCGTGGCCATGGGCAAGGCGAGCGATAAAATCCGCACTGGCAGGGGCGATGAGTAATGCGTCCCCCCAACGGGCAAGCTCAATATGCCCCATCCCTGCTTCGGCATCCGTATCCAATAACTCAAGGTGAACAGGGTTGCCGGATAGGGCTTGTAAGGTTAGAGGGGTGATAAACTCCTGGGCAGCGGTGGTCATTACAACTCTCACCTCTGCTCCGGCATCAATCAGGCGCCGGATGAGTTCTGCGCTCTTGTACGCGGCGATGCCGCCGGTTACCCCCAGTACAATACGTTTATTCGCCAATCGAAGCATAATCTGTCTGTCTTTTACCTGGATTAATCTGGGTTAGGGGTTAGTGAGCGTTCACCCTTAACAATAATGCTTTGCTTGCCATAGCGCTAATTTTTTTACGATTTAATTCGTTTATGCCTAATTCATTTATTAGTAAGGGGTCTCTATTTCAGTGGAGTAACCTTAATTCTAATGCAGCGACTGTATTTCAGTGAAGCGACCAAGGAAGGCATAATTATGGCTATTACAGATTGGCCCGCGGATGAGCGGCCCAGAGAAAAAATGTTGAATAAGGGGCCGGAGGCGGTCTCCGATGCAGAATTGCTAGCGATATTTTTACGGGTGGGGGTGGCAGGCAAGACCGCGGTTGATTTGGCTAGAGAGCTGTTGATCGAGTTTGGCGACATACGCCGGCTGTTAGACGCTGATTTGGCGACGTTCACTGCAATAAAAGGCATGGGGGATGCTAAATATGTACAATTACAGGCCGCATTGGAGATAGGTAAGCGATATTTAGCACAAGAAATGATCGTTGGTGACGCTATTACTCAGCCAGAGAAAATCAAACGTTTTCTGCAGGCAAAAATGCGCGCTTATGGTCAGGAGGTGTTTGCTTGTGTATATTTGGATAATCAGCATCGAGTCTTGGAATATAAGGAATTATTCTATGGCACCATTGATGGTGCATCGGTATATCCAAGAGAGGTTGTGAAGCAGACGTTGGCAGCAAATGCTGCGGCGGTAATTTTTGCCCATAATCATCCGTCGGGAATTGCTGAGCCAAGCATGTCAGATAAGCAAATAACTAAACGACTAGTAAAAGCACTAAATCTTGTGGATGTGAGGGTTCTAGACCACATGATAGTGGGTGATTCAACGGTTGTGTCCTTTGCCGAACGTGGGCTTTTATGAGTGAAATTGTTGCTATCGGTTTGGGGTTCTGGTATAAAGGCGCACCCGATTTTAGGTGAGTCAGGACATTGTTTTCTGGCTCTCACAGTTTATACCCATTGTATGGGCTGTTTTGCCAGTATTTGGAGAGAGAAAAATGGCTAAAGTTTGTCAGGTTACCGGTAAGCGACCCGTAGCTGGAAATAATGTATCACATGCTCATAACAAGACTCGTCGTCGTTTTGAGCCTAATTTGCACCACCATCGTTTCTGGGTTGAAAGTGAAAACCGCTACGTTAGATTGCGTGTTTCAGCCAAAGGTATGCGAATTATCGATAAAGTTGGTATCGATAAGGTGCTTAAAGACATCCGTAAAAACGGCGCGAAAGTGTAAGGAGAAAAATCATGCGTGATAAAATTAAATTAGTATCTACTGCTGGTACAGGATATTACTACACCACAGATAAAAACAAGCGCACCATGCCAGAGAAAATGGCGCTTAAGAAGTATGACCCTGTTGTACGTAAGCATGTAGAGTTTAAAGAAGCCAAAATTAAGTAATTTTTCTTAGTTTTTGTTTTCAAAACCGTCCTCAGGTTTGCTGGGGGCGGTTTTGTTGCGTCTGTTGCTTGAAAATTTAACCTTTCTTTTTCTTATCAGACGCTTAGTTCTTATGAAATATGTCAAATACGGTTTACGGATAGTTATTTCCTGCCACACTGAATGGATGAGTGAGAGAATTTAAGAAGCTTTATGGATATATATCTAGCCCGTCAGCCCATATTCGATCGCGACCTGAACGTTGTTGCCTATGAATTGCTATATCGAGCAAGCATGGAGAATAGCGCGGCGGGCATGGGTGATGCCAACGAAGCAACTATGCAGGTGCTAGTGAATGCGTTTTCTGAAATTGGTCTAGAAAACATCACCAGTGGCCACCCCGCTTTGGTGAACATTACTCAGGATATTTTGACCTCCGGCCAGTTGCCCAAGGGTTTGCAGAAATTATTAATCCCTGAAATTCTTGAGAATGTGTTGGTAAATGATGATGTAATTCAAGAGGTTAAGAATCTGGTTGATGTTGGATATCAGTTTGCTCTGGATGACTTTATTTATAGCGAGGAGTGGGAGCCGCTAATTCCGCTGGCGAGTTTTATTAAGCTAGACGTGATGGATTTAGGTGTTGAGGGTGTTAAGGAACAGTTAGATAAATTGCACTCGTTGTGTGATGTAAGTGGTAAGTTGCTTGCCGAAAAAGTAGAGACTCATGAGGAGTTTGAGTTATATCACGGGATGGGTTTTGACTATTTTCAGGGCTATTTTCTTTCTAAACCCCATGTGATGAAGAGTAAAAGGGTACCCGCCTCTGGATTAGTGATTACATCCTTGTTGGCTGAGCTAAGCACGGATGATTACGATGTCGATCGAGTAAGTCACATTATTTGTCAAGACCCTCGCCTTTCTTACAAATTGCTGCGAGTAGTCAATTCCGCATCTTTTGGCCTGCCGCGCAAGATCGAAACCATTGCAGAAACCATTGCGTTGTTAGGTGCCAATGAGCTTCGGCGCTGGACAGCCATGTTGGCGCTTACGGCGATGGATAATAAGCCTAATGAACTCATGGTTACGGCTATCGTGCGAGCTAAAATGTGTGAGTTAGTGGCGGAAAAGCTTAATCGACAGTTTGTGGGTGGATACTTTACGGCGGGTTTGTTGTCTTTGTTAGGTGCGTTGTTGGATAAACCCCTTGATGAAATAGTGCAGCAGATGCCGTTATCGGAAGATCTTGAGACGGCGTTGTTGAGCAGGCAGGGGGATATGGGTGCGGTATTAGCCTTGGTTGAAGCCTATGAAACCGGTGACTTTGAACACGCTATTATGGATGGGTTGTGTGCTGAGGACCTATGGGATATCTACCTAGAAGCATTACATTGGGCCGATGTTGCTCAACATTCAATGGTTGAATAGCTATCGTTAGCACTGATTATATTTATACCGTCGTTAAAATAATATTACCCACCGGATCAATTCTCCCGCTCCAGCCAGCAGCAATAAAGGTTGTGGATACGGTTTCTGCGATTAATGCAGGCCCCTGTATGTGTTGTCCAGGCGCAAGTTGCTCGCGTTGGTAAATATGGCAAATATTCTCTTCATTGATGATTTTGGTTGTCGCAATAGGGGACGCGATCTCTTTAGGTGTCAAAGTGGGCAGGTCGATGGCTGGTTGCTGGCTGGTAAGGGCGACACGAACGTTGACCAGCTCCACCGCTATATCGAGCTGATGACCGTATAGGTTGGCATGCTGTTGATGAAATGTCTCTGTTATTGTGTTCAGTGAACCTTGGTAAGGAATATTGAGGAAAAAGGACTGTCCTTGATAGCGTACATCGAGAGATCGTGTTATCGAAATGTCAGATTGTACCGCTCCTTCTTGTTCCAGTTCTTGGGTACCCTGGGTAATTAAATCATTAAAGCATTGCTCTATTTGCTTAACGGAGAGCTGATTCTTAGTAGGTAGAATCAGCCCGCTGAGTGATTGTGATAGTTGCCGTTCTTTTACTGAGGTTAGCATGCCTAAGGCGGAAAGAACCCCTCCATGGATGGGTACTATGGCTCGTTGCATCTGCAAAGCATCGGCTAGAGCACAAACATGTAAGCCCCCTGCCCCACCAAAACAACATAGATGAAACGCCTGAATATCGACGCCACGTTGTACCGATATAAGGCGTAAAGCATTAACCATGTGTTCGTTAGCAATTTCAATTATACCCATGGCCGCTTCCTCTACGGTCAGGGTTAGAGCGTTTGCTAGCGGCGCTAATGCACGGTGTGCGGCGTCAACGTCGAGGTTCATGTTGCCACCCAGGAATAACTCTGGGCGTAATCGTCCCAAGACTACATTAGCGTCAGTAACGGTGGCCTGTAGTTGGGTTTGGTGATGAGTGTTGCCATAACAGGCGGGGCCAGGGAAAGCCCCTGCGGATTCGGGCCCTACTTGTAATAAACCGCCTTCATCGATAAAGGCTATGGAGCCGCCACCGGCGCCAATGGTGTGCATGTCAACCTGAGGTATGGCAACGGGCCAGGGGCCGATAGAACCCTCGGTAGTGAGTTTGATATGACCTTGAATAGTCGCCACGTCGGTGGATGTGCCACCCATGTCAAAAGTTAGTAAATCATTGATACAGCTTGATTTTCCAATAAAACGGGCGCCAGACAGCCCCCCCGCCGGGCCGGATAACAACATTTTTACTGCATGCTCACCTGCTTGTTTGGCATCAATAGTGCCACCAGTCGATTGCATAACGGCGATTTTTGAGGGAGATAAGTTATGGCTAAGGCGGTCAATATATTGTTTAACCAGGGGCCCAAGGCTGGCATTGAGCCAGGTGGCAATGCCGCGCTCGTATTCACCGCTAGTAGGCAATATCTTGGATGACCGGCTGATATAAGCATAGGGCGCTAGTGCCGCTTCGATGGCTTTTTCATTGCTAGGGTTTAGATAAGAAAATAGCTGGCAGATGGCAATAGATTCGGGTTTTGCACGTTGAATCTGTTGGACTAATATAGATAACTCGGTGTCAGTGAGCCTTGATATCTCACGCCCTGTAGCGTCGAGTCTGCCGCCGACTTCAAAGCATAAGTTTTTCTCCACTGGGATGGGGGGTGGAGTTGGCTGTAAATTATACAGCTCAGGTCGAGCTTGGCGACCAATGGTAAGAATGTCGGCAAACCCGTGGTTAGTGATAAATGCGGTTTTAACCCCTTTGTGTTCAAGGGCTGCGTTGGTGGCGACGGTACTGCCATGGGTTATGCGCAATTTTCCCGACTTGGCAGCATCGAGTAACCCGAGTTCCTTAATGCCTTGTAGGATGGCTTGTTCAGGGGCTTTGGGGGTGGATAGCACTTTGTGAATGCGCAGTGATCCATGGTCAAGCAAGACAAAATCAGTAAATGTTCCGCCGGTATCAACACCTAATGCCATCATGTTATCGAAAACCCTGTAATATCGTTGAAATAGTGATTAATTTTAGATGGATTGCAATGATCACCTAACTTTTATAGCGAACATAGCGAATTCTATAACGATGCCAGAATTACCGGAAGTAGAAACTACCCGGCGCGGAATCGCGCCTTATATGACGGGGCAGCAGATTAGCGCAATAATCGTGCGCCAGCCCAAGTTGCGTTGGCCAGTATCAACGGCGCTGATGTCACTATCGGGTGTCTGTATCGATGCTGTGGAGCGACGCGGTAAATACTTAATGTTTAAAACCAGCAAAGGTACGGTGTTGGTGCACCTGGGCATGTCAGGTAGTTTACGTATGATTAAGGAGGGGGAACCTCCATTGTGTCATGACCATGTAGACTTGCATTTGGCGTCGGGTGATGTGTTGCGATATACCGACCCTCGACGTTTTGGCGCTTGGTTATGGACCGAGCAGGATCCAGAGCAGCATAAATTAATTGCTTCACTGGGTCCGGAGCCGTTGTTAGCGGCATTTGATGTGGAATATATGTGGAAACGCTCACGGGGTAAAAAATGTCCCATCAAGACCTTTGTCATGGATAGTCATGTAGTCGTTGGTGTGGGTAATATTTATGCCAACGAGGCGTTGTTCCTGGCCGGCATTAACCCCAAGCGATTGGCTGGCAGTGTCTCAAAAAAACGTTATGCGGTATTGGTTGAGTGTATTAAAGGTGTACTTGTCAAAGCAATAGAGCAAGGTGGTACAACATTGAAGGATTTTGTCGGTGGTGATGGCAAGCCAGGCTATTTTAAGCAAGAATTACAGGTTTATGGCCGAGGGGGATTGCCCTGTGTTCGATGCGATAAACCATTACGTGAAATACGTCTCGGACAAAGAGCTACCGTTTTCTGTAAATTCTGCCAAACTTAAGGCTCAATTGGATATAAAAATTAGTTTTATTACGTTTTAGGGCTGAAAACCCTGAGTGTTGTGTTTATACTGAAACAAAATAGGATAATGAGGGTAGGAATATGCGTGGTCTGAAAAAGAATTTGAAACAGAATATGTTAGCCGTAGTTGTAATGATATTGACCGCGCTACCGGGTGTAACCATGGCAGAGTCTATTACCGAGCGGCCATCGGGGATGGAAATGTCAGCAGATCTTATTTTGGTAAGACCGTTGATGTTTACTGCTACCGTGATTGGTACGGCAATTTTTATCGTGTCGTCACCCTTCTCCGCKYTAGGTGGGAATTTTACCGAAGCAGCAGAYACATTGGTSGGTACACCATTTAAGTCAACCTTCATGCGTTGTTTAGGCTGCGGTGTTAAGCACGATATAAAATAATTCGGCGYTAAATTAGTAGTTAGCCATNAAAAAACCTCGCGTGTTGCGGGGTTTTTTTATGGCTATGGCTTGAAGATGCGGTTTGAGKGTATGGTCGGAAGGTATCGTTTGCCGATTTAGCATCGTTTTAATGCTCACTGCACGCTAGCTTGGCCTACTCCGCGAGGGTCAGAGGCGGCAGTCACTTTGCCAGTGTCTTGATTCCACAAAATCGCCTGCATGTTGCCGTAACGGCGTCCAACGGGTTTGAGTGTATGCCCTCGTTGTTGTAGTTGTTCTATTTCCATCGCTGAGAAGGTATTTGGCTCAATTTGGATAACATCAGGCAAATACTGATGATGGAAGCGGTTACGAGAGACCCAGTCTACGGTGGGATTGCCATCAATTGCTTCGAGTAAACCCAAAAACACCATGGTTATGATGCGGCTGCCGCCGGGGGTGCCCAAAATGGCTATTTGTTTGCCTTGGATGTTAGTGAATTCGGCAAAGGTTGGGGTCATGCTAGAGAGTGGCCTTTTGCCGGGTTCGATGGCATTGGCGTGAGATCCCACCAGGCCGTAGGCATTTGGAGAACCTGGCTGAGCGGAAAAGTCATCCATTTCATTGTTAAGCAATACACCGGTGCCGGGTACGGTGAAACCGGATCCGAATGGCAGGTTAATGGATAAGGTTGCAGAGACATAGTTGCCGTCCTTATCGATGACCGATAGGTGGGTGGTGTGGGTGCCACTATGGTTGCCCATGGGTTTGCCTAATGTGTTGCTGGCAGTGGCTTTATCCAAACTAATGGATTGGGTCAGTTTTTTTGCATGCTGTGGGTCGGTTAACATGGCTATTGGAACCGGATGGAAGTCACTATCACCCAAGTGCTCAGCCCTATCTCGATAGGCTCGCCGCATTACTTCGACTAAGACATGTGTTTTGCCGATAGGGTCCAAGGATGTGTATTTCATCACCTCTAGCATATTGAACATTTCTGCGAGTGCGATGCCTCCAGAAGACGGAGGCGGTGCAGATATGACTTTTACTTGGGTGTCGGCATTGTTATAGGTGAAGGTTATTGGCGGGCGCTCGACAATGTTGTATTCCGATAGGTCTGCTAGTTGCCAAATCCCCCCCGCTTGGCTGACCCCTGCTACTAATTTCTCTGCAATCGGACCTAGATAAAAACCATCCCTACCGTTTGCTGCTAGGGCCCGCAGAGTGTTGGCGAGGTTTTGCTGGGTAATGATGCTATCGGTGGTTAATGTGTTGGAGTTTATCGTGCCTGAGGTTCTAGTGTCGTTGAGAAAGGTTGACCGGCTTGCTGGAAAGCGAGACAACACTTTGTCACGAAACCCCACAAGCTTTAAATAGACCCGGTCGACTTGAAAACCTTGTTCGGCATGGCCAATGGCGCTGGCCAATGTGTCTTTTAGCTCAAGCTTACCGTAATGTTTAGCAATATGGTCAAAGGCCGCTGGTTGCCCAGGAATGCCGGCGCTGAGAGGGCCGTTAACGGCAAGGTCACGATTTACTTTGCCTTGATCATCCACATACATGTCGTGTGTGGCGGCCAGTGGCGCTTTTTCTCTTGCGTCGATCATCACCTCTTTGCCATCGCTGGCGCGATGTAATAACCAGAAGCCGCCTCCGCCGATACCGGCGCTGTATGGCTCTACGACACCTAGCACAGATGCTACAGCGATGGCTGCATCAAAGGCATTACCACCTTTGGCAAGGATTTCCATGCCTGCTTTAGTTGCTAGTGGGTGCGCGCTAGCGATGGCTGGTTGGGCAAGAGGCTGCGGTGTACCGAGTGTTGGAGGTGTTTGCTGGCAGCCCGAAAATAATAAGGCAACCAAGGCAATGGTGGCGATGGCCGTTTTGGATATGACGGTTTTGGAAATGATGGCTTTCGAAATGATGGTAATTGGACTCATGATGTTATCCCTGCTGTTTCACAATAAATGCCGCAGGGGATAATAACGCGAGACGAGTCAGTTTAGGAAGTGATTAACTGCCGGTAAGTCGTTGATATTTTTCCATTAGCTGGTCTTCGTTCTCCACATTGGCGGGATCGAGAGGGATACAGTCTACTGGACACACCTGCTGGCATTGAGGTTCATCATAATGGCCAACACATTCCGTACATTTGCTCGGGTCGATTTCATATATCTCATCGCCTTCGAAAATAGCTTCATTGGGGCATTCTGGCTCGCAAACGTCACAGTTAATGCATTCATCGGTAATTATAAGTGCCATTTACAGTTCTCTAATAGAAAATCGGTTAATACAAAGGCTATTTTAACAGCATGAGAAAGCTTTTCCACCGAGAAGCTGTGTGGGTTTTATGATCAGGGTGCTAAGGGCTGCCATTAAGCGGGGTGTTTTCGAGCTAAAGCCGCAGCAACGATGTCAGGAACAAACTGGGCTGCATTGCCGCCCATGGCCGATATCTCTCTCACCAATGATGATGAAATAAACGATAGGCCTTCACTTGGGGTGAGAAACACGGTTTCAATGTTATTGTCGAGGCTTCGATTCATCGTTGCTAGTTGGAACTCGTATTCAAAATCCGATACCGCTCTTACTCCGCGCAAAATCATGTTGGCATTTCTTTCTACACAATGCACCACTAGCAATTCGCTGAACCCACTTACATCGACATTGTCCAAGTGGCTAGTAACTTGTTCGGCTAACGCGATGCGTTCATCCAGGGAGAATAATGGGCTCTTCTTTTTGCTATCAGCAACGGCAATGGTGACATGATCAAATAGACGTGCGGCTCGTTCAATCAAGTCCAAGTGACCGTTGGTGAGTGGATCAAATGTACCGGGGTAAAGAATGCGTGTTGCCATAATGCAAAATCCTAATAATAAGAAACCAAAGAGAATGTTGCTATGTTACCTCAAGGCTTGACCCTAAGGCTACCGTGAAACCCAGTTGATAATATAAACAACAATTCCTTCATTTGAATGCCGTAAGAGCGCATAAAGCCTGTGTGTGATGGGGGCAGATTATGTCGCTAACGTTATGATAAAGTTATGATAAGGTTGGGCTTGGATGTATAACCCTAATAAAGACAGCATGGAGATCAATGATGGCGGGTACGATTGACAGCGGGGCAGGGCAATACCAAGGACATGGATTTCACAATACCTTGCCCGGTGGCAAGTCATCTGGAGAGATTACCGTTACCGGTACGGTAATCCAATTTCAATGCGATGCCGCGATGCACGCTTTTGCTATCAAAGGAGCTGAATTTTCTCTAGGTGGTGCCAGTGATCGATTAGTTTTTATCAAACACTCTGATCATCCCGAATGGTCTTTCTATACCAGTGATCGGAGCATTCTTGATGATGTATGTTTGCAAAACAACCCGTCAATATCACAACAGCTAGTAAAGGCGAAACAAACTCGTTGGTTTAATCATAGCCTGTTGCTGGCGGTCATTGGTTTGGTTGTATTATTACCCATGTTATTTATATCCAATATTGATACCTTGACGGGGATAGCGGCAAAACAGGTACCTGCGAATTGGGAGTATAATTTAGGCCAAGCCGTGTATGCGCAATACAAAATTAGCCAGCGTTTCATGTCTGAACAGATAACCGAGGAGGTATTGATCCCCGTGGTTAATCCATTGTTGATGGCGTTAGAATCGGCGGCATCAGATCAAATGCAAGGCGCTCCACGGTTTACCCCGCAGATAGCCATAGTGGATGATCCTGAGATCAATGCATTTGCCTTGCCTGGCGGTTTTGTCGTTATCAATTCAGGTTTGATATTGGCCGCTGACTCGGCGGATGAGGTGTTGGGTGTTTTAGCCCATGAGTTGTCCCATGTCTCAGAACAGCACAGTATTCGTAATATCATTAGTGCCGCCAGTGTATATTTGACGGTAGACCTGTTATTAGGTGATGTGACCGGGCTGGCGGCCCTGATTGCTGATGCCGCTCCCTTGCTGTTGCATCAGCAATTCTCGCGAGGTTTTGAACATGATGCGGATAGCAAAGGTTATGAATTATTAACCCGGGCTAACATTGACCCATTAGGGTTGACGCGTTTTTTTGAGAAAATTATCCAGCAACGTAAAGAACAACTAGACAACGTTGAAGACAAAACAGCACGGGAACTAATGGTGATTGCCGAAGGCTTGTTCAGTACTCATCCCGCGACTGAAGAGCGGATTGAATATATTCAATCATTGGCTAAAGATAACCATGGACCTTATGTGGATCTGACATTGTCGTTTGCCGAATTAAAACAAGCGGTAAAAGATTTCGTTGTAACAACGGGCGATAGAAATTAGCACTGCCCAATCATAAAACCCAACTACATATTTCAACTACAATATCCAATAACCCAATTCAACAACAAAAATCTGTAAGACAGGGAGCGTAAGGAAAAATGAAGAGTGAAATTAAAGGCGGTAAGGCTTTTTCGTATATTGATGTGACCTTGGCACCAGGGGAAACTTTGACGACAGAATCTGATGCGATGTCAAGCATGGCGTCGGATCTGGACTTAAAAGCGCAACTCAATGGTGGGTTTGTAGTAGGCATTTTGCGGAAGTTTTTAGGTGGAGAAACCTTATTTGTTAGTCAATTCACCAATAACACCGATGGTGATCGAGCGCTTACTATCGTGCAGCCAACACCTGGCGAGATTAAATGTGTAGATTTGGCTGGCAGCATGCTGTATTTGCAGCCGGGTGCGTTTTTAGCCTGTACGGATGGTGTTCAGCTAGGTCTCAAGTGGGCCGGCTTTACTTCGTTTATTGCTCGTGAAGGTTTGTTTCGTATGGTTGTTAGCGGAAATGGAAAAGTATGGTATGGCGCATATGGCGCTTTGTTAGAAAAGGAAATTGATGGCGAGTATATCGTTGATACCAGTCATCTGGTCGCATACGATCCAACAATAACGCTAAAGCTACAACTAGCAGGTGGTATTTTTTCTAGCTTGTTTGGGGGTGAAGGCTTGGTGACTCGGGTCGAAGGCAAAGGAAAAATTGTACTTCAGACGCGTAGTATTTCTGGATTAACCAGTTGGTTGAATCCTAAATTTTTCTGGTAGTTGTACTTTTTACCTAAAAATGCGCGACGGTTTTTTTATATAAGTGCATGGACTAAATTTAATGGGCGAGTTTATTGAGTAAGTGACTATCCCACTGAAAAAACACATTATTAGAGGATGCAGTGATGCAAGTAGAATTCGTACATCAACCGGGAAATACCGCCGCAAAAGTAATATTGGAACAAGGTGAAACCTGTACCGCAGAATCAGGTGCCATGATTGCCATGAGTGGTAATATGGATATCACCACAACTACCCATAAAAAAGGCAGTGGTGGATTGTTAAAAGCGATTAAGCGAAAGATTGCCGGGGAATCATTGTTCTTAAATCACTTTGAACCATTAAATGGTAGCGGAGAAGTTTGGTTGGGTACCGCGTTATCGGGAGATATGTTTGTCCTAGATTTGGAGAATGAGAACCTGATAGTGCAGGGTAGTTCATTTCTAGCTTGTGAAGATAACATTGATATTGACTTGGGGTGGCAGGGGTTTAAATCCATATTTTCCGGTGAAAGTGTTTTTTGGGTAAATGTTAGCGGCAAGGGAAAAGTTATCGYTAGCTCGTTTGGTGCAATTTATCCTATTGAAGTGGATGGAGAGTACATTGTCGATAGCGGGCATATCGTAGCTTTCAATGAAACGCTGGATTTTTCTATTACAAAGGCAGGCGGTAGCTGGGTGCAGTCTTTTCTTGGGGGCGAGGGGCTAGTCTGYAAATTCMGCGGCAAGGGTACGGTCTGGTGTCAATCACACAATCCTCGCAGTTTTGGTATGGCCATGGCCAGTAGTTTACGAGAGCGACGCGCTTAAGCATAAGGAGCTAATGTTATGGAAACCTATACAGTAAAAATCACCGGCGAAATCAGTGAATATCAGCAGCGTGATGAGGCAATTTCGGAATTCGCGAAATTATTTTCTATCACTATCGAACAAGCAGAGAAGATGTTTAAAAACGCGCCGGTTGCTATAAAGAAAGGTATCGAACTTGATGTTGCCGATAAATTCAAAGAAGCCTTGATTGCTATTGGCGTGGAGTGTATTGCTATTTCATCTGCGCGGATTGAAGCGCTTGACCGAACAGAAAATAAAACAATAAACTCCAGTGTTACAAAAGTAGAAGTCGAAGCGCGGTCGATTACCGAGGCAACTTTTGGCGAAGAAATGATTGAAGAAGAAATCATTGACGAAATCCGAAGCGAAGAGAGTAACTTTAAAGGTTTGACGTTTACTATAGATGGTGACCCTGATTACGGTTTTGCTACCATACAAATACCTGCCAATGAAATGCTAAAGGTAGAAGCCTCTGCGATGGCAACGATGGACGTTAACCTGAAAATGAAAACCAAGTTCAAGGGTGGCCTCGGTCGCTTGGTGACAGGTGAGTCGATATTTATTAATGAATTCACTGCAGAAGGCGGCCCGGCGGAGATTGGTATTGCACCGGGAGCTCCGGGGGATTTAAGCCATCAATATTTGGATAATCAAACTATTTTTCTCCAAAACTCTGCCTTTGTAGCCTGCACACAAAACGTTAATGTAGAAACTAAGTGGCAAGGCTTAACCAAAGGCTTTTTTTCCGGTGAAAGTTTATTTTTGATTCGTTGTAGTGGCGTGGGGGACCTTTGGTTTAATACCTATGGGGCAATCATCGAAATTGATGTGACTAAGGATTATGTGGTTGATACCGGTAATATCGTTGGTTTTACCGAAGGGCTCGACTACAAAATTACTAAAGTCGGTGGTTATAAATCATTATTCTTCTCTGGGGAGGGGTTTGTTTGTCGGTTTAGTGGCAACGGCAAGGTTTGGATTCAAACTCGTGGGGTAGATGCGTTGGTAGGGTGGGCTCATTGGTTTAGGCCGGTAAAGCGGAGAAATAACTAAAACTACAATGAAAACAATGTATTAAGGTGGTGTGCGTGAAGGGGCGTGGGCTGTTGCGGGGGCAAGTATTAGTCAATAGGCGTTTCTTTGGCTATAACTAAAGATAAGCGTGCAAGTAGATATCTACGTGTGGGTTTAACAATCCCGCTAATGTTACCTGAAATCTATCTTCGGAGTGGTTATGAGTATCGATAAAAATCGTTTGTTACTAGAGCTTTCAAAATCAATTCGAGATATTAATTACGATATCATTAATCCGAGCATATCGGATGTTAATATGGAGGAGTTAGCTCCCATATTAGAAATGGTTGCACGTTCAAGAGCCGTTTACCTGACGGACATGTATGATCTAGCAAAAAATGTAGGTGATGGCCTGCCCACAAAAGAGCAGATGCACAAATTAAGAGAATCGCGACTAATGTTTGAGGAACTACTTCACGCCGCTCAGGCCGTGGAAGTGGCGGTGGAGCGTGGATATTTGGGAGTTGATGGTGATTCGAGTCGGCGCCGACCGTAACCTGAAATAGCTCACTATCTCCTTGTTCCCGCGCTCTAGCGTGGGAACACATACTAAACAAAACTAAAACACAAACCCCGCCCTTCAGTTACCGCTCTGTGCTAACTCAATACCAATTTCCAACAACATTTCTCCCGCTTGTGTCAAAAGTGAATGATTACAGGCCCTTAATGCTAGATGATATTTCTTCTGTAGCCCATTTTATGACATAATGCGCGCCTCTTTTTACCTCAGCCAGAGAATATGGATATGGGGTTTCCAAGCTAATCGAATTCGGAATACTACATTGCTTACTACCGCAAATATCACCATGCAATTTGGCGCCAAGCCACTATTTGAAAATGTTTCAGCTAAATTTGGTAACGGCAACCGTTACGGGCTCATTGGAGCAAATGGCTGTGGTAAATCCACATTTATGAAAATTCTAGGTGGTGATCTAGAACAAAGCGCGGGCAATGTGTCCAAAGATCCGAATGAACGTATCGGTAAATTGAAACAGGATCAGTTTGCCTATGAAGAGTTTGCGGTTATTGATACCGTCATCATGGGACATGAGGACTTGTGGGCAGTGAAATCTGAGCGTGATGCGATTTATGCCAACCCGGAGATGACTGAGGAGGATGGACTTCGCGCCGCCGAGCTAGAAGCTGAATTTGCTGAGATGGATGGCTACACCGCAGAAGCCCGCGCTGGAGAGTTGTTATTGGGTGTGGAAATTGCCGTAGACCAACATTATGGGCTTATGAGTGAAATTGCCCCGGGGTTGAAACTACGGGTATTACTGGCTCAGGTATTGTTTTCTGATCCAGACATTATGCTGCTGGACGAACCCACCAACAACTTGGATATCAATACCATCCGTTGGCTGGAATCGGTACTCAATGAACGTAACTGTACCATGATCATCATTTCTCATGATCGTCATTTCCTAAACAGCGTTTGCACCCACATGGCCGATTTGGATTATGGCGAGTTGCGACTCTATCCTGGTAATTATGATGAATATATGACGGCTTCTACCATGGTGGCAGAGCAGTTAAATACCGATAACGCCAAGAAGAAGGCGCAAATTGCTGAGTTAAAAGCCTTTGTTAGTCGCTTCTCTGCTAACGCATCAAAATCGAAACAAGCAACATCAAGAGCCAAACGAATTGATAAAATCCAATTGGCTGAAGTTAAACCTTCTAGCCGTAAGAGCCCCTATATACGTTTTGAGCAAGAGAAAAAATTACATCGCTTAGCGGTGGAAGTAGAAGGGCTAGCAAAGAGCTTCGATGAAACGCTTTTTTCTGGTTTTAATTTGATGGTAGACGTAGGGGAGCGCATCGCTATTATCGGGCCTAACGGCATCGGTAAGACCACCCTGTTACGATGCCTTGCCGGTGACTTAGACCCAACGGCGGGAGAGATTAAATGGTCCGAAAATGCAGAGATTGGATATTATGCTCAGGACCATGCGGCGGATTTTGAAGAAAATTTGCCTTTAGTTGAGTGGATGGCGCAGTGGGGCCAAGAGGATGATGATGAGCAGGTGATTCGGGGCACGTTGGGGCGTTTACTGTTTTCTCAAAAGGATATAGATAAAACCGTTAAGGTTATTTCTGGTGGAGAGCAGGGCCGAATGTTATTCGGTAAAATCATGTTGCAGCGACCGAATGTACTGTTAATGGATGAACCCACCAACCATATGGATATGGAATCCATTGAAGCACTTAATCTTGCATTGGATAACTATTTAGGAACCTTGCTATTTGTTAGCCATGATAGAGAGTTTGTGTCGTCGTTGGCCACTCGGATTATTGAGATCACTCCAACAGGTATTGTTGACTTTAACGGAACCTATGATGAATATCTGACAAGCCAAAGTGTGAATTGATTGTTAATTTTTGTGGCAACGGGAGTAGACTGCCTCATACAAAAAAACGATCGAAGTGGTAGATTAAGTTTTTAAGGCGTAGCGGTTTGGCGATGAATCCATTCATTCCTGATGCCACACATTGTTCCTGATCCGAGCTTAGAGCCGAGGCACTTAAGGCTAGTATTGGGGTTTTACTTTTGTTACCTACTAGCTTTCGAATTTCTACCGCTGCCTGTAAGCCGTCCATTTCTGGCATATGAACATCCATCAGAATTAAATCATACGGGTGTTGTGTCAGCATTTCTAGACAGATCTTGCCATTGTCTGCAATATCGACTGATAGACCGAGTTTTTCCAGCATGATTGTCGCTACTTTTTGATTGACAATGTTATCTTCTGCCAGAAGAACATTTTTTTGGTAGTTGCGTTTAGTCTGACTTGTATGAGCTTTCAGCAAAGATGGCTTTGTGTCTGGGCCTAACAATAAGTTTAAATGCAGAGTAAAGATAGAGCCTTTTCTAACGATGCTTGTTGCGCTGACATTACCGTTCATCAGTTCAGCTAAACGTCTACTAATAGCCAAGCCTAGACCGGTACCTTGATGTCTGGTATGAGTTTGATCTGCTTGAAAGAAATCCTTAAAGGCATTGCGCAAATCACTTTCATTTATTCCTGTGCCCGTGTCTTTAATACTAATGGCTATTGTGCAGTTGTTGTTAGATTCTGTATCTATTTTAATACCCAGCACTATTTCGCCATGGTCGGTAAACTTGAACGCGTTGCTCATTAGATTGTTGATGATTTGTCGAATTCTATCGCCATCGCCAATAAACATTTTTGGCATGGAGTCTGGGTAATTAAATTTTATGTTAACGTTCTTGTTAGTATTTTGGTGTTGGTAAAGCTTAATGAGCTCGTAGGTTAAGTGGTATAAATTCAGCGGGGATTGAATGATTGATAATTCACCTGCTTCAATTTTCGAAAAATCTAGAATGTCGTTAATGATTGTCATTAAGCTGTGTGCTGAACCATTAATGATTTCCGCGTACTCCCTGGTTTCCTTTGGCTTATTTTCTGTTAGCAATAGCTCTGATATACCAATAATTCCATTCATTGGTGTTCGTATTTCATGACTCATGCTTGCTAAAAAAAGTCCTTTTGCGTTTCCGACGAGTTTTTCATAATTTAGATTGTCTGCAAGTTTGTTGACCTCTTTTGCGAGAAGTCCTATTTCATCATTGCTCTCTATTTTACAACGTATTTCACTTTCGCCAGACGATATCGCCTGAATGTTTTTTAGTATTTCGAATAAAGGCTTGGTAAGACGTTGTATAAAGTAAACGCTTAACAGAAAGATGGTCGAAATTGATAGGGCTATTAGTAGGATAAACCGATTTAGCCTATCTTTGCTTTTTTGATTGAATTGTTGGAAGTGGTTGTCCGTAATGTTTTTTATGGACTCCTGGACTTCCACAGATCTATTGCTGATTTCTATGTAATGTTTGCTAGCCTCAGACATAATATCATAAGCATGTGAGGTGCTGACGGATGCCTGTTTTAATGCGCTGATACTGATTTTGTTGTAATTATCCATCTCCATAATCAAACTGTCGAGTTTGATATTTATATCATCTGTATTTGTGTCCTGATATTGTATTTTGAAATTCGATAAATCAATCGTAATCTGTTCGGCGTTATCTAGGCTATTTCTAATTGATTCATAGAGACGCTCTTCATCGTTGTCAGCTCTAGATTGTCTGAGTAGCTCATAAATATTAATGTGATTGGTACTAAATTTTGTAAAGAGCGCGGTTAGCGAATAGGTTGATTTTTTCTGCTGATCACTAAAATATCGGTAAAAATCAAGCTGACTATTGTAGCTATCGATGAGTACCCAAGAGCAATAAGAAAACATAAAGGTGACCAAGATCGGAAAACATATAGCCTTAATCTTAATGCTGTTGAGAAAGTGTATTTTCATCGTAGGGTAGGCCTCCTAGAGATCAGTCCACTCTTCTGGTGATATTTTACCGAGGTGATAGAAAATATCTTGGCCAGGCCTAAAAATATGTATGACCGCTTCTGGCTTTGGCCAAACACCTGCAGCTTCCTTAAGATTTGCGGTATGGCTAATGATAATGTGATTCTTTCCAATGGCAGGGGTTGTGCTCAGTAGTTGCTGTAGATTACGAGATTGTTCTTTACGAGAGGCTCTATCGGCATCAATTGAAAAGTAGAGATTGTCATTCGTTTCAAAATGTCCAAAAGCTAACTCTGCCGTTTCTTTACAGCGGCAATAAGGGCTAGATAAAATTCTATCGAACTTAATATCTAACCGAAGTAAATGTTCGCCTATATCTACAGCTTGTTGTTTTCCTTTTTCAGACAAGTTTCTTTGAGTGCTGCAGTCCTGCATAATTACTTCCACGGCATCTTTTTGTTGATGATCGGTTGCAGCATGGCGCCAATATAATACGTATCCACCCTGTTGTAATAATGAAACTAACTGGGCGGAATTAAGTTCTTCTGATTCTTGTTGCGCTGATTTATATTGCTCAGCGTAAATAGATGATGTATTTGTAGCAATAAGGAAAATGCATAGAAAAAAATGTACATTAAGAAATGCTTTGAGATAACGAAATCGCATAATGACCTCCTAAAAACATTGGGGTTTCAATTATTATAGCCGATAGATTGCCTAGCTAAAAATTCCGTAGGTGTTATACCCGTATGACGTTTAAAGGCGCGGGTGAAATTCGCCGAGTCGGTATAACCTAGTTGATACGCTACCTGGGTGATGGGCAATTTATCTTGTAGTAGAAGTTTGGTGGCTTGGTGGATTCGCACTTGATTGAGCAAATCTCGATAACTGTTGTGTTCTTTTTTCAGTCGCCGCCTCAGAGTGCGTGATGACATATGTAAACGCTCGGCGACATCCTCGATACTTGGCAGTATATCTTGGTAAAGCAATAGCTGTTGATAGAGTTGCGCACTGAAACTGGTTAACGTTGCTAATTGGGTTTTTTGTAGGTCACAATCTACGAGTGCTTTTTGATTGGCCGCATTATCGGCCAGCGGCAGAGGATTCATCAACACCGCCTTGGGAAACTTCAAGACATTGCGGGGTTGGTTAAACCGGATATTTGACAGGTCACGCTTGGTAAATTGTTGATAAGCTTCATCTTTGGCATAGCGTAAATGGAGGTAGGCTGCGCCTGTACCTCCGCCCATTAAGAACGCTATCATTACATCTAGACTACTCATCAATGTTTGCATGACAAACATCTCTATGTTGAGGGACAAATTCGGCGTCGGAGTCATTACTAAGATCGCGTGCTCTCCTTTTTCAATTAACTGAACTGAAATCAAGGAAGTGATAAGTGAAAAATATTTAATGGCAACCTGTAAGGCCTGCCAGCTATTCTCCGCGGTTAATATTGCGATGCCTGGAGAGCCGTGGGCACTCACGTTGAGACGTTGGCCTAACTGAATTCCCAGGTACTTATCATGGCTGAGGCCAATTGCATTTTCGACGATGGTTTCTACTTGGGTTAAATTAATGAATTGATTGGGAAGTTTTAGCGTCTCCTCTGAGCAACCGCTACCCTGCAGCACATCCGCACTGGAAAAGCCTCTCTCCGTTAATAGATCAAGCAATGGGGCGAAGTAATGGGTGGAGGTTAAACCGGTATACTGATCCATAGAGAGGCGCAATTTCTGGGTAATGGTTTTTTAGTGTCCGATAATGACAAGTAGTTGTCAATAGAAGACCTGCGAGCTATTGATTTTGAGGTCATAGTTAATCTACTGACATATAAGACTGATGAAGAGGAAATAATTGAATGTTTACAAAAATGAACCCTAACGTCATGATATCCCTTAAGAAAGCTCTCTATCTCCTGGTGTTTGGCTTTGCCTATGTGCCTTATGCGGGTTACCAATACGGGCACGAAACTGGCTATTATGATTTTTTCGCGTGGTGGGGAATTATCGTGTTTTTTGTTTTCCTTCCTATAATTGATCACCTAGTGGGGAAAGATCCAGCCAACCCGAGCGATGCCCAAGTAGAAAAAATGTCACAGCAGAAGTGGTATGCCCTGCTTACGTTAGCGGTGGTGCCTATACAAGCAATCACTCTTATCTATGGTGCCTATATTTTCTCCACCACTGAAAATTTCAGTTTAATCGGTCAGATTGGCTGGATCTTAAGTTGTGGCATTGTGAGTGCGATTCTAGCGATAAATGTCGGTCATGAATTAATCCACAAAAATAGTCGCTTGGAGACCTGGGCCGGCGGCCTATTATATGCCTCAGTGTGTTATGGCGGTTTCAAGGTTGAACATGTGCGCGGACACCATGTGCAAGTATCAACACCAGCAGATGCCTCGTCGGCTCGTTACGGCCAAAGTCTCTACAAATTCTTACCCCATGCTTATTGGCATAACTTCCTTAATGCATGGAAGCTCGAATCGAAACGCCTTAAAGGCAAACCGTTACAAGTGCGCAATGAGTTAATATGGTTGTACGGTATTAGCTTTTCGATTCTGATTGCTTTCTCTGTGGCATTTGGCTGGAAGGGGGCGGTATTTTTCCTTGGTGTATCCTGGATGTCTTTTACCGTCTTGGAAATTATTAATTATGTGGAACACTATGGGTTACACCGACGTAAGTTAGAAAACGGCAAATATGAGCGTACGACGGCTGCGCATTCCTGGAATTCGAATTATTTGGTAACCAATATGGGGTTGTTCCACTTGCAACGTCACTCTGACCATCACGCATTTCCAAAACGACGTTATCAGGTATTGCGTCACTTTGATGAAAGTCCCCAATTACCCACGGGTTATGCCGGTATGTTGTTGTTGGCTTTGGTTCCACCTTTATGGTTTAAGGTGATGAATCCCCGGGTGGAAGCGTACTATCAAGGTGAGGAATGGCAGTTAAGCAATGATCAATTTATCGAGGCGGGTAAAACTCATGTAGCGATTTAGTTGCGTCGTTAAAAAACTACAACAGCCATTCAAGAATGTGGGGTTAGTATTTGGCAATTACCGAAAAATTGGGTATTGTCTTGGATCTTCATGTTAACCCCATTTATTGTTGGAATTGTTATGAAATCGCTACATAAAAATAATCTCTTTTGTTGGAGCCAGTTTGATGAAGATCGTAATATAGATTTTCATAGTTATCTTTGGGTTAGAGAAGCAGGCAATGTAGTGTTTGATCCCTTACCATTAACGGCACACGATAAAAGCCATCTACATGCACTGGGAAAGGTCAGTCATATTATTCTTTCAAATTCAGATCATGTGCGGAATGCTAAAGCATTGGCCAGTGAAACGGGTGCGCAGATATGGGGGCCCGCGGCTGAGAAAGACGCTTTTCCCATTGAGTGTTCAACATGGTTAATTGAGGGTAAGGGGGTACTGGACGGCTTAGATGTATATTGCCTCGCGGGCTCAAAAACTGCTGGTGAATTGGCATTTGTTATTGAAGCGGAGACGTTGTTAACGGGAGATCTAATACGCGCTCACAGTGGCGGTAAGCTTTGTATACTACCAGAAGGAAAGCTGAAAAATGTAGCTGACGCCGCAGCGTCAGTAAAGCGATTGGCGGCGATCGAGGGGATTAATGCGATATTACCTGGAGATGGCTGGCCTATTTTTCGGGATGGACAAAAAGTCATGTCTGAACTGGTTGCCTCTATCAGTCAATAGCGACGCCCTCTTATGATGGTTTGGTCTGGAGTGGGAGGCTAGCTTCCATGTATCTCGGTAAGTTTTCCCTGTGTTATTGGGCCTGCAAGCCCATCGGCATCGAGTTTGTATTGAATTTGAAAGCCTTTGATGGCCTGTCGAGTATTGCGGCCCATTAAGCCATCTTCTACTCCGGCGTTATGTTGCAGGTTATTGAGACGGGCTTGTTGACCTTTTACCGTGCTGACATCATCAAGTTGCCCTGTTTTTACGCTGATTTGATGGCTTGGTGATTGTTTGTTGTTGGTCCAAGCGGTTATGTTGTCTATGGTTTGCTCGCCGAGTAACGGAATGTCTATATGGCCTTGGGCGTCAACGATGTATTCTGTGGTGTTGCCGCCAACACTAATCGCCATTTTTCTCCCCTGCCAGGGTTTACCTAGCTTGTTAGTCAATTTGAGACGCATGACGTCGCCGGCAGGTCGTAAGTATACGGCAGCAAGGTTATGCTCACGTTGAAAGCGCAGGGATGAGCCGTCGGGGCAGATAGGCGTATCACAATGTTTGGAACTATCGTTGTTGTGTGGTTTTCGATTTTTCAATGCGTTAGCGATATCACTAATGTTCTCATCGCAATGATGAAAATTCATATCTTGAGTGTATTTAGTTAATCCATCTAAGGCAGTGCAATATTGTGCTCGTTGAGCGGGTGATTGTTCGAGGGTTTCTATCCAGTGCAGTGGCCATTGGCTAGGAGAAAATGCTAACTGAAAACCTAATCCAGCGATTTGCGGGGTACCTTCCAATTGTGTTGGTATCCAGATAGATTCTAACCAATGGCCCTTGGCCTCTCGGATCTGGATGGTCGCGTTAGCATGGTGTGCTTGAGTTTGACGATACCAATTAATATCAACATCGCGATAGTTATTGGACGTATTTACTTTGAGTTCTCGCCAGCATTGGCCGCGCCAAAATACATATAACCAACCTTCTGGTAATACATCACTTTGTTGCATGTCATTGGTGTCACCTAGGAAGCGCAATGGTTTGATGGCGCTGATGACAGTCTTCCAACAGGTTTGAGTTTTGTCCTTGTTAACAGGCATGGATTTAGTAAGCAATGGCAGTTGTAGATTTGGGCCGCCGGACATTGGGATATCTAAAAAAATCGACTTTGGTGTGTTTTCTAGGGCTTTGAACTCCACCAAACTACGGTGGTGGGTTTTGCTATCCCTGCGTGCGGTTTGTAGGATGGCTGTGCCTTCATTATCTTTGAGTAATAACCGTTGTTTACCTGAATGTTTTGGTCCTGAGATCTCCACGACGTATTTATACTGCGGGGCTTGGGATTTTGAAGTTGTTGAATTGTTAGATAGGGTGGGTTGGATAATGGTTGTTTTTACCGCTGAACGTAAATGGCTACGTGTCAATAACTGTGCTTGCATGTCTCGACTGTAAAGTCGAGAGTGTTTTACGTCTGATATGTCTGTAAAGCCAGCAGGCATTTCTGATGGATTTGTATCTCCAATACTCGTACTAGAACCAGCACCATGCTTAGCGCTGTTGCCGGCTGCGTTGTTAGCAGTGCTGATAGATAACGTATTATTTAGCAACATGTCAATGAGCGTTTCATGTACTAGCAAGCTATCAGTGGCCGGTATTCGGGCGATTTCTTTTACTTCCTCTAACGACAGGTGGTCTTCTAATAAAGCGCTTAATACGGCCTCTGCGTCATATGATGAGCGAATCGGCAGGACTACATAACCGTCATAATCGCCGTTAGCGGATTGCGTTGATGAAGGATCCAGTGCATGGGAAAGGGTTGGTTGCTGAAGATTGAATAAATTGCTCATAGGTCTCTGCCGGAAAGAATGCGGGATGAAATATAGACAGAGGTAATATAAGGATTATTTGAAAAACTAGAAGGTAGTTGTTGAACGCTTAGCGTACTGTAGAAAGGGGAGCCTTCAAGAGGCGATTCTTGTCGCCTCTAACCAGTGAACTATTGCGGCATCGATTTGTTTACCACTAACCGGTTTTGCCAAACAGTCATTCATTCCTGAGGTAAAGCAGCGTTCACGATCTTCATCAGATACGTTGGCGGTTACCGCAATTATTGGTATGTCTCGATTATCATTTTCTAACCGGCGTATGGCTATAGTGGCAGCGTAGCCATCCATAATCGGCATCTGGCAATCCATTAATATCACGTCTACGATGGTTTTTTTCAGATATTCTAATGCTTCTGAACCGTCATTTGCGACATCGACTAGGTATCCTAGTTTCAGTAATTGTTTTTGCAGCACCATTTGATTGATCTGGTTATCTTCCACAACCAAGACCGATGTTGTATTTGTTTTTAGAGTATTAGCTAAGTCTTGCCTATCTAGTTTTTTTGTCTGATTTTTGTATTGTACTACTTCTTCTTCGGTAGCTATATCGAGTGTTAACTTGATCGCTATGGTCGTGCCAATGGATTCTTGGCTTTGTAATTCAAGGCTTCCACCTAAATGTTCGGCCAATTTCTTACAAATATTGAGTCCAATGCCCAAACCTCCATGTTTTCGATTAATGGAGCCGTCTCCTTGTTTAAACGCACTGAAAATTGACTCGCGTAAATGGGTCGGTATGCCCAGACCTGTGTCAGTAATTTGTACGAGTAGATTGATCTTGTTTGATTTTTTCTCAGTGGTAGTGATGAATAGCAGTGTTATCTCTCCACTTTCAGTGAATTTTATGGAATTTGTTAAGAGATGTTCAACCAATCTAGCCAATCTTTTTTGGTCGCTATTGACCCAGTCATGATGTGGTTCAATTTCTTTATGGGTGATGAAAGAAATATTTTTTTCTTCACAGTCTTTTTCGAACTTAATAAAAATCTCATCAACGAGCTGTGTAAGGGATAACGTTTCTTTATTGATTTTTATGTCGCCTGAGCTGACCTGGGCAAAATCTAGAATTGAATCGATTAATTCCATCATTTGCTCAGCAGACTCCTTTGCGGTAGCAATATAGCTCTGCAGTTCGTTAGTTGGGCATTGCTCCATGAGTTCGAGGCACCCATGTACGCCATTCATTGGCGTGCGTAATTCGTGACTGATGGTAGATAAAAATTCGTCTTTTAGGTTGTTTGCTTCTGCCTGAGTGGCAATGATTTTTTCACGGGCTTCGAAACCTTCCTTTTCGCTATTTATGAGTAGTTCTAATAGGCGTTCTTGTTCTACTCTTGCGGTACGTTCAATTTTTGTTGCAGCTTGTTGTCGAAATAATCTTTGTCTTTTTTCCGATAGTATTCGTATCGATATAGCTAGCGAAAGAAAAATAACCTGTGCCGTATGACCAATTTGGGCCGCATATTCGGTATAAAAATTTCTTGGTAGAATACCAAATTTATTGAGCGCCAACATGATGGTGGCGAGCATAAAACAGCCTTGTGCTACGCTAAAATAATGAATATAGGTTCGGCTGCTCTGTTGCATGCTAATGCTGGCGGCAAAGGCGACTATTGTTATTGGAATAGATAAGGCGGATAGCAGTTGTATCAATATATAGAAGGGTGCGACGGGTGCGATTATCCAAATAACAATGCCAAACCAGGCGAGTGTAACCAGTATGCGGTAGGTCAGCGGTTGGTGTTTTTTTAGGGATAGAAAATTATTGGTAAATATGGCTATAGAAAAGGCGGATATAGACAGGGAGGCCACTAACATATTTTCGTTCCAGCCCGGGTGTGTTGGCCAAAGATATTGAAAACCAAGACCCTGTAGTGTGGCTTGAAATAACGCGTAGGAAGTGGCACTTATAGCAAACAGGATGTAAGTGGTTTCTCTTAAGTGGGTGCCGATAAAAATGAAATAAATAATTACCGCAAAAATAATACCGAAGTAGATACCTTGACTGAATATTAGTGGGGCCTTATGGTCTCTAAAGGCATTGGTAGACCAAAATGTGATAGGCAGTTGCGATGCGCCTGTTGTTTCTATCCGCATATAGAGATCTGCTTTATCATCTGCAAGCAGATTGATTGTGTAGACAAGGTGCTGATGCTCTACTTTTCTTTCGCCGAATGAAAAATGATCGCCCAAGTGYTCCGTCGAGATCAGTTCTTTGTTTCTTACCAAGAAAAGCATTGCGCTATCGATGGATGGGTAAGCCAGTTCTAATAGTAGGGTTCTCGGCGTGTTTAATTGATTGATTACTGGGATCTTTATCCAATGAACTGATTGAGTAAAACCAAAATTAGGCACGTCTTCTTGCGTGTATTGCCAATCGATTTGTTTTYTTATGAGCGCTTCTAACCCAACKGCATGCTTGYCATTTTTATAGTAGGCCACATTGGGTCCGATGGATAACTGGGAGAAATTGTCGTCCAGTGTTARCGTAAAGGGAGATGCGGWGGYGGTAGTTTGGAGATGAATGTCGGCCATAATGTTCTCAACCCCGAAAAGGCCAAGAATCATTATCGTTAGCAGTTGCCATGTTAGCCGTCGAGAAAGGAGTTGCATCAAAAATAGCTCGTTTTCGGGATCATCAAAGTTGGAGGTAAAGACATCAAACCTACCTGTAAATCTAGTATATCAAGYGGGTGTTGTCACTATAACTRGCTTAGGCRACGGAGTGTTTGCTAAGTCACTTAGATTGATTTTTGAGAGTAGAATTTAGACTTTATATCTTTCAATTTGATGGTGCATATCGATAGCCATTGTTTTAAGGTTTTCGCTACCTTGGGCGACTTTTTCTGCCGAGTCAAATGTGCTATCTGCTGCGTCGGATATGGTGACAATATTACGCGTGATTTCTTCTGTAACTGCCGTTTGTTGTTCGGTAGCTGCGGATATTTGCATAGCTAGCTGGTGAATATGGTCAATAGATTCATCGACAGATTTGATGGCTTCTTCGGAAGACAATGAATATTCTAAGCATTGTTGAGCTACGTCGCGGCTGTTGCTCATGGTTTCTTTGGCTTTGTCTGCGCTGTTTTGTAATGTGCCAATCATGTTGTTGATTTCTTCTGTCGACTCCTGTGTACGTTGAGCTAATGAACGAACCTCGTCGGCAACTACGGCAAAACCTCTACCTTGTTCACCCGCTCGTGCGGCTTCAATTGCCGCATTGAGTGCCAACAAGTTAGTTTGTTCTGCTATGCCTTTAATGGTTTCTAGAATGCTGCCAATATGCTGGCTGTTTTCTGAGACCTCCATAATAATTATTTCGGCAGCTTCTACCTCTGCGGCGAGTTGTTTTACCGCCTCATATGTTTGTGCAACTCTCGCTTTTCCTTCCGTACTTTGTGCCTGTGCCTTGGTGGTGGATTCCGCCGCCTGTACTGTTGATTGAGCGACTTCTGCAAAGCTGGCGGACATTTCAGTAATTGCAGTGACGACCATTTGAATATCGTCACGTTGAGAGTCTATCGAACTTTTGTTGAGTGTAGCGGTGTCCGAAAAATCCATAGATTGGATTTCAAGCTGGTGACTGAGTGATTGGATCTGTTCAATTAGTTGTTGGATATGGGTCAGAAACTCATTTAACGTACTTGAAATGGTGCCGATCTCATCCGTAGCAACCTTGGGAATTCTTTTTGTTAAATCACCATCAGAGAGGGCTGATGCCATTAGATTTCGAATGCGTAATACACGAAAGGTAGTGTCCTTTATTTGCCACCACATGAATGCGGTGACAAGGCAGGTGACGACACATAAGATAATGATTCCCATGATTAAGGTAAATGAGGTGTACGCAATGCGTTGTGAAATTCGTTCGTCCATGTCGTTTGCTAATGCATTAGCAATATCTTTGATGCCGTTGATATGATTGGTCGTTAAGGTAAACCATTGGTTTTTTGTACGACTATTCAGATCATCTAGACTGATGCCTTTCTTTAGTAAGACTTTCATTGCGTCGTTGATAGTTTTGTAGTCATTAGTACTAGTGAAAACTGACATTTGTTTTTTTATATTGTCAGGCGTATTCATTTTGGCAATATCAAATGTATTCTTAAATTGCATAATGTTGGTATAAATTTGGCTGTGGGCTATATCACTCAATTGGTTCTTTTCTATTGCTTTGTTCAGTTTGCCGCGAATTTTTCCTACAGCCTCCTTGGCTAAYARTAAATTACGATAACTCAGGAAGTATGGCGAAATTTCCGGTTCAACCACATAAGGAGACAATAACGCGATAAGAGWAWTTACGCCTTGATTTATCTTTGAATAATAACTGAAGGCGTTAGCTTCTGTCGTTAAACGGTCAACTGCTGATCGTACGGAAGTTTTGTCTGCGAGGAGCTTGGTTAAATGAGTAATATACTTTTGGATCTCAGGGTGCCGGCTACCGACTATCGACGTCAGTTCAGATGTTTTTAATGTATTCCATGACTTATCGGATTTGACTCTTTGTTGTACCAGTTTACTTTTACCTTGGGAGCCATCGCTACCAATGAAGCCCGCGGTGAGTCCTCGTTCTAGGGCAATCTCTTGGGCTATATTGTCCAGTAACAGTGAGAACTGAATAAGCTGATGCTGCTCTGATTCAGATTCATGTAATTGATATTGGCCCCATAATAGCTGGACTCCCATAAATAACATGATGCCGGTTGGCAATATGCATAATAACGTAAGTTTTATAGATAGTGATAAGGAGCGAAACCAAATGATCATATGAATATTCTTCGGTCTGGAGCAAAAATGGGCTGAATTCTTCTTAAAGTGTAGCAGGGGTCAACTGCTATGCACTGTTATTACACGTTGTAATTGTAGGGCTTGGAGGCTAGGAGGGGGAGATTGTTGCTGTAGTTCAGCGGCTTGACGGTGTGCTCGGTGAAATCTCTGGGGCATTTAATAGGTCGGACAACATTTGGTAGGTTAATCCCCAAATACAGCTGCCCTGATAATAATAACAGGGCAGCTGTAATGAAATGGACCTGTGTAACCAGGTTGAATAAAATCGCTGCCCAGATGAGTCGTTAAAGGGTGACCAGTGCAACCAAGAATGATTGTTTGTGTCCTGTAGGAAAGCCAGTGGAATCCAAAAAACATTGGCAACTTCGTGATTCATGTTGAGTTCAACGTTGGATTCTGCTGTTAAGCGAAAATGATAGGGCGTAACAATCATGGGTTTTAGTGCATTATGCCGGCGCGTGAGCAAATCCAAAGAACGGCCAACGAAGCGGGCGTTTTGCATAAGATCTAAGCCGATTTCCTCATGGGTTTCGCGAATCGCCGTTGCTCGAGTTGAGCTATCGCTTGTTTGTTGTTTGCCACCAGGAAAGGCAATATGCCCAGACCATGGATCTCCGGCTATTGTTGCCCGTTCAATAAGTAATATTTCATCACCCTGTGGCCCTTTGCGGCTAATGATCGCCACCGCTGAGCGCTGTGTCCAATGCCGAAATGGGATGCGTTTAGGGCGTATTTTTCTAATCAACGGCGCAAGCATTTAATACCTAATCCACCTTCGGCCACGAACTGGCTTGATGCTTATGTGTTAAGTTGACGTCTTATTTGTTGGTTAACGTTTTGGCGAGAGCGGTCGCTTGTTTTGCCACCATACCGTAAATAGATAGCTGTGGATTTGCCCCAATGCTGGTGGGGAAGGTTGAGCCGTCCATAATTGAGAGGTTTTCCAACTGAAACGATTGCCCCATCGAGTCGACTACACCTTCCGATGCGCTGGAACCCATCGCACAGCCTCCCATGACATGAGCGGTGCCGAGGCGGATCACATTGGGAGAATAATCTAATTGCTCGATGAGCTGCTTGGCTTCACTCAAGGTGGAGACAAAGTCGGAGCGTGAATGCACAGGGCGAATACGTTTGGCCCCGCCGGCGAATTGTACTTCTGCCATTGTGGTCAATGAGCGCTTCATGCCGTCGACGAGATAATCATTAAACGGATAGTCAACTACCGGGCTATCGTCATCGCGTAATTCCACGCTACCACCTTGGCTTTGTTCAACAAAACCATCGCGCAATAATGCCAGCATAGAGTTCATTCTGGGTAACATGGACATTTGTTCATGGTGTCTTTCGCCATGCCCCATAATTACTGCGGCCATTAATGCCGGTTGCATGGGGTTGACTTCGAGTTTGTAACTCATTGGGCCGCTAACGCCATGTAGCCACTGAAAATGATCAGAATAAATGGATTGAGGTGCGCCGTAAAATCCTTCTATTTGATTGGCAAATTCAGAAACACTGAAGGTGACTGGGTGCAAAAAGGTTCGCTTTCCAATCAACTCGTGGGGGTCAGGAACCTTAGAACGCAATAATAACCCTGGGCCGTTAATGCCACCACAGGCGACAATAGTATGTTTTGCATTTACGGTGACAGTCTTGCCGGTGAATGTCACGCCATCGTCGTGTATTGTACGGCAAACAACCCCTTCAACACGGCCTTTGGCGGTTTTTAGGTGATGTGCTTGAGCGCGAAACACCAGCTCGCCATTATGATTGAGGGTCTCAGGTATGGTGGTCACTAACATGCTCAATTTTGCATTGGTAGGGCAACCGATACCGCAATATCCAAGGTCCCAGCACCCGGAGACGTTTCTGGGGATGACTTTCCAGTCGTAGCCCAGTTTTTCACAGCCGTCGGCCAATACTTGATTATTGGCATTGGGTTTTTTAGCCCACTTTTGTATATTTAGACGTTTCTCCATCAGTTCAAACCAGGGAGCCATTTCTTCTGGGCTAAATCCACTCAGATGATGTTGCTTGGTCCAATGATCTAACGTCTGGTCAGGAGTGCGAAAGCTGGAGGTCCAGTTAACGGTGGTTGAGCCACCCACACAGCGACCTTGCATAACGGTAAAGGAACCGTCTTTACTGCCGCGAGCCATGCCTTCTTGGTATAGGTCTGAATACGCAGTATCTTCTTGCATGGTAAAATCACTGGATGATTTAAGCGGACCTTCTTCTACAAATATGACCTTGAGTCCTGCCTTCGATAAGATTTCCCCTGCGGTACCACCACCGGCTCCAGTACCAATAATCACCACATCGGCCACAAGCGTAAGATCGCTTTCTAACTGGCTACCATTCCAGGTTTTCCAGCCAGATTTAATCCCTTGTTGGATGATATCAGGGATATTCTTTATTTCTTTTATCATTAAATTATTCCAATAAGGTTTTGTTATACGATGTGCTTGGGTGGACCAGGGTATATTTGTGAGTTCCAATTGAGTGGGTCTTTGTACCAGCAAATTGCCAGTAGCTGGGTTATTTGCGTGTAACCCGTGCGAAATAGCCCAAAGCGGCTGTCACGCCAACTACGTAAGAATTGTTCTTTGGAACTGTCGCTGGCTTTCTCCCAGCTATTCCATACCCCCGCCAACGCGATACGTGTGGCTGGCATATACAGTAAATCAAATAGATCCGCTAAACCCTGATGGTTAAATGGGGAGCTTCGGAACAAGAAATCATCGGTTTTTTCTATTAATCGTTGTAGCGCGTCGGATTGTAGTTGTGGGTCGGAGGGAAAGGATCCGGCCAGAACAATAGGTGCGAGAGATTCCAAAATAACCACGTCTTGAGGGCGTAATAGTTTTAACTGTGCGGTTGTCTGGGTGGAGGGTGTGGCACTACAACCAGTCAACCCGGCTATCATGCCCGCACCGCTCAACACGCCGGTACTTATCAAACCGAGTTTTATAAAACTTCGACGACTCGGATCATCAGTGGCGCCTCCGACGGAGGGGTGAATAGCTGTACGCTCAGTTATCTTTTTTTGCTTCATTCTGTCACCATAGATTCGGGTTATATAACTAGCCTACTTGAGCAACGTGTTAAATAGAAAATTGTGAATCTTTCGGTTCCAAGGTGGAAATAAAAATTTGGTAGCGTTGATTTTGCCTTTTACATACACCCCTTTTGCTTGGCTGAAAGTTAAAAAACCTTCCTTGCCGTGATAAGAGCCCATTCCCGCGGGTCCGATACCACCAAAGGGGATATCATCCACGATAACGTGGCTAACGGTGTCGTTAATACAGGCACCGCCGGAGTGGGTACGACGCAATACGTCGTCGGCTCGACTTTGGTCAAAATCGAAGTAATACAATGCTAATGGTCGTGGCTGGTCGTTGACATAATTAATGGCATCATCCAAAGAGTCATAGGGTTTTATGATCATGATGGGGCCAAAAATTTCATCTTGTTCGATTAACATGTCTTTGTTGGTGTTCAGCACCAGGGTTAATGGCATTTTTCTGGTGTGACTAAAGTCTTCATTAGCCGGATTAATGGGAATAATGGTGGCGCCTTTGTTCTCGGCATCGGTTAAATAACCCTGTAATCGTTGATGCTGTCGGTCAGATACTATCGCAGTGTAATCATCGTTATTGAGCATGGTTGGGTACCATTTCCCGATCACCTTCTTCATCTCATTGACAAAATCGTTTACTTTTTGCTCCGGGCAGAGCACATAGTCTGGAGCCACGCAGGTTTGGCCGGCGTTTAGTGCTTTACCAAAGCCTAAGCGCTCAGCGGCTTCAGATAATGGAAACGATTCGTTAATAATGGCCGGCGACTTACCACCCAACTCCAAGGTAACGGGCGTGAGGTTTTCTGCGGCAGCTCGCATGACGTGTTTGCCAACGGATGTGGAGCCTGTAAATAAGATATGATCAAACGGCAACTTGGTGAAGGCAATGGCAACCTCAGCTTCTCCGGTGACTACACAGACATGATTTTCTGGGAAAATTTCGGAGATCATAATCTTGAAGGCCTCGGCGGTGCGAGGGGTAAATTCAGACATCTTGATCATTACTCGGTTGCCGGCGGCTAACGCAGGTAACAAGGGGCCTAAAGCAAGAAATATGGGGTAATTCCACGGCACAATGATGCCCACTACTCCTAGCGGCTGATAGACCACCTTGGCTTTGGCAGGACGCAAGGTTGCTGCCACATGGCGTTTGTCATCCCGCATCCATTTTTTCACATGCTTTATATGGTATTTGATGCCCTCTAGCGATGGCATCATTTCACCTAATTTGGTCTCCGAAGAGCAGCGGTGGCTGAAATCATCACTGATGGCTTGTTCTAGGGTGCTCATATGTTTGAGTAGCGCTGGTTTGAGTCGTGCTAAGTGGTCAATACGCTCTTCAGCAGTAGGCATCGGGTTTACACGAAAGGCGGCCTTTTGTGCGTCAAATACGCGCTGTAATTCTGCTGCATTATATTGGTGGTCTGCTTGGTGATCGGCTATTTGGGATACGTTGGTGACCATGACTGTTTCCTATGGTTGTGCTTTGGACAGCAGTGAATTGCTATAGCGGGGAGAATTCCGCGATTAAAATGCTGTATTAACGAGAAGTATTTCTACATTTTTAGAGCTTTTACTCTAAACTGTCAACAATAAACCAGTGAATAACAATAATAGACCAATAATTCGTCGCAAAAGTAAATATAATCTCCGCCAATGTAGACCCTGCAGGGTGTTTTGAGGTGGATTGGGTAGTTAGGGCTTAACCGTGAGTGTCTAAAGAAAGTGACTGTTAAAATTAAAACCCGTGATCGAATTTTGCAAGCTAGCTTAAAGATGTTTAACGAACAAGGTGAGCGTAATGTATCGACCAATCATATTGCTTCACAGCTAGGAATGAGTCCTGGTAACTTGTATTACCATTTTAGTAACAAAGCAGAGATCATCTTTGAGTTGTTTAATGGTTATCAACGAGCGATCGCCGATAGTGTTGTGTTACCAGAGGAAAGATTGCTGACGTTTAAAGATACGGTGCGATACTTTGAAATGATCTTTCAAGGTTTGTGGGATTACCGATTCTTGCACAGAGATTTAGAACATCTGTTAAATGAAAATGATGCGCTGCGCGAACAATATTTGACGTTCTCTCTGATCACGATGAGCGCCGGCAAAGATATCATTAAAGGTATGAATACCTCAGGAATAATAAAGGCCAATACAACGGAGATTGATGCATTATTACTAAATTTATGGGTAATCTTAACCTCTTGGTCTTCGTTTTTACAATCCATCGATGTGCAAAACGCCATGCCTGGAGCCATGGATCCTTGGGCACTTAAACGCGGGATATATCAAGTTATCTGTTTGATTGAGCCTTACGGGACAGACGCTGCTCGTCTTGACCTTCCAGAATTAAAAGCATCGTATTTGGGGGGCGTGGATACAGACCCCTTATTACTGTTTCAATTGCCCTCTGGGGTTTCGAAATAAAAATGGTTAAGCGGAGCGTTGGGCTAACCAGTCGGCGGTGATGGCCCAGGTATGTTGCTTGGCTTTGCCGCCAGCAAAAACACCGGCATGCCCACCAGGAACCACTTGGAACTCTTTATCAGTTGAACTCACTAATTCCATGATTTTTTTAGCCGCAGGAATGCTGACTATCTTGTCGTTGTCACCGGCAAACCCTAAAAAGCTTGCATTAATGCGGGAAAACTCGGCGACTGTATCCGTTAACGGTACGCTACCACTGGCAAGTTCATTCCGTAGATTAAACTTCAACGCAAGTTGCTGCACGGTTGCGCCAGGGTAGTCAGCCATATTATTAAACCACTCTTTGGTGGTTAGGTGGGCCTTGATATAGTCGCGATCAGATAGGTTGCGGACTAAATCAAAATAACTGATGATTCCTGTCAGAGGGTTGGTTAATTTAAATAGCCTAGCGACAACATCACCGGGTAAATGATAGGAAGCAGGATCACGTTCCATTTTACTGAGAGGAATATGTTTAGTCGCTTGGTTTATTGCCGCCATTATCTTGCCTTGAATTGGATTGGCGTGAAAATCAATCGGTGTGGCAATGGTGACAATATTTTGGATATTGTCACCGCCATGGGCGCCAGCATATAACAAGGTGAGCAAACCGCCCATGCAATAACCTACTAGTGAGATTTTGTCGCAGCCACTATGTTGATGCACTTCCTCGACAACCTTGCAATACCATTGATTAACGTAAGTCTCTATACAAAGGTCGGCGTTTTCTTCCTTTGGGTCACCCCAATCCACAAGATACACCTCAAATCCTCGGGCATTAAGAAACCGTACCCAGCTGCGTTCTGCCATAAGATCATAGATCCAGCCATAAACGCCCAGCGGTGGTACCAGTAAAATGGGTACACGATGACGCTGTTGAGTGGGGATGATCTTTGTGTCATCCAATTGAAATTCGTCGGTATCAATATGTGGATAATAGCGAAGTTGCATAATGCCTTCACTGTAAATGACGTCGTGTGGTGTTTTATCAGAAAGAATAAAGTTTTCTGGTTGTGTGCGCCGCTCGATGGCGTGGCGCACAAAATTAGTGGCGTCGGTAAGAAACTTGTTAATTTTAGTCATAAACGGCTTCTCAAAGCAGAGAGGTAAATACACTGTTGATGATAGTTAGTCATTTGCGAGCAAAGTGCAATGGCCTAATTGGACAATAAAAGGGGAATAATTGCCGTTGCTATACGCTAGAGTTTACCTTGGTCCCTATAAATAGCTGGCATGCGAGCAAAATCAATGTGTTAGTGGTGATGGGTTAATGGTATTGTGCGACAGGTTCGTTTGTCTCAGAAACAATGTATGAAAGGAAAGGGTAATGGAACAATTGCATGATGCCAATCAATGTGTCGATCAGATCATTGATCAGGTTGGAAAAAATATAGTATTGGGTATGCCTTTGGGGTTAGGTAAACCCAATCAACTGGTGAATGCACTTTATCAAAGAGTTAAAAGCAACCCTGAACTAACTCTGCGAATTATTACGGCGTTATCCTTGGAAAAGCCCAGATCCAAAAATGCGATAGAAGCAAAATTTTTGGTGCCTTTTGTCGAACGGGTGTTTGGCGATTACCTAGAATTAGAATATATGCAAGCCATACGCTCAAATGCCTTGCCAGATAATATCAGTGTATCGGAATTCTATTTTAAAGCCGGTGCGATGAAAAATGTTGAATCTTCTCAGCGAGATTATATTTCTACCAATTATACCTTTGTCTGTCGAGACTTGATGGATAACGGCATCAATGTGTTGATGCAGCTGGTTGCTGAGAAGGAAGTGGATGGCGAGAGTTGGTTAAGTTTAAGTTGTAATACCGATGTGACTGTGGATCTTTTACCGATGCTAGATCAAGCTGCACAGGAGGGGCGAAAAATTATTACTGTGGCACAGGTACATGACGATCTTCCTTTTATGTATAACCACGCGATGATTGAACCCGAATGCTTTGATATTGTGGTTCGAAATAATTCCTACAATACCACCTTGTTTGCACCACCCAATATGTCTGTACCCTTGCAAGATTATATGGCCGGATTTCATGCCAGTACGCTAATTAAGGATGGAGGAACTTTACAGATTGGCATAGGATCTCTTGGAGATGCCATCGTCTACGCCAGTCAGTTGCGTCATAGCGATAATTCAGCTTATCAAAAATTTATTGAAGATATCTCGGCAGACCAAGAAGTCATTGGACGCATTGGTGGAACCGCGAGCTTTGAAAAAGGGCTGTATGGTTCCAGCGAGATGTTTGTTAATGGATTTATGCATTTGATAAAATCGGGCATCGTAAAACGTAAGGTGTATGACGATATTCAACTGCAACAGTTGATTAATGCAGGGCTCATCGATGAGAAGGTTACTGCCAATACACTGACGGTGCTAATGAACGCGGGAGTCATTGGCTCACAGCTCAGTTTTCATGATGTTGTATATCTACAGCATTGGGGAGTGTTTTCTGAAGATGTGGTGTGGGATAACGATACCATAAGACTCGATATAAAACGTTTTACCTTGCATCTGTCCAATGATGAAAATTTTGCCGACATTTGTGAGCACTGTCTAGGTGATAAATTGAAACGTGGCATCTATATGCATGGAGGTTTCTTTTTGGGACCGGAAGATTTTTATCAAACCTTAAGAGACTTGTCACGTGAAGAAAGTGAAAATATTTGTATGTCGAGTGTCGGTCATGTAAATCAGCTAGATTATGACACGGAGTTATTGAAATGCCAGCGTATAGATGCACGTTTTATCAATACCGGAATGATGGTAACCCTTGGTGGCGCCGTAGTCTCTGACGGTTTGGAGGATGGCACCGTAGTGAGTGGTGTGGGTGGTCAGTATAACTTTGTTGCCATGGCGCATTCGCTTCACGACGCCCGATCTATCTTGTGTGTGAGAAGTACGCGAGGCACGGGTAAGGCCATGACGTCGAATATATTGCCTCACTATGGTCATGTGACGATCCCACGCCATCTGCGTGATATAGTGGTAACAGAATATGGTGTAGCAGAATTACGTGGTAAAACCGACGAACAGATAATTATCGCTCTTGTCAAAGTAGCGGATTCGAATTTTCAAAATGAATTAATGGACTACGCTAAAAAACATGGCAAGTTAAGCAAGGGCTATCAGTTGCCAGAAAGCTATCGTAATAACTACCAATCGAGGCTGAAAGAAATCGTCGATCAATGGCAAGAGAAAGGTTACTTTCCGGCGTTTCCGCTAGGTACAGACTTTACCGACGAAGAGATCGCTCTTGGTAAGAGCCTGCGTGGCATAAAAGCTATTATGGATGAGCCAAAATCCATGATAAAAGCCGTTTTGCGTTCATTTATGCAAAAGGTGGATGAGAAAGAGGCGGAAGTCTATTTGGAACGTATTGGCTTGGCAAATCCTGATACGGCAAAGGACGTTATTTTACAGAACCTGTTGTTGTTGGAGCTTGAAGATAATGGTTATCTTAAATCGGTTTAACGGTATGGGTTAAGAGGCATGGTTTGAAGGGAAGGCTTAAGCGGGAGGCTTAGAAGGTAACGTTAAGCAAAAAACACTACCATTTCCTAAGGTACTCTGTACGCTGATATTGCCTTGGTGTTCGTGGGCTAGGATTTGTGATAAGTAAAGCCCTAGGCCGGTGCCCTGTTCTTTGCCTATACCCTGCTCTAATTGAGTGAATTGCTTGAATAGTTTGTCGATATCATATTTTGTTAAGCCGAAGCCGGTATCAATAACACGAATTTGAAAGCAGCTTAGATTAACCCGTTCAGCTTGAATTGTAACGCCACCACTCTTGGTGGCCTTGAATGCATTTGATATCAAGTTAATGACTATTCGCAGGATTTTGTTTCGATCGCCATTAAAGTGAATGTCTTCGTCTAACAGATTCAGTTTGAACCACAAATGTTTTTCTGCGGCGATGCTCGAAAGTTGAGAATGTACGTCAGTCAATAAAGAGTTGATAGAAAATGTAGTTTTATTTAGTTCAACTTTCCTAGCTTCAATCTTAGCGACATCCAAAATGTCATTGATGAGATTCAGCAAATGCAGTGAATTTTTATCTATTGTCATTAACGCGTCTAGTGGTTTTTCGCTAATCTTACCGCTTAGAGTTTTAAGTAGGTATCGAGTAAACCCCATAATTGCATTCATTGGCGTGCGCAGTTCATGGGACATGCTCGCCAGAAATTGAGATTTTGCTTGATTGGCATCCTCTGCATTTTTTTTGGCTTCGATGAGTTGTTCGGTTCGTTGGTTAAACCAGTAGCTAAGTAGGCCAATTTCATCGGGTATGCTGTCGTCTACCGATTGATTGTTATGCCCTGGGTTCTCCATTGCTAAACGTATGTCATTGGTAATGTTGCTAAGCCGTCGGGTTAGCTTTTTAAGTAGAACTCCCGCTATCAGGGCGAGTATCACTATGGTTGAAACGACAAATAGCGATATGTTGATGCTAACCTGTGTTGCACGTTGGGTAACGAGTTGCGTGGGAAAGACGGTGATGATTTTCCAGCTCGTCATGGGCATGGAAAATACTTCCAGGTTAATCGGCTGGTTTAGTAATAGGTCCTGGTCTATTTGCAGAAGACCTATGTTTTTTATGTGTGAGGTTCCCTGCGTGCGTCTAGATAGTTGAGAGGCAATAAGACGTGATTCATTTTCATCAATTTCGTTGCTGTTGGCCGCAATTAATTTGGCATGTTCGGGCACATTTGAGAATTTATTTTGGTATTGACTTTCAGCGTTTAGTTTATCCAGATATTGTGCAATAGGTGTAAAGATTGCGTACTCTTTGGCAAATTCACTGACGGTAACAGAATCAGGGTACGAAGTTGTATCGGGTTTTTGTCGTTGAGTGAGTACCATCTCTGGTTTTGGATAGGTAATGAATTTGTTATTTCGGTCGACGATAAATGCATATCCTCCAGCTTGTTCAGTAAGTTCTGATAACCTTTCGGACAACCCGTCTAACATAAGGTCTACCGTGCTGACACCGAGAAACTTTTGGTTTACAAAAATGGGGGCGGTGCAGGTCACCATAGTTTGGCGCGAGTATGGGTCTGTATATGATCTCGACCAATAGACATCTTGGGGGGCTAGAAAGCGGGCAGGTACGTACCATTCGGTGTGGTGGTAGCCAGGACCTTCTGGGATATTATAATCATCATAATAGTTTAGCTTGCCGGTCTTATCCCTACCCCAGAAAAAACTATGGCGTTCTACGGTGGGAGAGTATGTATTGGGTTCTGGCCAGACTCCACCTCCAGCAATAACATCCTCTAAACCAGGCACGTTAAGCAAGCTGGGAATGACTTGACGAAATAATGCCGGGTCTTTGGGTGCGGCTTTGGCGAAATTGGCAATCTGGGAGGTAATGCCTTCTATTTTACTGATACGTTCACCTAAGGCTAAAACAATACTAATTCCAATTTGTTTGTTTTTGGCAAGGCTTGCATTGACTAATAGCGGTTTGCCTTGCGTCCAAATCCCCGTTAGGGCGGCGACTAAGAGCAGGCTAATAAATCCGAATAATCCAGCAAAAAGCTTAAAGGATAACGTTCGGTGGCGCAGCACATAGCCTTTTTCGATGGATGGTTTTGTGGTGTTTTGCATAAAATCCATTTCTGCGGCAAGTTAGCGGGAGTAGGTCAGAATGGTTATAGCGTATGGTAGACCCGTAGAAGGCGATGGAGTCTACCATAACTATAGATGTAAGTGGCCAAAAGCGGTAATGCTTGGAATACTATTGTAGATAAAGTGACAGAAGCAGTGGGCTGATGTTATTTAGTTGCTTCCTGGCGGCAATCTCTTGGTCTTTGTGTGCTTGATTTTTTACCAGCAACAGCTGATGTACGGCATGAAAACTTGGGTTGGTTATCTGTTCGCTGTTGTCCGGGTTGATATGGTGAACCAAGCCCGCTTCGTTGAGTAATAACCAGCCAGGGAAAACGCTAAAGGGTGGTTCGTCTTCTAGATCCATAAACCGTTGCCAGCTGGCGATGAAATTAGCGTCTGGGTAACGGTCAAGAAAATTCTCCAAACTATCATCTAATTCTGAATCTGCATGATTGGCTTTCAAATCAATTAGTTGGAGCAGGGTGATAAGGCTTTGCTCTCTTTCTCGAAGATAGAAGTGGGCTAGGCTTAGTCGAAATAATAACTCGCCGTGGTGAATGTAAGTATTGTCGTCGAGTATACTCTGCTTAACTTGCTGCCAATTTTGCATTTGTTCCCAGGCATAACTGGCGTGGGATTGTGGATAGGCAATATTGAAAGGCTGTCCTTCTAGACCTTGCGCAATACGTTGCCAGGCGGGGGCAAGATAATCACGGGATTTTTGTTGAAGCAATTGCCGGGCTAATGGCAAGATTTCTTGTTCCAAACCTAGCCTCTCGTCATCAATAGCTTCGAGATGATGCTCAATAGGATTTTCGGTATGTTTGCCGAATGCCACCAGGTCTTCATAGCCGTTTAGTTGGGTGTGATTGGGGGCTTGTTGATATAACTGGTCAACTAACTTCTCAGCGTTAATCCATTGGCGGCTGGCTAGGGCGTCGATTAAGGTGTTTTCGGTTACCACGGACGGGTTGTCCATGAATAGGTCCATTTGTGGCACATCGTCTTGGCGCCCCCATTGTTTATTGAGCAACGATGAGAGGGAAGGGCTTTGGCTCAGGGTTAGGTTTTTATTAATATTGGTTTTATCCCAACCACGATATTCTTGTGGCTCCCCCTGTAAGCCGAGTTTGTGGCAGAATTTTTCTGCTTGTTGCAGGCCGTCGATAAGTTCTTTAGTGGGTAGATGAATGTGTTTTTCCAGGTTGTCGATTTCGCCCATGCGCCAAGCCTCATAATCGCCATACTGAAGGTGACCTACTTCCAGTAACCATTCAATCGGGCTAAAAGACCCCAGAGCCATTAATTGATTGTCGACATTGTGTTGCATATTCATTGTTAATCCAAAAAGTTGGTAAATTATAGGGGTGGTCGCACGAATGGCTCAGTACTATTGGCTCAGCACTTATGGCTTAAGAATTATTCCAATAAAGCCATAAGTTCTTCGCTGCCTAAGGAGAAATTATCACTTTGTTGTTCGGCGGCATCAAACACAGAATTCATCAGCGCCAGTTTCTTTTGTTGTAGTTGAAATATTTGTTCCTCAACACTATTTTCGATCAATAGCTTGTAGACAAATACAGGTTTGTCTTGTCCGATGCGGTAGGCCCTATCGGTGGCTTGCTGTTCTGCCGCAGGGTTCCACCAAGGGTCATAATGAATAACAGTATCGGCGGCGGTGAGGTTAAGACCAACACCGCCAGCTTTTAAACTGATTAGAAATATGTCGGCTTCACCCTGTTGGAATTGGTTGATAACCTTTTCTCTGTCTCTGGTGGCGCCAGTGAGGGTGACATAGCTAAATTGTAATGTTGTTAGCGTTTGCGCGATTAATTTTAGCATGGAGGTGAATTGTGAAAATATCAGAATGCGCCGACCCTCTGCATTCAGTTCACTAACCATTCCTATCAAATGTTTAAGTTTGGCGGATTCCACCTGTTGCGCATCTTCAAACTTGGTTAACCTCGGGTCGCAGCATATTTGCCGAAGTTTTAGTAACGCATCGAGGATCATTATATGATTTCTGGCTAACCCATTGTCCGCGATAGCTTGTTGCAGTTTCTGATTTGAAGATAAACGGATGGTTTCGTAGAGGTCCTGTTGTTCTTCGGCAAGGGGGATGTGTACGACAATTTCTGTTTTGGGTGGTAGCTCGGTTAATACCTCATTTTTGTTGCGTCGCATCATAAAAGGCGCGATGCGGTTAAATAATGCCTCACCCCTGTCTTGGTCATTGTCTTTCTCGATAGGGTTCCTATATAAACGTTTAAATAAGCTCTCGGTTTCCAAAAAACCGGGCATTAAAAAGTCAAATAGCGACCATAGCTCACCCAAATGATTTTCTAAGGGAGTGCCTGTCAGGCATAATTTTATCGGTGCTTCTATCTGTTTTATCGCTTTGGCGACTTTTGCTCTACTGTTTTTGATGTTTTGCGCTTCGTCTAATACGATCGCACTAAGGGTTTTATTGGTCCAAAATTCGATGTCTCTTAAGGCAAGGGCGTAAGTGGTGATGACGATGTCGATATCTTTTAAGTGACCCAGGTTTTTAAAACGGTTTGTGCCATGTAGGACCATTACCCGTAAATCTGGAGTGAATTTCTTTGCTTCTGCGCGCCAGTTGTGCAGCAAGCTGGTTGGGGCAATAATGAGTACAGGATGTAACAGACGGCCTTGAGATTTTTCTATGGATAAGTGAGCCAGGGTTTGAATGGTTTTACCCAGTCCCATGTCATCGGCGAGAATACCGGAAACCCCTTGTTCTCGTAAACTCTGTAACCAGCTAACACCAATGGTTTGATAGTCTCTCAAGGTGGCGTTAAACGTAGTGGGTAATTCAATCGGCCCCGCGTGCTGCAATTCGGAAAAACGTGTCGCGTTTTCCAATATTTCAAGATCTCCATGCCAGGTGAGATCCGTCGTATTGCTAGTGCCCATTGCTAGCTGTAGCTCACCAATGCGTGCTTGTTGCGCGGCAGGCAATTTGAGTTTGCCGCCAGTATCCCATTTTGGTTGGTCAAACAATTCTACCAGAACCCCCAGCAACGCCTTGAGCCGAGAGACTTCGAGTTCAATGATTCTGCCATCGTCGAGGGTAAGCGGCAGGGTGTCACTTGCGTCGAATAAATTGAGGCGCCTGATAGAAAAGAACTCTGGCGATTGTTCGATAGCTTTAACCAATAATGGTAATAGGTTGATTTGCTCACCATCAATTTGAATGCCAAGTTCGAGTCCGAGCCAGTCGTTGGTGGTTTGTTCTACGCCGCCATACCATTGTTCGACAGAGACAAAATGGTAACGAAAATCATCGTCAAAGACGGCCTGCCAACCTTGTTGTTTGAGTTGCGGAAGGGCCGTTAAAAAGAACTGTTTCCATTCGCCTTTAGATTCAAAGGTCAAATCACCGTTACCACTGGTGAGTAAGTCGGATGAGTCGTCGGTAATCAGCGGCATAATGCTGGGTGAGATATCAAATAAAGTATCCATCAATTGTTTTTCGGTTACTTTATTGCGGGTTAATTGATATACCACTCCTTGGTGGAATTGGCTCTGTTGTGTTTGTGTATTACCGTGGAAAAAAGTTGCATCCTCTCTTGGGCCAGTGTAAACAAACTGCGGTAGCACGCTATCATGAATGGTAGGTTTTCGGTAACTGTGGTGTGACACCGAGTGCGCGCGTTTGGAAGAAAACAGTAGTTGCGGGAGAATATTCGTGCATTGGAAATTTTCAATAGGGTAGATTGACGGGCTCGGTAGATGCCAGTCGTCTAGCAGTTGCTGT
>NVVG01000222.1 GCA_002402125.1 Moraxellaceae bacterium
AAGCTGTCTAGTTCTTTTAAGAATGAAAAAATCATTTACTATCGAAATTGGAGATCGAGCGAAAATTGAAATTGCCGATGCTTACGATTGGTATGAGCGACTCAGTGTCTCAAATGCTAACTGCCAATCACTAATTGAGTTACCTGATAGTTTTAAGTCTTCAAGATTTTTCAGCTTCACTATATCATTTGGGATGGACGTTAGTTTAGCTTTGCTCAGATCTAGAATATAAACCGTCTCTAGAGTTTTAAGGGCTGTTGCTAAATCCGTCACTGCTAGTCCAGATTTGAAGCTGGAATAAATATCTTTTGACATTCTAAAGTCATCCCATATTTCCAAGTTCTTAGTCAACGACTTTGACTCTTGACAGAATGCGCCACTAGTTGACGGTAGCATTGAAATTAGAATTATAATTAGTTTGTTCATATTTACTTGTGCCTAACGTTTAAATAAACACTGGCGAAGCTTGGGTTTATTTTTTGTTGTGAAGTGTTTTAGATGTATACGAATATCAGCTTATAGAGACCATATATAGCTAAGCATGTTAATGTAAAATTATAAATCAATTTTAATCTCTTTCTTTTTTTTGTCTTACGATCTTCTATAAAAGAAGTATATGAATTATAAAAATATGATAGGCTTACTTTAGTATTTGAAAATTCAGATTCAAATTTATAATTATCTGTCAATAATGTCTCTGTTTGCGGATTATAACCAGTTAAACCTAAACCATTAAAAAGTTTAATGATTTTTAAAATTTCTGATTCAATCTTAGGGGATAAATTATCTTTAAAATATGGAACAATAATTGAAATATCTGAATAACATAAGCAAACGTTATATGACGAAAAATACAACTCAATTTCATCTGAATCAGCTACTAAATAAGATTCAAATTTCAAACCACTTCGCTTTAATTCATCCTGCACATGTATTTTAAACTTTTCTGATAAATGTAAATCCTCCTCATTGAATTTAATATTTGGATTTAAAAACTCTTTGAAGTCAATTGCGTTTAATTTTTTCTTTTTAACAAATATTAATTCGTAACTCATATTTCTTTAATACTATACAACGTTTAGTGTAAAATGCGTTTCAATGCATTTTTACATAGTGTTGTGTGTAGTTTAGTTGATTTTGACATCATTAGTTTAAAAAGTTTTTGGTCGATACTTTCTAAACTTATAATTTCTTGTTTCACAAACTTTTCTACTTAATGCCCCAATTTCCCATCTTTTTATTGCTCTTAAATCTTCTCCTTCAGCATTGGGAATAAAGTTACTAGGCATTAAAGAGTTATAAATAATCTTTTGCTTGAGATACATGTATGAATTAAGATCAAATTTGTATGCTAACATGGAGGCGCTTAAATTTCCTTTTTTGATTTCTTCTATTAACAGGTTGAAATTATCCTCTAACCAATTCATATCTAGATGAGTTAGAAGGATATTTGCCCTATAATTGCCCACAACTTTTCTGCCTGGCCACCCTTTTGTTTTTATGATAGAAATAAGCCATTCTCTATTCAATGAGTCTTGAAATCTAACGTGTTTTGCACTTTTCTCTTTTGAATCAAAATTATTTAGTTCGGATCTAACTTTTTGATCTTTACCGCGAACTAATTCTAATTCCAGAGCCAATGTAGTATCAATATTAAATTGATAGTTTTCGTATGCGTCAATGCATTTGTTTTTTTGGGCAGTACTTAAAAATGAATAGGCATTGATTTTACTAATCTCGCTGCTATCTATACCTGTGCGTATTGATTTTAAAAGGAATTCAAAATATTTTATTTTATCTTTTTTATCTAAAAATGCTTGTGCGACAACAAATAAATCTTCAGGAAAAGATTCAGACACGCAAGAAAAAGCTTTCTCCATAAAGAAAATAGTTGTGTCACTATCAGATATAAAAACACCTTTTTGATAGGCTTGTTCAATATTTCTATAATAATCGATGTAATTATCTGATTGAGCAGAATTATCGTTACAGATAAAAAGTAAAATGCTCAAGATAAATATCCTATGTAAAAGTGTTTTCATATTTGTCATTACACACAACGAAATCAGTACAATTTATAAATTAAGCTTCGATTTAACTCTATGCCACAATGAATTATACACCTTGTTGGCAACAGTATCTTCACCTTATTCAATCAATGATATCATATTTTTAAGAATTATTATAAAGTTTTAAATAGTAAATCAAACTACACCTCTTTCAACTTATTGTTAAGAAATTCAATTATTTACTTATCTGTTTCAATTAGACTCTTGATTGCTTCACAAGCAATTTGTGCAGTAATATCAACACTAGATTCTAGATCTTTATTATCAGAAAAAGCCATTATACCTGATGCTCTACATCCTCGCAAAGCAGAAACAACAAGTATTCCTGAAGCTTCCATTTCTGTCAGTAAAATATTAGCTTTTGACCAAATACTTTTCTTTTCAATAGCCTCTTTACTTAAAGGAACCATATCAGGAAATACATGACTGTAAAAAGAATCTTTTGTATACGTAATTCCTTCTCCGAAATTGTATTTTAGTTTTTTTGCGGCATTAACTAACGCTTCAACAACATTTCGGTCCGCTATTGCAGGATATTCTATGGGAACATATTGCTTTGTTGTACCTTCATCACGCACAGCTCCTGTGATTATCCCACCAATCATTTTTTCATTTTGCGATGCTTCATTAACACGTCCTGCTGTACCTACACGAATGAAAGTGTCTGCGCCACAAGCAATTAATTCTTCAACTGCAATGGCCGCTGAAGGACATCCCATACCTGTTGATGTTATTGAAACTTTCTCTCCGCTCAAAGTTCCAGTCCATGTCTTATGTTCTCTATTATGCGCTACCAGTATAGGGTCATCTAAATACTTTGCTATAATATCAGTCCTAAATGGGTCTCCTGGTAATAGCACATACCTTCCTACTTGCCCTTTCTTCAATTTAATATGATACATAGTATCTTTATCCAAATACATAGTTTTCTTTATTATTCGTGTTAATATTCTCGTTGTATTTATAGTTTTGTATTGTTGCCAACGCTTACGCTAAAATACGTGAAAACGGTATGGTTGGTAGGTTTATGTTTTTTAGCGATTGTTGTACACATTTTATTTTAATATTAAGGTTTGCCCTTTATCCTCAATAATTTCTTTTATTATTCCAAACTTTTTAGGGAACAATCTTTTGTAATTCGAATGGTTATTCCAAACTAAAGTAAAATCACTTTTTACACCAAAATCACCACAAAAACAATCATCGAGAGCGTCTAAATTAAGTCCAAAATATCCTCCAGGTCCGTTAACAGCCTCTCCAAGTGCGCAATAAAAGTAATCCTCTTCTGTCAAATCATCACCGTTGATCTCAACTTTCAAATGTGAGCGATCATTTGTTCCTGAGTTATAGCTAAGTCCAATTCTTAACCAAGCCATTATTTCTTCAGGCTGCAGATTCTTCCATTCCCCAAGCCTATTAAGTCCATTCTCGATTCGGTTTTTCCACAACCCATACTCTCCTTTTTCTAAACAAGACAAGTATCCGGAAATCTTTAAGCCTAAAGTTTTATCATTTTTATTCAGTCCGATTTCAAGAATTTCTACTTCTGTCATCCCACAACTCCTTCTATTAACTCCATCACTATCTATAATGTAGATAAAGAAGTTTGAGCCGAAATCAATTTCACCTTTACTAAACATCGAATTGAACTGATCTAAGCCTATACTTCCTGAAATCAATCTTAATTCACACTCTTTGAGTCCGAATGAGTCTTCTTTTCCATTATGCAAAGGAAATTCGCCCTCCATACCCTTACATTCTTTGAACGTTACAAAAGGTTCTAGTTCATCCCATTCATCATTATATCCAAATCCTATTTGCATCTTATTTAATTGTGCATAACGTTTGGCGCTACACAACGGTGCAGTTCCAAACTAGTATTTGTTTTTCGAAGATAAGAATAGTTTTGTTCAGTTTGTGTGATGATCCGAAGCGAGAACTTGCACTGGGGTGTAACGCGTGTTATGTACATACTTAGTTGGAAAGAAAAATCTTAATAAATAACATGAAAGAATCCATTTACCGTTTTTGGACTTCCGCTGAAAGATGTATAATTAATTATGTAATAATAAACACCTTCTGATATATTTGATGGAGCCCAATTAATTAGCAGATCATCTGTTGAATACATTATATTACCCCATCGATTCAATATCGTCGTATGCATTTTGTTGATTCCGTCTATTGCGACAGGAGTGAAAACATCATTTATATTATCCATGTTGACAGTAATAATGTTGGGCAAAGTCAGTTCAACGTTATAAATATATTGGTCACAGTCAATGGTATCTTGAATGCAACACTGACCATTCCATATGGGATCTTGATTTTCAATCGATTGATTTGATCCAAGGTTGTCGTATGTGTTACTAGCTGATTCTAAGACTAACTGACCTGTTCCTTCGTTTAGCTTCCAGAAAGCCGCAGGAGAATAAAATAGAGTAGAGTCACAGTTGATGCTCTTGTTTAAATCCTCTTGAGAAAGTGCTACATTCCAAATTTTCAGCGTTGAAATTGACCCATCAAAAGTGCTGTTGATGATATGATCTTTACCAATCCATAAAGTTTGTGGCGAACTTGTAGATGGCGTTCCGCTAACTACTCTAGTGCCAAAAGGAATTCCATCAACGTAAAAGGTGATCGTCGAAGCGGTTTTTGTAACAGCAACGTGATGACAGGCCCCGTCAAGAATTTCTGCACCATATGTACCATTATTAACAACTAAATAATTCATCCCAAATAGTTGAACACAAAGCATTTTTGACGCTGATCCTCCCCAGTAACTATGAAAAAAAAAAGTAGTGCCTTCAGTCGTTGAATTTCGATTTGAAAAGATTGCCGGGTGTTGAGAGTTAGGGTTAACAGTCCCATTAATCCATGCTTCAAAAGTAAAGTCTCCCGTGCTTATACTATTGAGTGCTTGATTTGAAGAATAAATAAGTTGATTATTCCCATCAAATGTCAAGCAGTTACTGTTTTGGGAATAGGAATTCTTACAACTAAGTAGTATGAAAAAAATGAATAGTAATCTAGTCATGAATATTATGTGTCATAATTATAAAGAAACGAATAAGGATGGTGAACAGTTGGGTTTCAATTGTACATAACAAGTGGATAAAGAACATATGTTGTTTATCCACACTGTATATTATCCTAAATTTAATAATTCAATCGGACTTTGTATTGCTCCGAAGAATGATTTCAGTTCAACAATCTAAAATGATCTTTTAACCAACGATTGTAAAAGCCTACGGCAGGTAAACAGAGAAACGCTCCCTCGGGAAAGGTCGTTTGGAGTTTTTGCGGACAAAAAAGCAACGACTGAACGAAAGAATGACTGTCGTTGAACAAAACAAACGAAGCAAACACGGTTTTCAACACGGTGTTGCGAGTGCTAAAAGCAAGCGAACAAAAACGCCCAGCTTCTGCCGGGCGAATTTTGTACTTGTCTTTTATGTTTTGTGAGATTAAAAGAATGAAAAAGCGAAGACCATATAACCAACCCGACTGAGTTTTGCGAAGGAGGTTAACCCCATGCCATTTTCAGGAATATTAATATTCTGTAAATGTTTCCTAAATGAAACGGTATCTTCTATGTTTATGAGACAATCACACTTCACTCAAAGAATTAGTTCATTACGGACTTCTACCTCCAAAGTATCAAAATGTTATTCCTAGGACGAACATTCATCGCTGGAAACATGATCACATGGAACGATATGTCGGATCTGAAATGAACAAAATTGCTGACAATCATACGGAGTTAATCCAAACACTCAACCAATATCCGCGTATGTTCTATGCAGCGCTGCGGAGAATAACCATTCTATTCTCCGCAAAAAATACGGATATTAATTGTGTATTCTCCGCATAACATCTATTTTTGGTAAAAAACTTTATGTATATCCACCAAAAACCAAATTGGCCAGATTTCATTTGGGATAGTAACAGACTCCTAAAACTAGTCGGTAGAGTTCGTAACCAACAGGGAAGACTATTGGGGAAAATGGAATCCCTTGGGTTCGAACTAAAAGAGGAAGCAGTCTTAGAAACATTAACGACTGACGTAATTGAATCGAGTAAAATTGAAGGTGAGCTTCTAAATACTGATGAAGTTAGGTCATCAGTCGCTCGAAGATTAGGTATGTCAGAATACGGTTTAGTTACATCTAGTAGAGATATTGAAGGTGTTGTAGAAATGATGCTTGATGCAACACAAAAGTTTAATGATCAATTAACACATGATCGATTTTTTTCTTGGCACTCTGCTCTTTTTCCTTCTGGAAGAAGTGGAATGACTAAAATTACTATTGGCGACTATAGAAAAGATGACGCTGGCCCAATGCAAGTTATTTCAGGAGCTATGGGAAAAGAGAAAGTACACTTTCAAGCTCCCCAATCTAGGTTGGTTATTGAAGAAATGACGCGATTTATTCAATGGTTCAATTCAGACAAAGATACTGATCCGGTAATTTGTGCCGCAATTGCACATTTGTGGTTTGTTACGATTCACCCTATGGATGATGGAAATGGTCGTATGGCTCGAGCAATTGCAGATATGCAACTTGCTAGGGCAGATCAATCAAATCAACGTTTCTACAGTATGTCAAGTCAAATAGAAAAAGACAAGAAAACATACTATAAAATTCTAGAAGATACACAGAAAGGAAGTTTAGATATCACAAACTGGATAGAGTGGTTTCTAGACTGCTTACTTAAAGCTCTAAACTCGACAGAAGTTAATCTTTCAAAAGTTTTTGTTAAAGCAAAGTTCTGGGATATTCATCGTGATACTGTCCTAAATAATCGACAACACGATATGATAAACAAGTTACTAGGTGACTTTTTTGGTAAATTATCAACAAGTAAATACGCAAAAATATGTAAGTGCTCTCAAGACACCGCTCACAGAGATATTAAAGACTTAATTACTAAAAACGTCATGATTCAAGACCATGCAGGCGGTAGAAGCACTAATTACAAATTAATCCTACCTGAACTTTAATCTACTTAACATAAAGTGAGTTAT